>JBIOUJ010000239.1:0-3383 GCA_044867025.1 Pyrinomonadaceae bacterium | reverse complement strand
GGTAAGGCGCTCTTAATATTTTTTCAGGTAAGGCGCTCTTAATATTTTTCAGGTAAGGCGCTCTTTTTATGTGACTTCTGTGCCTTTTTGTGGCCCTACTCAGCCGTGTCAGCCAGGACCGAGACGTGATCGTCGTGCACTTCCACAAATCCGCCTGACACGTTCAACTGAGAACTCTTCCCATCCTGAACGTATGTCAGCACACCTGTTTGCAGTTGAGAAATCAGAGGTGTGTGGCCCGGGAGAATTCCGAGTTCCCCTCCCAGGCCAGGCACTGTAACCATATCAACCGGCTCAGCAAGAACACGCCGCTCGGGTGTGACTACTTCGAGTTGAATTTTGTCCGCCATAGTCCTTACTGCGCGATCGCCTTCGCTTTTTCGATCGCTTCCTCGATCGTGCCAACCATGAAGAAGGCCTGCTCCGGAAGATCGTCGTGCTTGCCGTCAACCAGCTCGCGGAAACCTCGCACGGTGTCTTCCAGTTTGACGTACTTGCCTTCGAGTCCGGTGAACTGAGCGGCCACGAAGAACGGTTGCGAGAAGAACTTCTGAATCTTGCGTGCGCGCGAAACGACCAGCTTGTCCTCGTCGGAAAGTTCGTCCAGACCGAGAATCGCGATGATGTCCTGGAGATCCTTGTAACGCTGCAACACGCGTTTGACGTCCTGCGCCGTGTTGTAGTGCTCCTCTCCGATGATGCGCGGATCGAGAATGCGCGACGATGATGCAAGCGGATCGACCGCCGGGTAAATACCGAGCTCGACGATCTGTCGCGAGAGCGCCGTGACGGCGTCGAGGTGCGCGAACGTCGTTGCCGGCGCCGGATCGGTGTAGTCGTCAGCCGGTACGTAGACCGCTTGAATCGATGTGACCGAGCCAGTCTTCGTGGACGTGATGCGTTCCTGCATTTCGCCCATCTCAGTCGCGAGGTTGGGTTGATAACCCACGGCGGACGGCATGCGGCCAAGCAACGCGGACACTTCAGAACCAGCTTGCGTGAACCGGAAAATGTTGTCGATGAAGAGCAGCACGTCGAGTCCCTGATCGCGGAAATACTCGGCGACGGTCAACCCCGAAAGCGCAACACGCAGACGCGCGCCGGGCGGTTCCGTCATCTGTCCATAAATCAACGCCACCTTCGACTGCCCGATCGCGTTCATGTCGACCTTCGAGAGATCAAACGCTCCGCTGTCGTGCAGGTTCTTGTTGAACTCGTTGCCAAACTGAATAACCTGCGACTCGACCATCTCGCGCAGCAGGTCGTTTCCTTCACGCGTGCGCTCGCCGACGCCGGCAAACACCGAGAAACCTGCACGAGCTTTCGCGATGTTGTTGATCAACTCCATCACGATAACCGTCTTGCCGACGCCAGCGCCGCCGAAGAGACCGATCTTGCCGCCGCGTAAGAACGGTTGAATCAGGTCGATGACCTTGATGCCCGTTTCAAACATCTGCAACTCGGTCGACTGTTCTTCGAAACTCGGTGCGTGACGGTGAATCGGATAGCGCTTGTCGTGTTTGACCGGCCCGAGTGTGTCCACCGGCTCGCCGATAACATTGAGCACACGACCGAGCGTGCCCTCGCCAACGGGCATCGTGATCGGACCACCGGTGTCGATGGCTTTCATACCGCGCACCATGCCGTCAGTCGGCTTCATCGAAACAGTGCGCACACGGCCTTCGCCGAGATGCTGCTGCACTTCGGCAATTACGTCGATCGGAACAGGCACATCGAATCCATCTGAAATGACTCGCAGCGCCTGGTAAATCGGAGGCAGATAACCTGTCTCAAACTCGACGTCGAGAACGGGCCCGATAATTTGCACAACTTTGCCGATGTGACCGTCGGCGCTCGCGTTAGGCGTAGACATACTCCTCCTATAAAGGCGGACAAACTGGCAGGATTAAGAGCGTGACAAGATAGCACAGGGAATTAATTCGCACCAAATCAGCCGCAGATTTGCGGCTAACAAAAACCTGAAACCCGACTTGTACTACTGTCGTAGTACAATCTTGAAATGAGCCAGATTTTCTCATTGAGCCCTTCGCACCCGATGCCGCTCTACGCGCAATTGACGCGAGCCATTCGCTTCGCGATTGCCACGGGACGGTTGAGGGTCGGGGAACAACTACCGACTGTTCGTCAGTTAGCTGTCGAGCTGCGCGTAAACGCCAACACAGTCGCCAAGGTCTACGCGGAGTTGGAACGCACAGGAATCCTCGAAACACGAAGAGGCGTGGGAACGTTTGTGAGCGCCCGCCAGTTTGCAATCAGCCATCGCGAAGAGCACGAGAAACACTTGAATGAGTTAGTCGACCGCTTCCTCGAAGAAGCCGGTGCGATGGGCTTTTCGATCGACGACGTGCTGGAGCAACTTCAGAGCCGGCGCAAAAAGGAGACGAAGAATGTCTACGAGTCTGATTGAAACCAGGAGTGGTCTGCCCGCAACGACGACGCCACAAGTCAACGTAATAGCCGCCGTGGCATTTCTCGCGCCGTTTCTTCTGGGCGGACTCGCCTCGTGGTTAATGTTTCATCCTGCCGGCATCATCGCCGGCTTGCTACTCGGATTACTGCTCGCGCAGTCGCCGAAGATCGCGCGGCAATGGGAACGCGCCGTGGTCCTGAGGCTGGGCAGGTATGTCGGTTTGCGTGGTCCTGGTCTCTTCTGGATCATTCCGTTTGTCGATACGGTTTCAACGTGGGTGGACCAGAGAGTAATCACAACGAGTTTCGCGGCTGAGGAGACGCTGACGTCGGATACGGTTCCGGTGAACGTCGACGCGGTGCTCTTTTGGATGGTTTACGATCCTGAGAAGGCAGCGCTGGAAGTACAGAACTATCCGCAAGCCGTTAGTTGGGCCGCGCAGACCGGGCTTCGCGACATCATCGGCAGAACATCGCTGACCGATCTGTTGCGCGGTCGCGAACGGATCGAGGAAGAGTTGCAGCAACTGATTGACGAACGTTCGAACCCCTGGGGCGTGACAGTTCAATCAGTAGAGATGCGCGACGTTGTAATTCCGCAGGCGTTGCAGGATGCCATGTCGCGTGAGGCACAGGCCGCGCGCGAGAAGCAAGCGCGAATAATCCTGGGCCAGGCCGAAGTCGAGATCGCGCACTCGTTCGAAACAGCCGCTCAGTCTTATCGAGACAATCCGACTGCGTTGCACCTGCGAGCAATGAACATGTTGTATGAAGGCTTGAAGGAGAAGGGCGCCTTGATGTTGGTGCCGAGCAGCGCGGTTGAATCGATGGGTATGGGTGGTTTACTGGGCGCAGCCGCGCTTCGCCAGCAAACATTGACCGGAAGCGACGAAACGCCCGAATAGGATCTTTTATAAGCCGCAGATGAACGCGGATGAACGCAGATTCAAATC
>JBIOUJ010000238.1:0-18443 GCA_044867025.1 Pyrinomonadaceae bacterium | reverse complement strand
TCGATCACCAGGCTAAAGCCTGGTGTGAATGAGATTGATTTCCTTAGCCGATCAAAACTGTTACTTCGCCGAGCAGGATCGTGTTCGGCGGCGCTTCTGCAACGAAATCACCCTGGCGTGCAGCCGGCAGGTTGTTAATCAACACCGTCGCACTGCCGACTGCGACAACACCGCCGACGTGCGGAACCAATCCGTTGAATAGCGGACAGGCATGAAAATCCGTGCCCACCCGCCATGCCGGCCTGTTGCCAATGAGAACGTTCACCCTTCCCGGCCGCGGTGCCAATGGCGTCCCGTGACTGGTCGGATCTCCAATGCGTGCTGCCGGTTGGCCCATGTTTTTCTCCTATCATTCACACCGGGCTTTAGCCCGGTGGAAAGGCACCTCAATGACTCTGAAACCGTTTCAACGGTTTCTATCCATATCTCTCGGTCGATCACCGGGCTAAAGCCCGGTGTGAATGAGACTACTCACGGACAGCCTCTCCTAATTGATCTTCACAAGCGCACCCTGGATCGTCAGCGTTCCCGTGGCCTGAAGCGTCATCGACGCATCGGCCTTGATGTCGATCACCTTCGATTGAATCGACAGCTTCGCGTTGCTCTGAATGGAAATCGTTCCAGGTGTTGACTTGATCTCGATCTGGTTTCCCTTATCGTCACTGATCAAAATCCCGTCGGGATCCATTCGCACTCGCTTGTTATCGCTGAGATGAATATCGATCCTTCCTCGCGCACCATCGTCGAAGATGATCTCGTGCCCGCTTCGTGAACGAATCTTGCGGATATCATTCTGGCCATTCGAGTTCGTCTCCGGCGGAGGCTCCTGACCATTCCACAGCGAACCCAGGATGTAAGGATGTTCGACTCGTTCGGCATCACACGCGACCAGCACTTCGTCACCGACTTCCGGAAGAAACCATGTACCGCGATTGTTCCCGGCCATCGGCACTGCAAGACGCGCCCAATGACTTTCGTCGGGATTTTCGCGCCACGGAAATCGAACCTTCACGCGTCCGAGTCCTTCGGGGTCCTTGTTCTGGGCCACCACGGCCACCGACACACCGCGAATCATTCCCGGTTCTCGGCCGCTGCCGATTTCCTCACCCATCACAAGGTCGTTCATACATTTGCCTCAACAATCCGACGTATAGGTAATGCAGCGCCAAAGGCGCGGAATATGAAAGCCAGGGGCAAGCGCGAAGCGCGTCGCCCCTGGTTTATGCCGTACGCACCGTTCAGGCCTGAAGGGCCGAAATAAACGCGTGGTATTACGCCCTTTTCAGGGCTGGGTGGCGTTTGATTTGTGTACCAGGGGCGACGCGCTTCGCACTTGCCCCTGGCTTTCATATGCCGCGCCTTTGGCGCTGCATTTTCCACGAAGACTTTTGAGGGAAAGCTGTCGTTCATATCGTCGTGTCTCCGATATCAAATGAAGTTCGGTATCCCGAAGAGTTGACGGTGTGCGTGGTGTGACGAACGTAGAAGGTCGTATTGAAGAACTTTCCGAGACCATCCAGCGTCACATTCACGTTAGCTTTGAGCTCGGGAATGCCGATCGTTTCACCGCGGCCTCCGACAAAGCCGTCGGCCCGCCGTTTCAGAATCGCGCGCGCGCGCTGGTCCGCTTCCTGTTGACTGAAGACGGGCTCGCGTACGCGCAGCGTCGATTCTCTTCTGCTGCACACTCTCTCGAGATACTCAGCTCCACTCGATCGATTTGCATCACGCCCCGGCTCGTCGCCACGTCGCGCGCGCCCGACAATCTCGCGCTTCGTCTGGATGTTCCATCCATGCACTTCGACTTCCGTGACCTGATCGGAGAGCCTGATTTCCGGTGAAAAGGTGAGCAGGCCGCGCCCCCACTTAAGCTTGATCGCTCCGCGTTGATCGTTCGCGGGCTTTCGGAAGAACAGATCCTTCTGAGTGACAAAGAATTCGAAGCCATTGCGTCCGGCAAGTTTTTGGACAAACTCCGCCGCGCTCTCCTGGCTCCTTTCAATATTCGGCAGGACCACTCGCGTGTCATCGACCTGCGGAGTCAGGTTGTAGTCTCTTGCGACCTCTCTCACGACGTCGCTGTCTTTTTTATTCGGATAACTTCGTGACGCCGTTCCTTTGGTTAGACAGAAAGAGTAGTCGTAACCGCTGACGGTGAGTTGTGGCAGGCCGGACGTTGGAAAACTTGTCTGCAATTCAGTCACGATTCCGATCACGATCTGATCGAGCTTGCTTCGATCGCCGTAACCCATGAATATTTCTACGGGCGAACCGAGCTTGAAGAATTCCGGTAAGGTCTTATCTTCCGCAATCAGGAACTCGTTCTTCGAAATGTCGAACCCGTTGTTGATCACGAACGTGAATCGATCCGCTCCGACCAGGGGGTTCTCGACCGTCACACTCGTGAGCTCCAGGTGCAGATCCCGAACGACACTCTTCCCGTTGACTCGAACGTTGGCCGCAGGTGAATAGAAATTACCGCGAGCCTTCTCAATTTCGACGATTTCCAGTGCCATCGGTTTACCTCAAGGGCGGCAGCCTGATTTCCTGTCCAGGTTCCAGCAGTCGCGGGTTGTCGATTTCGTTCGCTTCTGCAATCACGCGCCAAACGGTCGGGTCGTCATATTCAATCGCTGCGATGAGACAGAGCCGGTCCTGTTCTGCAACAACTCGATACTTGGTCCAATCGGAAGACTGATTCGGGTCTTCGGCGAGTTGCTCCTGAATGGTTTTGTATTCTTTGAAGGTGACGTTGAGAGTTGCCCGCACAGGCACGCCATCTTCGCGAAACATCGTGAAGCGCTGGCCCAGGCGTTCGATCACCGCATTGAACGTCAGTCCTCCCCAAACAAATTTGACTGGAGGTGGCGCGTGTATTTTCGGATCGATATCCAGCAGCCTGGAGATTTTCTCCGTCTCGAAACGAACGTCGGAAGCACCCATGTTCGTGTAGGTATCGAAGAACAGGTCCATCGTCAGGGAGTCGGCATTCCCGTTCACAAACGAAAAGACTGGATTCGAGAGACCGGGCAGAGTCGCGCTGGCAAATTGATTTCCTTTCTCCAGCGAGTACTCCGCTGGATTAAAGATGACCTCGGCCCGAATGCCTTCGTAAGTGCCGATCAACGCTTCGATGTAAGCAGGTTCACGCTGTTCCATACTTTTCCCTTACAAGCCGCGTCGCTCGCGCTCGATGCGAATCTTGCGTTGAATATGCCGGTACACCTCGTCGCTGAGACGGTCCATGTCTAACTGTTGTTGGACCGGCTGAACGACGGGTGGGGGAGTGCGCGCGGGTGCTGGAGATTGTCGTTCATTCGATTGCGTTCGCGCAGCAGAAGCAGCAGGTGTCTGATTTGCGAAAGTCAGCGGCGCTGGTTGTGTGTAGAGCCGCGAGCGTGCTGGTTGCGGCCGGCTGTCGTCTGTTCCCGTAAGATGGACCAGTTGCGACTGAACGTTGAGATTGGAAACACTTTTCGTTTCTACAGTCGTTCTTAATGCACGCTCGACTGTGTCGTGTCGCAAAGATCGTCGAACTACGGTCGTCTTCGATTCATGAGCGTTGCCGGCGGGCGGCATCAGTTGAACTTTTTGGGTCAGGGATACTGCTGAGTGTCCACGTGGTGCGAAGACATTTCGCGCTAATGACACAGTGTGAAATCGGTTGTTAATCGACGTCACAGTCGACTGAAATACAGTTGATGTCTTGCGAAAAGCTCGCTCGGAAGGCAATGACGCTGAGCGATCTTCAGACGCAACGCGCGGTTCGGTGACGGGCACGCTTCGAGTTCTGTCATCGCGTCGAACGGTCTCAAGTGATAGTTTCGGTGCTGCCGGCGATGTTGCTGGTCCCTCGTTGTTGCGGAGGATTGCGGCGGCGACGAGGTGTGTGATCGTTTTCGAGGTCTCCGATGTGTGTCTGGTTTTCGGATTACTCCGTAACCAGTTCAACTCTCGAATAACTGTTGAGTTGAAGGTTGAGGACTGAAATTCCGTGCGTGGTTCATGCCGGGTGACAAGCCACTGCGGCCAGGACAATTGGAAGTAGAGATTCAGTTGAACCGGAGGACCACTGCGTTGCGAACGCATGCGAGGCTGGCGCAACTCTCTCGGTTGGCCCAATCGCAGAAACACGAGCGGCACGCACGTTGGAAGCAAGCGGCCTCTGAATCTGTATCGCTCGACGATCCGTTTCCACAAACTCGTGTCGCGGAACTTTGGTCTTTGACTCCGATGGTTCATCCTCTCTTGATCCCGTTGTGAGCGAACTCGACGGCTTCAACGAACACTGCATTCGACGTAGCGTTGAGTTCAGTGCCCGACCACTTCACCGGGTACGCCTTCTCAAACACCCAGCGCCACTTCGCATTACCGAGCGAATCAAGCAGCACGATATGGATCTGCCTGCGCTCGATCTTCCCGTTCACGACGTCCTGGTGCCATTGCCAGAGTTCCGTCGCATCCGCAATGCCCCGCCGCAACGATAAGTTCTGATACTTCGTGACAGTTGCCAGTTTGTGCGTGTAGTCGTTGAGCCCGCCCTCGCGATAGTCTTCCGTTGTGACCTCTCGTTCCAGACCAGTGACCTGCGAGAAACCTCCGACTTGAAGTCCGAGAATCTCGACACGAAAACGAAAACCGTTGTAAGGATCGTTGTCTCTCATTGCAGCCTCTATTGGATCGAGGTCAGTACCACCTGCGGTAGCGGGTGGGTCAACCTCCAGAATTCAAAATCCATTAGCAGAAGTGGATGGTCCATCAAAAAACTAGTCCACAAAAAAGAAGGGCGCCAGTGCTCCCGGCGCCCCTCACAGTATTTCAGTTACCTAATTCTCAGAACGTAAAAGCACAGGGAGTTGCCTGTACGAACGTCTGATTGTTGTTTGCTTTGTCGAGAGCGTTCTTGAGCGCTTCCTGATAGGCTCGCCAGGAATCACCTGCGAACGCCGTCGGATGTAGCGTGAGTTCTGCATTCGCTTCCGACATCAAGTCGTTAATGGTCGCAAAGCCAAGTCCATTCGCACTGTTTGTTCCAGGCGCGTAGACGAGAGCACCGCCGTTTACGAAGCCTGATTCAACGTTAAGTTCCATCGCTGCAAGTTGTGCGGAAAGCATGTACGCCATGTTTGTAGCCGTCGCACTTAACAGCCAGTTTTTGAATGCCGCGTAATCGCATCCAAAGTTCATGCGAGTGCCGGCTGCATTGCGCAGAAATAAACCATTCAAAAGCGCCAGCTCCGAACAGACCGACCCACCATCGTTCATTGTCGCGAGCCCGTTCTTGTTTGACCAGAATCCAAGCGTGTGACCGCCGCCTGGTCCAAGACACAGATTGCCAAACTCGACTGTCTCTGTTTCGCCTGCTTCAACTGTGACGTTCACAGGGTTGGGCGTGTTGTGAATCCAGTTTGTCTCCGCCGGATCGAATTCCGAAACGATGTAATCGTCGGGAGCGACGACGACGCTCACGGGCGTGAAGCGAAACAGTTCCAGGTCGTCGATGATGCGGACTTTCCAACCAATGATTAATTGACCGTCGTCATTGATGCCATTGGCATTTGCGTCGTAGAACTTATTGACGTTGAGCGTACCGGTCGCGGGCACATCAGCTTTTATTTTGAAGTTGTCGGTTTTGCCATTTGTGAAATCCGAGGTCGCGCTGACCCAGACTTTGTATTCGCCGCCGCCATTAGTCGTGTCGTCGTAGCCTGGAGTACCGTCACTGGCTTTGATTACCACGGCTTCGAGTTGGTAGCACTGATCAAATTCACCATTGGTGACGTGGAGTGGAGTGGGAGTTGCGCTTCCGACGCTGGTTCCCAGCAATGCGCCGCCTGGCTCGGTCACCTGAATGTAATAGAAACCATCGGGCAGTCCCGCAGCACCTTCGTGAGCTGGACCACCATCGACATACACGTCGCTCTTGCTGTTGAAGATGTTGACGTTAGTACCATCGCAGGTTCCGTTAGTGGTGAAAATCGCGCCGGGATTTGGCGCCATGTAACTGGTTGTAGTCAGTAATGAAACAGCGGCAACCAAGAATGAGGCGATCACGAGTACGCGACGCCAGCTATTCTTGCGGGGGGCAAGGGATTTCAATTTGTCTCTCCTTCAGGGGCAGGCACGGTCGTTTCGTGCACTGTGATGATGGTCCACTGCTTACGACAGTGTTCCTTTAAGGCTGTCCTTCTGGTCTGGACCGCCTTCTTCCGTGACACTGGATAAGAGACAGAATGGCCGTCCGTTTCCAGGACATTCGCTGCCGTTCACACGTCTGGGTCGAAGAGGTAGGCTAGCTGAGTTGTAAGTTACCCTGATTTTAGCCAGCCCTGGCGAGCCAAAGGCGGCCGTTTGCCAAGTCGAATGTGATCACGTACTGGCTCATGAATGGTTGACCGAGATTGCCGTCCATTATCATATCGGTCACAACCACCGGGCTGTCGACCCGCACACCGGGAGCGATTTCGTACTTAAACCGCTGCTCCCTGGCTTCGGGGTCGAGGCCGAAGAGTTTGGCGTGGTCCTTCGAGATCAGCGAAACGCCGCCGGCGCCGGAGTCTAAGATAAGCCACGTCATCCCTTCACGCGTTGGCACGCCGACGAAGACGCTCAGGCATCTTGCGGAGCAATCGCGCGATATGCGAAACGGCAGCTCTTTCATTGTCCTGGTCCGCTTGATGAGGCTTGCGGGGGTCTCAATAGTCAAAGTTTCGGCTTTCTGATCGAGCGTGATGGCCTTGCCGTCGAACGCGTCGAGCGAGAGCAACCCGTCCGGTGTTTTGTCCCCCGCGAACTGGTCGCCAAAATCAATCTTGCCAACGTTGACAGGCGTGAGAGCGACATCACCGGCGTTGATCTGTACGTTGTCGCAGTGTGGACTGTCACTTCTCTTGCCGAACATGTTATAGCCCGTGTTTCGCCCCCAGAACTTGCACTCGACGCCCTTCGAGAAGTCTTCCGACAAGAACGTGACGCCGCCGCCCGTGTCCAGGAGGAAATCGCCAGGCTTGCCCTTGACTGTGACGTGGACCTTCCACAAAGCCTTGCGAAAGCGCTCGAGTTTGATGACCTGCGGCTTCTCCGCAGCTTTGCCTGCGCCGGACACCGACGAGGGAATTAGAAAGAAGATGACGGCCAGTGCCGCGATGAATTTTTGAAGCATGTTGACCCGTATAATAAACTCTGCTGCATAGACCGGCAAAAACCGATGCGAAATTTATCAATGTCCTTGTGTATCGTGGTGATGCTGAGCTTCTCGGCTGTCGTTGCTCAAGACAATGCCGGATCAACCGCACAGATTGTCGTGCAGGCACAGAAGCTTCTGGAGGAGGCAAAGGCTGATGAGGCGATAAAGCTTCTCCGTAGCGCTAACAATACAGAACCAGAAATTGCTTACCTGCTCGGTGTCGCATACAACCTGAAAAGAGATTACGTTCAGGCGGTCCAACACTTATCTGCTGCACTCAAGCAGATTCCTCAGAACGACGCGAAATATCGCAAGGCCATCCAGATACTCGGCTTGTCTCACTACGTCCTTGGACATCCGGCAGACGCGATTCCTTATCTCGAGGAGACTAGCAGGCTTCTTCCCGACAGCGCGGAAATAGCCTACGCATTGGGCAGTTGTTACATTCAAACGCGCAACCGCGACAAGTCGCGTGAAGTATTCGCACGAATGTTCAAAATTCCCAACTCGTCAGCCGCTGCATATTTGATCAATGCACAGATGATGATGCGGCAACGGTTCGAAGTATTGGCCGAACAGGAATTGCAGAAGGCGTTGGCACTCGATCCAAAGCTGCCCCAAGTCAACTTTCTTCTTGCCGAGATAGCGATCTACAACGCTCAGATCGATCGCGGCATCGCTCTGCTGCAAAAGGAAATCGAGATCAATCCCACCTTCGCGATGGCTTTTTACTGGCTCGGAGAGGCGTATACCAGAAAGCTTTTGTGGGATGAGGCGATTGGCCCTCTGCAAAAATCGATCTGGCTCAACCCGTATTTCAGTGGTCCATACATCGTGTTGGGAAAGGTTTATCTAAAAAAAGCGGACCTGCAAAACGCAGAAGCAATGTTGAGGCGCGCGACGCAGATGGATCCAAACAATTTTTCCGCGCATCACTTACTCGCGCAGGTACTCCAACGCGCTAATCGCACGGAAGAAGCAAGAAAAGAGTTCGAAACCGCGGAGAAGCTGCGGACCGCTGCAGATCAACAGCCATGACACAACGTACTCAATCATTTGTCATATATCATTTGACATTTGCCATTTGTCATTTTGCCGTGCTGTTGCTCAACTGCGGTCTAGCCGCTGGACAAGAATTTCCGGTCAGCTTCACGAATGTTGCCGGCGAAGTTGGTTTGTCAGAGCCGACCATCTACGGAGACGTTGATAAGAAGCGATTCATCATCGAAACAAACGGCTGTGGTGTTGCATTTGTCGATTACGACAACGACGGTTGGGTCGATCTCTTCACGCTCAGCGGCACTAGGCTCACAGGCATCACCGCGGGACGGGAGCCGACGAACAGGTTGTATCGAAACAAAGGGAACGGCGCCTTTGTCGACGTGACCGATAAAGCAGGCCTGCGCCGAAGCGGCTGGGCCTCGTCTGTGTGCGTCGGAGATTACGACAACGACAACTATGAAGATCTTTTCATCACTTATTGGGGCAAGAATGTTCTTTATAAAAACAACGGGAACGGCAGTTTCAGTGACGTGACGAAAAAGGCCGGGTTATCAGCCAATGCTACGCGCTGGGGCTCTGGGTGCACGTTCATCGACTACGACCGCGACGGGAAACTAGACCTGTTCGTAGCGAATTATTTGAAGTTCGATATCGCCAACACGCCCGAGCCCGGCAAAGGCGCGAATTGCACCTGGAAAGGCGTGCCTGTCAACTGTGGTCCAAAGGGACTTCCTACCGATACAAACCTGCTCTACCACAATAACGGCGACGGAACTTTTACGGACGTCTCGGAATCGTCTGGTGTCGCGAAGGTCCAGGGGCGTTATTCGATGACGGCCACCACTCTGGATTTTGATCGGGATGGCTGGACAGATATTTACGTCGCGTGTGATTCGAGTGCGAGCACGCTTTATCGCAATAACCATGACGGTACGTTTACGGATGTAGCTGTGGAAGCCGGCTGCGCGTACAACGAGGATGGACAGGCGCAGGCTGGTATGGGCGTGGCTACTGGCGACTACAACGGCGACGGCCTCGTCGACATTTTCAAGACTCACTTCTCTGACGACTTACCGGCGCTCTACAAAAACAGCGGTCGTGGTTTCTTTGAAGACGCGTCGAGGGCCGCGGGCTTTGATATTACTCGCTACGTTGAGTGGGGAACGGGCTTCGTCGATTTTGATAATGACGGTTGGCGCGATGTTTTCATCGTTACGGGAAGTGTGTATCCAGAAGTCGAGAAGATTTTCAAAGAGTATCCGCACCGCGGGCCGCGTCTGGTTTATCAAAATCTTCGTAACGGCCGGTTTCGTGACGTAAGCACGCTTTTGGGTCCGGCTATCCAGTCACCGAGATCGAGCCGGGGTAGCGCGTTTGGAGATTTCGACAACGATGGAGATGTAGATGTTCTTGTAATGAACATGAATGAAGCTCCCCTGTTGTTGCGTAACGAGTACCGTGGACCAAACAACTGGGTGATGTTGAATCTGATCGGGACTAAGTCAAACCGTAGCGCGATCGGCGCTCGAGTTTTGGTGAAAACCGGCGCGCAACTCCAGTTTCAGGAAGTCACCAGTCAGTCAAGCTACTACTCGCACAACGATCATCGTCTGCATTTTGGTTTGGGCGAGAGTAAGAAAGCTGACTCGATTGAGATCCTCTGGCCAAGCGGCAATCGTGAGGTTCTAACAAATGTTCCCGCAAATAAAATTGTGACCATTAAAGAAGCGAACTAGGGCCACAAAAAGGCACAAAGAACACAAAGCATTTTGTGTCTTTATTTGTGCCTTTTTGTGGCCTCCAGCTCTCGGGCTTTCTGCTCCGCGGTACGCGCAGCCGCCGTCTGTCCCTTTTTCTGAAGCGCCTTGGCGAGGTTGTAGTAGGCTTGTGCATTTGTCGGATCAAGCTGCACCGCTCGCTGAAGTGTTTCAATCGCCTCGTCGACATTGCCTGCCTTCAGCTTGGCGATTCCCGTGTTAGTAGCAAACATCGCCGCCTGTTGGTTCGACTTAATCTTGTTGAGTCGCGCAGCTTCCTGAAACTCTACTCGAGCAGCCTCGATATCTCCGGTTTGTCGTAGAGCATTACCGAGTGCGTTATGTATCTCAGGAGCATTCGGAGCGTGGACGAGAGCTTGACGAAGGGAGGCAACCGCGCCGGCAAAATTGCCCTGCTGTTGCATGACTGTACCCAGGGTAAAGTGCGCCTCCGCGTAATCCGGCTTTACATCTATCGCTCTCTTTAAAGCAGCGGCAGCATCGTCAAGTTTCGACTGCTGCATCAACACCGTGCCGAGGATGTAGTGTGCCTCGTGCAGGCGTGGCTGTAGCTCAATCGCCTTCCGCAACTCAACCTCAGCATCTGCGAGTTCATCCTTTTGCTTCAGAGCGAGTCCGAGATTGTAATGCGCCTCGGCACTCTCGGGCGCCTGAACAATAATCCGCCGGTATTGATCGACGGCCGCGGCATAATCACCTTTCTGAATTAGTACCATCCCGATGTTGAGCTGGGCCACCATGTTGCCGGAATCCAATTTAAGCGCTTCATTGAACGCGGCAATAGCACCATCCGGATCGCGTTTCTGCATCAAGGCCAAACCGAGATCGTTATAAGCGTGCTGCATGTTGGGCTGAAGCTTGATAGCGGCTCGGAAAGCCTCAATCGCTTCATCGAGATCACCGTTTTTCTGCAAAGACAGTCCAAGATAGTAATGAGCATTGGCGTGCTGCGGCACCAACCGTACGGCGTCTCTCAACGCCGCAATCGCGCCATCGATATCCTTAGAGAACCAGCGAGCCGCGCCGAGATAGTAGTGAGCTTCGCCCAGTTCGGGATTCAGGCTAATCGCTTTTTGCAACTCCGCGATTGCGCCGGCCAACTGTCCTTTAACACCAAGCGCGTAACCCAGAGATGCGTGCACTTGCGCGTCTTTCGGCGCCAATGAGATCGCTTTTTTAAAAGCCTCAATAGCACCTTCCAGATCGCGCTTTGCGAGGAGTTGCAGACCCTCTTCGTAATGCTGCTTTGCCAGGGCTGCGGAAGTACGTTGCTGGCTGTTGACGGTGACGGAGAAGAGCAGAATAAAAGCCATTAACCACAGATGAACGCGGATTTTAGATGGATTAATTTTTATCCGCATACATGCGTGTTTGTACGATGCCCTGCCCTTCTTTCACAACGACGAGTTGGTTAGCGGCCACGTTTTTGAACGTCTCGACTTTACCACCCGGCCAACTGATCTCAAGAGTGTCCACGCGCTTACTTTTCCCGAGGCCGAAATGGACTCGCAGATCGTTTTGCGAGTAATAACTGCCACCGCTGCGCACCTCGTCGATCTGAGTACCACTCTCAGTGACGCATTTGATCCTCGCACCAATACCATCTCGATTGGACTTAACACCGGCGAGCTTGATCTTTACCCAGTTGTTTTGATTCAGCGAGTCGGCGCGAAGCAGCTCGGGAGGGCCGTTGACTGAATTGATCAGAATGTCTACGTCTCCATCGTTATCGTAGTCGCCAAACGCGGCGCCGCGAGAAGCGTTCGGACTATACACGCCCTCACCTGCCTGCTGAGAAACATCGGCGAAGCTGCCGTTTTGCAGATTGCGGTAAAGCACCTTCGGTTGTGCATAGCCGGCTTCGGTCGTTAGTTTTTCCACTTCCGGATAAACGTGACCATTCACCAGGAAGATGTCGGACCACCCGTCATTGTCTACATCGATGAAACCACAACCCCAGCCAAGCCAGCGCGTGTTGAGTCCCATTCCTGCCGGAAACGTAACGTCGTCGAACGTCGACTTGCCGGAGTTTCGATAGAGCGAAGAGGTATCACCAGAGAAATTGGTCTTGAAGATATCGAGCCATCCATCGTGGTTGTAATCGCCCGCTGTTACACCCATCCCCGCCTGTGGCTTGCCGTCGATACTCAACGCGCAACCTGCCTCGATGCCGATGTCTGTGAAAGTTCCGTTCTTGTTGTTGCGGTACAACGCTGCCGGAGCCGAATCGTTAGCAACGTAGATATCCGTCCAGCCATCGTTGTCGAAATCGGCGGTGAGTACGCCGAGACCATACGTTCCGTTGGCCTTGGTAATCCCGGATTTTTCTGAGACGTCCGAAAACGTGCCGGTTCCATTGTTGTGATAGAGCGTATTTGTTCCACCCGCCAATCCCGGTGGTCCACACGCCACCATGATGCCCTTATATTGACATGGACCAGTTTCAGGTAAAGGCGCAGTCTTGAGATCGAGATCGATGTAGCTGGCGACGAAGAGATCCAGTAAGCCGTCGTGGTCGTAGTCGAGGAAGGCGCATCCTGACCCCCAGCGTGTACGGTTATTGGCGACGCCTGCTTTCTCGGCGAGTTCGGTGAACGTGCTGTTTCGATTGTTGCGATAGAGAGCGTTCTTGCCGTAGCTGCTTACAAAGAGATCTATGTAGCCATCGTTGTCAAAATCTCCGCTGCAAACACTTTGTCCCCAGCCGGTGCGAACGAGTCCTGCTTTCTCGGTGACGTCGGTAAACTTCCCGTTGCCGGTGTTGTGAAAGAGGCGGTTGGTGGAATTGACATTCGGCGGCAAGCCGTCGAGGCGCGTTCCGCTCACCAGAAAGATGTCCTGCCAGCCGTCGTTGTCATAATCTATGAAGGCGGCCCCGCTTCCGGTGGTTTCCAGAAGGTAACGATTCCGATGTTCGTCACCATAGATCATCCTGACGTTGAGCCCGGCTTGTTGCGCCACATTTGTGAACTTTACCCCGACTCCGTCAGCGAGCAAAAAGCTAATAATCATTAGCGAGATCGAATGAAATGTCAGGACAAGCATGGGAGCCATATTATATCTTCTCTGTGCAACCTTTGTGCTCTGTGTGTACACAGGGAGCACAGAGAAAAACAAATTGAGGCACTTGGAGACGAACAATGATGGATCGCAAGAGCGGCAAAATACTGTTCTACTTGATTCTGATTTTCGTAGGCGCCGTCACGACGCAGGCGCAAGACGGAACAGACAGGTCGCTCTTGAGAAAATTCGATCTGAAAGAAAGCGGGCTCATACTCGAGCGCCGTACGCAAGCAGGAACGTTCTTCAACGTCGTGGGACATAAGTCAGCGGCGTTGGGTTATGAAAACCGGGCACTCGAGGCGTGGGTTTACCCGCTCAAGATCCTGGAGAACTTCGAGTGCAATTTCAAAATTGAAGGTTATCCACTTGCCTTTCGTGGTCCGGATATCGCAGCTCTGATCAACGCCCGTCCGGAAGCAACAACACTCACCTATTCACATGCGGCTTTCACTGTACGGCAGATCATTTTTGCGCCGGTTGATGAGCCTGGAATCATCATACTGCTCGACGTGCAAACGCTGTTACCGATGACTGTCAACATCTCGTTTCGACCGCGCCTCAAACTCGCGTGGCCCGCCGGCTTGCAGACAGGCGATCTCTCGTGGGACGAAAAACTGCATGCGTACTTCATCACCGAAGAGTCAAAACGGTTCGTGGGCATGATTGGGTCGCCGGCAGCGCGTGATGTTTCTGTTATGCCCTACCAGGAGGAGCCGCGCGACGTGCCCGTGCAGTTTACGGTCGAGGCTTCTGCTGAGGCACTCAAATCTCACTTCATACCGATTGTTATCACTGGAGGCGTCGAAGGAAAAGATAAAACAAAAGCTACTTACCAGCGCCTACTGAATTCCATTCCTACGCTCTACGAAAAGAATGTTGCTTACTACCAGCGTTTACAGAACGAAACGACTAGCATTAACACGCCTGACGAACGTCTCAACAAAGCGTTTCAGTGGGCCAAGGTTGGCGTCGATAAAGGCATCGCAACCAATCCGTTTCTCGGTACAGGTCTGGTAGCCGGCTTTCGCACTTCAGGTGATAGTGAAAGACCTGGGTTTGCATGGTTTTTCGGACGCGATTCTCTCTGGACCTCGCTAGCCATAAACTCGTACGGTGACTTTGCAACCACAAGAACCGCGCTCGAATTTCTGAAAAAGTTTCAGAGGGCCGACGGCAAGATCCCGCACGAGATCTCACAAAGCGCGACGCTCATCCCGTGGTTTACGGGATACGACTATCCATGGAACAGCGCCGACGCGACGGTGCTTTATGTAATTGCGCACTGCGATTACTTCCAGAACAGCGGTGACGCGGATTTCCTGCGAAGAAATTGGGATTCAATTGTCAAAGCATATCGGTTCTCCGCCGCAACCGACACGGACCGGGATCGATTGATCGAGAATTCGACGAAAACAAAATTCGGTCATGGCTGGGTTGAGGGCGGCGGGCTGTATCCGCCGCACGAAGAGATTTACATGCAGGGTCTCTGGATCGAGGCCTCACGCAATGTTGCTGAGATGGCAGTAGTCATGGGTGATGACAAACTTGCGGCAACAGCGCTCACGAATGCGGACCAAACGCGCGCCGCGATGGAACAAACCTATTGGCTCGACAAAAAGGGCTTCTACGCTTTCGCCACGATGCGGCCACCCGAGGATCCTCCCAAAGCAGATCCTGGTCCGAACCGCGCACGACGTCAGGCGAGGATGGAAGAACTGGCCAGGGCCGGCATCATCGACGAGGATACAGTGTTGACTGCTGTGCCTCTCTGGTGGCGAACGATGAGAGACGATCGCGCGCAGTCAGAGTTGGACCACCTGGGTAGCGGGTTTATGGCGACCGATTGGGGATCAAGAATCATTTCAAATCAGAGTCGATTGTACGATCCGTTGTCGTATCACAACGGTTCGGTGTGGCCTCTCTTCACTGGTTGGGCCAGCATGGGCGCCTACGCGTATGGCCGGCCGCACGTCGGTTATCAAGCGCTGATGGCTAATGCCCTGCTGACGTACACTTCGTCGTTAGGATATGTAACCGAGTTGCTATCCGGCGATTTCAATCAGCCGTTTGGTCGCTCGTCGCACCATCAGATCTGGTCTGAAGCAATGGTTGTCACGCCGGTTGTGCGCGGGCTTTTGGGAATCGAAGTCAGCGATGGTGGCAAGAAGCTTCGGTTTGCGCCCCAGTTGCCGGCTGATTGGGATCGTGTTGAAGCACGCAAGGTTGCAGTGGGGAAGGCTAAGTATGATCTCACTCTGCAACGGGTTGCAGGTCGACTGAAAATCAACATCAGTCGTTCCGGACCCGGTTCTGAACCATTGGATCTGACGCTTACGCCTTCGTTTCCGCTTGACGCGCGGGTTCGCGCAGCGGAGGTCCAGGGGCGTAATATTGAGTTTAAAACTTCTCGAATTGGCGACCGGCAGCACGCATTAGTGAATTTTGAAATGCGCGAACAGAGTGTGGAAGTAGAATTTATTTATGATGAAGGCAGCGACGTTTATCTAAAACCCGAGATTCCCGCACCGGGCGCAGAGAGTCAGGGTTTGCGAGTGCTGCGCTCGACTGCGCAGGACAATGGTTTGCGACTGCTGGTTGAAGGCCGAGGCGGGCGTACTTATAGATTGTTTGTACGCAGTCCTCATCAATTGGCTGAGACAACGGGAGTCAAGATCGAAAAAAATGTTGGCTCTGATCAGCAATTGATACTCGAATTCAAGGGTTCCCCCGACAACTATTCACGGCTGGATGTTACAGTGCCGTTGATACGGAGGTGACTTCTGTGTTTCTTTGTGCCTCTGTGTACACAAAGGCCACATAAAACACGGGGAGAAGGTTTCACAAAATGGCGAAATATTTTGTCTTACTCATATCAATCGTTTTATTCGCGTTCCCGACATTCTCCAATGCGCCGCAGAAGGCCTCACCAGAACAGCTTCAAGCGCTGCAAAGGTACATCAAACAGAGTTGGCAAACGCTGAAGCGGTCTAACGCGCAGCTTGCACAAGCCGCGCCAGATCCAAAATTCAAGCCCATGTCTGATGGCCGCTGGCCTGTCTATGTTTCTCAGCGCGAAAACATCAAGCAGATCGAACAATCCCTGCGCTCGCAAATGCCCGCGGAAGAGTTTGCGAAGATTGAGCTGCGACAATTGCCGAATGACGCGAGTCAAATCCGAGAGCACGGGCTGCTGTATTTACCGTATCCATACGTTGTTCCCGGCGGGCGATTCAACGAGATGTATGGCTGGGACAGTTATTTCACTCAGGTGGGACTTGTGCGAGATGGTGAGATGGAGTTGGCGAAAAACATGGTCGACAATTTTCTTTACCAGATCGAGCATTATGGACGAATACTAAATGCCAACCGAACTTATTATCTGTCGCGCTCCCAGCCTCCGTTCCTGACGCAAATGATCCTCAACGTCTACCGCAAACAGCCGGATAAAGCGTGGCTGCGCTCGACGATTCCCGCGATTGAAAAATACTACCGCTTCTGGACCGAAGAACCGCACCTCACTAAAGAGACGGGTCTTTCGCGTTACTTCGATATGGGGAATGGTCCGGCGCCGGAGGTCTTATCGGGCGAGCGAGATGCTGAAGGAAGGGATCACTACGATCTGGTCAAGGACTACTTCCGCAAACACGACGTAAAAGATTATGAGTTGGGCCAGTATTACGACAAAGAGAAAGACCAGTTATCCGATCTCTTCTACAAAGGCGATCGTTCGATGCGTGAATCGGGATTCGATCCGTCGAACCGCTTTGGTCCATTCAGCGTCGATATCATTCACTACGATCCCGTTTGCTTGAACTCATTGCTTTATCTGATGGAGACGGATACGGGCGAGATATTGAGAATCCTTGGCGATGTTAGCAAGGCTCGCGTCTGGACCAACCGCGCTCAGCAACGACGTCAGACAGTCAATCGATTGATGTGGGATGAGAAAGACGGTCTCTACTACGATTACAGTTTTACTGAAAAGAAGCTGCGACGATATCCGTTCATCACGACCTTCTACCCGCTCTGGGTGGGCATCGCCGACAAGCAACAGGCCGCTCGCGTTGCCGCGAACCTTCATCTCTTTGAGAAACCAGGTGGGCTGCTAACAAGCACTCAGGTGACCGGCAGTCAATGGGACGCTCCGTTTGGCTGGGCGCCGACAGAGATGATCGCGATCGAGGGCTTGCGTCGTTACGGTTACAACCGCGAGGCCGATCGAATCACCGCAAACTTTCTCTCTCTGATACTCAAAGAGTTCATTCAACACAACACGATCGTAGAGAAGTACGACGTAGAGCGACGCGAATCGGAAGTCAGCGCGGGTTTGAAGTTTGGATACAAATCCAACGAGATCGGTTTCGGCTGGACCAACGCAGCTTTTCTGCAACTTTATGAGTTACTGCCTGAAAGAGAGAAACAGAATGTTCTCCAATCAGATGGAATTCCGGTACCTCAACCCAAAACGCATTAGATCTGTCAACCGTGGGCCGCAACTTGGTCCATAAAGCGGCGAAACACCCCATGCGCCATCAAAAAGCAGTGCCAACGCTAGACACTTACCATTTACTCTGTCGCTCTAAATCTATTGTTCAAACGTGTACGCGCGAAACAGGGCGCAGTGCCGATGCACCGACTTGGGTTTACGTGAATCACTGTTGGATGGGCGATCCACAGATTGCACAGAATAACGCCGAAGGCGTTCGCTAATTTCAGCCCAGGGTTCGAGCGTAGCGAGAACCCTGGGTATTTAATTCACATATATATGGAAACCCTGAAAGGGTTTGTCGGTTGGCCTTCGGTGTAAATTCTGCATAGTGTTTCTCCTAGCTTGGGATTCTTTCCAGGACACCATCACCGTAAATCTGGTACAGCTTCAGGTGGTCCATGTGTACATAACCAATATGACAGCCGCAGGTAGGGTTAGTGCAGGGTCGATCGCGAAGTACGGTAGCTAAATCATCCTCGTAGATATTGCCAATCGTCTCTTGGATGAAGTGACAGCGCCGTATCGATCCGTCGCCGTATACCGAGATTACTGATTCCCCACAACGACACGCTCGCCCGAGACTCGGATGATTTTTGTTGTTAATCGGAAACAATGCATCAATCGTTGTGAAACGTTCGATATCTTCACTGCTGTAATAGTCCGGGCGGCGCTTGTAGGCATTTATCCAAAGATAAACGTTTGCCGGAAGCTCGCTACGCAGCGCTTTGATCTCGGCCGCATGTTCCTTCAAACCTACGGTTCCAACACTAAATCGTACCCCGCGTTGCTGCAATTCCAGGCAGTTCGCGACGAAACGCGCCCGCGAATTTTCGGTCGGATGAAATGTGGTCCATAAGGCGAGCTTAAGTTTGTCGCAGTCATCTACCCAGTTCAAACTGCAGGAGAGATTTGTTTGGATAACAGC
>JBIOUJ010000237.1:0-29647 GCA_044867025.1 Pyrinomonadaceae bacterium | reverse complement strand
CGCCGAACTACTTCGGCAGCGACAGCTTCACTTACACGATCAGCGACAACGGAACCAACGATGCCGGACACACCGACACCGCGACAGTCAATGTCACGATCAACAACATCAACGATGCACCTGATGCGATCAATGACAATGCAACGGTGGATGAGGACACTACCAACAACGCTGTCAACGTGCTGGCTAACGACACGGATGCTGATAATCTGACGCCGCCGCTGAACGCCAATCTGACGGTGATTGCCGTCACTCAGGGTGCGCACGGCAGTGTTAGCTTTACGGCCGGTGGAGTGAGCTACACGCCAGCGCCGAACTACTTCGGCAGCGACAGCTTCACGTACACCATCAGTGACAACGGAACCAGCGATGCCGGACACACCGACACCGCCACGGTCAATGTCACGATCAACAACATCAACGATGCACCTGATGCGATCAATGACAATGCAACGGTGGATGAGGATACAACCAACAATGCCGTCAACGTGTTGGCCAACGACACGGATGCTGACAATCTGACGCCGCCGCTGAACGCTAATCTGACGGTGATTGCAGTCACGCAGGGCACGCACGGCAGTGTTAGCTTTACGGCCGGTGGAGTGAGCTACACGCCAGCCGCGAACTACTTCGGCAGCGACAGCTTCACGTACACCATCAGTGATAACGGCACCAGCGATGCCGGGCACACCGACACCGCAACGGTCAACGTCACGATCAACAACATCAACGACACACCCGACGCAGTCGACGACAACGCAACAGTGACTGAAGACTCGACCAACAACGTCATCAACGTGCTGGCCAACGATACGGACGCGGACAACCTGACGCCACCCGCGAACGCCGATCTGACAGTTATCGCGGTGACTCAAGGTACGCACGGAACCGTTACGTTCACGCCAACAGGTGTGAGCTACACACCGAATGCCAATTACTTCGGCAGCGACAGCTTCACCTACACGATCAGTGACAACGGCACCAGCGATGCCGGACACACCGACACCGCAACGGTCAACGTCACGATCAACAACGTCAACGACACACCCGACGCAGTCGACGACAGCGCAACAGTGGCTGAAGACTCAACCAACAACGCCATTAACGTTCTGGCCAACGACACGGACGCGGACAACCTGACGCCGCCGTTCAACACTGGTCTGACGGTGATCGCCGTCACGCAGGGCGCACACGGCACCGTCACCATTGCGGGTGGCGGAGTCAGCTACACGCCAGCGTCGAACTACTTTGGCCCAGACACTTTCACCTATACCATCAGCGATGACGGCAGCAATACCGCCGGACACACTGACACGGCCACGGTGCATGTGACGGTCACCAACGTTAACGATGCGCCGGTCATGAATACCTTCACCATTGCTCCAGGTGCCATCAACGAGAATGACTCCGCTGTCGTAAACGGTTCATTCTCTGACGCCGATGGAATCGATGCTCACACGGTGGTTATCTCGTGGGGCGATAGCTCCCCGAACACAACCCTGAACCTCGCGGCAGGAGTGTTGACCTTCACCGCTAACCATCAATACAAAGACGATAATCCAACGAATACGGCTGCGGACGTCAATACCGTCACAGCCACAGTGTGCGACGGCGGCGCTGATGGAAATACTTCAACGGACGGCGACGACGCATGCGCAAATCAAAACACTACGATAACCGTAAACAACCTCGCCCCGATCATTTCGAGTGCTAACGGTCCCGCGATGCCTCAACCTGCCGGTAGCACGATTACTGTGACCGCGAACTTCACAGACGTCGGTACACAGGATGCTCACTTGTGCTCTGTGAATTGGGATGATGGATCAACGACGAACGGCACTGTTGCGGAAGTTAACGGCAGTGGAACGTGTACGGCGTCACATACCTACGCGAGCCCGGGCGTTTATTCCGTAGTCGTTACCATTACTGACGATGACACTGGTAGTGCGAGCCGTCCTATCGACTTGCAATTCATTGTCGTCTTCGATCCCAACGCCGGCTTCGTAACAGGTGGTGGATGGATCATGTCACCGGTGGGCGCGTGCCAACTAACACCTGGATGTGCAACCGCAACTGGAAAAGCAAACTTCGGTTTTGTCTCGAAGTACAAGAAAGGCTCCACTACTCCGGATGGACAAACCGAGTTCCAATTCCAGGCGGGCGACATCAACTTCCATAGCTCGGCCTATGACGCCGGATCACTTGTGGTTTCGGGATACAAAGCACAGTACAGAGGCACCGGCGACATCAACGGTGTTCCCGGGTACAAGTTTGTTCTCACCGCATACGATGGCAACGTCAACGGCGGCGGCGGAGTCGACAAGTTCCGAATAAAGATCACGAAAAATGGAACTGTCGTCTACGACAATAGGCTAGGCGCTTCAGACGATATTGACCTCGCCGATCCACTCGCGATCAGCGGCGGCAGCATCGTCATTCACAAGTAAAGCCACGCAGAGGCACAAAACAAAAAGACACAAAAGAGGCACAAAGACTTCACTTTGTGCCTTTTTGTGTACTCAGATAAACATCCGCATCACGGCCCACACGATCAAGAGACTTACGAATCCACCTGAGAACGTAAACATGCGTTCCGCCGGTTGGCTGTTGCGCTGCAGCAGCGCGCGCATGATCACCACGCCACACTTCCAACCGTCGTGCTGGTAAAAAGGAAGAATGTTGCCGGCCGCTAGCAGCAGGTTCAACCAGCCGAACATCGTGCCGTAGGTAAGGAGGCCGGCGACAAGATTGAGAATGATTCCGCCAAGGTGGACCATCAACTGCGCCCGCACCGACTTCTCTTTCAAAGCTGTACCATCGAGCATCACGAACGAGCCGACCGGGATTGCGCAAAAGTTCACGCGAATGCTGCCGATGCGAAAGCCGGTCAATCGCGGACCCATGCCGAGACCCAACTCAGAAGCAGCGACCCCGATGGATCGAGCGGCCAGAAGATGACCCAGCTCGTGAATGATGAGCGCGAGAGCAGCGAAGATGATGACTGACACTATTAAAGACATAAACCACCCGGTTGCGAGTGGTGTCAAGTACTGTGCCCCTTCAGTTTTCTTAGGAAATGTGTGGGTTGCCGGTTAGAAGTGACGAAAAATGTGACCTGAAAACAGCCACAAAAAGGCACAAGAGGAGGGTTATTACGACTTTGCGCGCAGGGGTTTGCCGGGGCGACTGCCTGTCACACGGCCTTCGGACCAGACTTCAGTGCCGTTGACGAAGACCCTTTTGACGCCTTCCGCAGTCAATTCCGGTTTCTCAAACGTTGCGCGATCCATGATCTGGTTGGGATCAAATATGACGAGATCAGCCTTGTAGCCTCGACGAATCAAGCCCCTGTCATTCAGCTTAAAACGGCGAGCAGGAAGCAGTGTCATCTTTCTAATAGCCTCAGGCAATGTGAGCCAGTGGAGTTCGCGCACATAGCGACCGAGCACGCGCGGATAAGTTCCGGCGCCGCGCGGATGTCGTGAACCAATACCGCCGTCACTGCTTACCATCACCCATGGCTGGCGATAGAAAGTCCTGATGTCGTCGTCTTTCATCGAGTGACAAACAACACCGGCACCACCGTCGCGCACGATCTTCATGTAAAGCTCAACCGGCGTGATCCCCTCACGCTTACTGATCTCTTCCATAGTCTTGAACTCGTAATCCGGATGAGCGCGACAACTCACGATGGTGATGTTTGCTGGTCCACCAACGTCAGCGAGCGCACGTGCGACGTCGACCGGATCGTCATGACGACCACTCGGAATTAGAACTCGGATCGTCGAGCTCCACGCATCGTACGGATAACAGTCTGCCGTAATGTCCTGTCCGCCTGCGCGTGCTTTGCTTATCAGAGCGACGACGTCGTTTGCGCGGCCCCACACGCCAACAGTGCCTAACTTGATGTGCGAGATCTGCACCGGAATGTGCGCTTCCCTGCCGATGCGAATGGCTTCCGCAAACGCCTCGAATGCTTTGTCGGCCTCGTCTCTGATGTGACTGATGTAAATACCACCGTGCGCGCTTGCAGCCTGGGCCAGTGCGATGACCTCTTCTGTCGAAGCCGGTTTTGCGGTTTCATACTCGAGTCCGGTTGAGAGCCCGATCGCGCCGTCGCGCATTGCCTCTTCAACCATCTGCTTCATCTTTTCGATTTCCGCAGGCGTAGCGTGACGGTTTGTGTCCTCGCCCATTACTCGCGAACGCAGCGTCGCGTGTCCGACAAATGTGAGCACATTCAAAGCGATGGGGTTCTGGTCCAAGTCGGAGAGAAACTTACCCACAGGAAATGGCGAGCCGCCGTCCTGGCCCACGACCACGGTCGTGATGCCCTGCGACACTTGCGAAGCCGCGGATGGATCTGTTTCGAAACCACGCTCTGAATGGTTATGAGCGTCGATAAAACCAGGTGCGACGACCATACCTCGCGCATTGATGACACGAGCATCACGAGGAATTCTGACCTGCCCACGCCGCCCAACGGCAACGATTTGGTCACCTTCGATTACTACTACTGAGTTTCTGATTGGAGCGCGACCCGAGCCGTCTAAAAGTGTCGCGCCGAGAATCACGATCGCGGCGAGTTTCAGCATGTTCTATTTCTTGTTGGCAGCGATGTAATCGCGAAGTTGTTGGGCTTGAGGATAATCAGGCACCTTCTTTAAAAACTGTTCATACTCGGCCGCCGCTTTGTCTTTCATGCCTGCCGCGTTGTAAAGAGCACCCAAACGCAGGTGCGCATCTGCCATGCCGATTGGGTCCAGTTTAAGCGCCTCGTTTAAGTACCCAACACCCAGAGAACCTTTCTTATTTTGCAGGTATGCTTCACCGAGGAAGTAGTTTGCCTGGGCAGAGGTTGGCTCAACTTTGACTGCTTGCGAAAGAGCCTCAATCGCACCCTCATAATTTTTTTGCGCGATCCTCAGACGGCCCAGGCTGACCAAAGCCACCGCATAATTCGGATGTTTGGCGATGGCTTGTGTATAAGCCTTTTCTGCTTCGGAATAATTCTTTTGGATGAAATAAACCGTACCCAGTTCAAACCAGGCCGGAAAATCTGCCGGATCGGTTTCCACTACCTGGCGCAGTAACGTTGCCGCCTCGTCGTACTGTTTATTTTTTCGCGCGCCCATCGCTTTTGAAAACATTGATGAGGTTTTTGAAGCCCGATCGTACCTATCGGCGGCTGCAATCACCGCAGCCTTTGCGGCTTCTGTTACCGCGTGGGCTTGCAGTTCAATATCCTTCTGCATGTCACTCTTGTGCTGTGACGAAAAATCAACGATGAAACGATCCAGTTCCGCTCCTTCATACTCAATAGTGATGTAGTAGCGGCCATCCTGAATATCGTTAAAACGATACCGGCCATTACTCTGAACTCTCTGCCGAGCAATTGCATTGCCGTATTCGTTGTAGAGCGTGAGTTCCAAAGTAATGGGTTTATCGGCGCCACCCGGACTTTGAGCTACCTTGACGTCTCCATATACGATATGTCTGGTTCCGGAAGCCGGATTCCCACGTTCACCCTGGCCTACTACGTGAGTACAAAGAAGGAAAACTAATAGTAGCGACACGCTCACATGTTTTGTTTGCATATCAACTCCTTTAAATCATTTCCGAGCCTTGTTGGCTGAGATATACGCCTCGAGTCTTTTTCGATCCACGTACTTAGGTCGCTGTATCAGGAACGCGGAATACTCGGCGGCAGCTTTGTCTTTCAAACCCTTCGCATTGTAAAGAGCCGCCAGTAATAAATGCGCGTCAGCCATTGTTACTGGATCGAGTTTAATTGCAGTTTCCAAATAGGGTACCGCTTTAGAGCCCAGCCTGGCTTGCAGGTAAGCCTCCCCAAGAAAATAGTTGGCTGGCGGGGATGTTGGTTGCAGCTTTACTGCGCGATCGAGAACTTCTACTGCGCCATTTAAGTTCTTAACCACTATTCTCAAGCGTCCCAGGTTGATCATGGCCGGAAGGTAATTCGGCTTTAACTGCAACGCTTTTAGATAACACGACTCAGCTTCGAAAAAGGTTTTGGTTATAAAAAAGTTTGTGCCTAATTCTTCCCAGACGGGAAAATCTCCATCATCAGCATCTACGATCTGTCGCATCAGGGAGTTGGCGAGGGCATACTGCTTTTTTTCGGTGGCCTCTGTCGCCTGTCGCAACAAGGTCTTATGTGCGGCAGAACGCGGATAGAAGTCCGCAGCAGAAACGACCCCCGCCTTAGTAGTTTTTGAAACACTCTTCCATTGCAGCTCGATATCCTCACGAAAATCGGTTCTGAATGGGGAGTTAACGGAAACCGTCAGACGGGCTATCTCCCGGTTCTCAAACTCAACGACTACTTCGTATCGACCATTGGCTAGATCCAGGAACCGATACCTGCCGTTGCTGGGAACCGTCTGGCGCATGAGCAGCCTGCCGGATTCGGTATAAAGGAGTACCTGGAACGTCGTTATTGTCGATCCGCTTGCCTCTCTTTCGTCAACTCTTATATCGCCAAAAAGGGTGTGTCCACCGCTTTGCGCCGCAACAGTGGCAACTAAAACAATGTTGACGAGTAACGAAGCGAGGCCGATCTTCATTGTGCAATGCAGCTTAACAGCGCTTACGACCTGAAAAGAAATGGGCTGGAGCATTCTAGGCTCCAGCCCGGCAAAGATGTTCAGGTAAGGTTCGCTAGAGCAGTTTAGAATTCATACCTGAACCCAAATTGCATTACCCGCGGTGTTCCCTGGATCGCGGTAAAGTTGGACCAGTTAGTTGGCGGGGTGGCGTTTACCGGATCGAGTGCCATGCCAAATCCCGTCCGACTGATATCAATTTGGCCCATGCGCTGGGTGTTCGTGACATTAAAAGCCTCCACGCGAATTTGAAGTTTGTGTCCTTCACTCCACGGCATCGTGAAGCTCTTGCCTAAACCCAGGTCGAGATTCACATAACCAGGAACACG
Organism: Pyrinomonadaceae bacterium; assembly: GCA_044867025.1. Lineage (GTDB taxonomy): Bacteria > Acidobacteriota > Blastocatellia > Pyrinomonadales > Pyrinomonadaceae > PSRF01. Next base: position 22,692 of record JBIOUJ010000237.1, on the reverse strand, counting down.
GAAGACGTTGCGATCGCCGGTTTCTCCGGGTCTCGCATTACGGAAACTGCGATAAATTCCGCTCGGATCGCAGCCAAATAATTTTGGAGCGTCGGTGCCGCCACGTGTGGGACAGGTCTCGACGGGATGCGATCTGATTACGTTGCTTTGCACGTTCCAGTTGGTAGCCCAACGCGCATCGTCGTAGGGGCCGCTAGCGCCATAAAACCCCGTCGGCAGACCCGAGTTCCACCTAAAGATTCCAGACAATTGCCATCCGCCCAATATATTGTCAACAACGCCATTGGAGTTCCCCAACAGCATACGTCCTTTTCCTATGGGCAAAGTCCAAACGCCGTTGACATTGATGATGTGACGAATGTCGAAGTCTGAGTTCGCGTAGCTCAGGTGTTGGAGGATCGGGTTGAGGATAAATGCTCCTCCAAAGGCTCCGGCTGTTGACAGGCCGGACGCGTCATCCAATGAGTGTGACAATGTGTAGTTGAAGTCCATCGTCAAACTGGTTCCCAACCGTTCTCGCACCGAAACTGTCGCGGCATGGTAGTTTGATCTGGCAATACTGCTAAACGAGGAAAGTGCACCGTACTGTGGCTGGAAGAACAGATTGTTTTGGGTTGAGATACCACCGTTAACGGCCTGATCGATCACGTCCTGAATATCCGTCCAGTCGTTTCCGTAAATATCCGGAGCTGTATTCGCGTAAATTGCCTGCGTCTGGTTGAGGTGAGTGGGAATGAGATCTTCACCCCAGTAATTCTCGTTCATGAGCTGGGCCAGATTCGCCGGAAAGAGATTTGCGAAGTACGCTATCTGCGGCACGTCTTCCACCGCAACGCCTTGACGTCTTAAGTCTTCCAGGATTCCGGCTGCCGTGTACCAGTCCATGCCTGACCTGGGATCGGTCAGATTATTCAGGGCCATCACGTCACGAGAGGCGATCAGGTTTCGGGCCAGGCGTCCTACATAAGACGTCTGAAGCACCAAACCCTTAGGTAACTCTCGTTCAAAAGTTAAGTTCCAACTGTAGTTAATTGGCGCAACCAGCGCGCTATCCAGCGAACTCTGAATAGGTCTGGCAAAGGTCATAGGAGCTGTTTGGGGGAACGTCAGGTTACCTGGGACTGTGATACCGGGCAGCGGGCGAATCGGTTGCTCGAAACCGGTAAACAACGGGGCCAGTGGCCTATTCGTACCGGTGACACTATAAGTGTTGGCGTTGATGTTCTGGCTCGACGAAAATCCCAACGCGTTATTTAGGTCAAAGGAGACGGCAAGTTGTTGACCATAATAATCATTGGTGATGCCGAAGCCTCCGCGGAAGACTGATTCGGAGTTTTTCCCGAACAGTGCACCGAGGAATCCGTTTTCAAACTTCGGAGAATAGGCGAAAGCTACTCTGGGTTGGAAGTTGTTTTTGTCCCAATTGTACAGCGGTGGTGCGCCGTTTTTCTTTCCGGAAAGCTGAACGGAGATCAGTTCATTGTAAGGCGTCCCCGCAATAGCCCCCGCGCGACGTCTTTCGAAGTAGGTAGAGAGTGGAATGCTCGTCGTCGTCTCAAAGCCCTTGTTCTCCCAAATGGGTTCGCTGAGGCTGTAGCGCAGTCCGTATGTCAGGGTAAGATTCGGAGTAATCTTCCATACGTCTTGTCCATATACATCGTACTCCCTTGTCCGAAAATCACGAATGGCTGGAGAACCGGAGGGCAATATGCTTCCGTCGTTATCGAAAGTGAACAGCGCTGAGTACTGAGAAAGCCTGCCGATGAGGGCAGTAGTCGCATTTTGCACTGCTGAGGCAAAACCAGGTGCAATTTGGAAAGGCCCAGTCGCGACTATTGTGGAGATGCTGTTTCCACCGCCGATGTAGAAGGAAGGGTTGGTAATTCCGTTGTCGAAGGCATTCGCAAAGCTTGTTCGTTGGTTGCTGATCAACCTTACGTTGCCACCGAACTGCATCGAATGGTTGCCCTTGGTCCAGGAAAGATCGTTCGTAATGTTGTGAACAGGCGTTATTCGATTCAGAGTTCTCACAGCGGGACCCGTCCTGACGGGCGAAAACACGAATCGGAACTGTACAGCGTTCGCTCCACTATCGCCCTGTTGGCTGAATGCCTGCCGCGTCAGGCCGTAGCGGAAGTTATTCACCCATCGACTATTAATGGTCCATGTGTGACCAGCCACAAAACCCCACGGATGCTCCCAAAGATCCGGCGAGGGGGTATCCGGAAACTGCGGAATACCTCCCGTCAAATCGTAAATAACATTTGCTCGCAGGAAGAGTATCTGGCTGGAGTTCAAGTTGTAATCAAAACGTCCGGAGTGTGAGTTCAACGTCACCGGAGTCGGCGCATTGAACCTAAAGCCTGCTGTATTGAGCAGGCGCGCGGCTGAGCTGTCGCCGATGGAGAAATCATTTGCCGGATACTTCGCAGCGGCAGTAGCCAATGCCTGGATAGCTATTGGATTCATTCCCGTTGGAATCCCAGTGAAAAGGCCATTGAGCTGTGCAGTCGAAAGGGTTACTACCTTTTGGTTTGCCGCGACCGAACAGTCAACACCCTTATCACACCCGACAAAACGCAACTCGCCCCGCCCCAGGCTATCCAGCGGCACGGTTCGCGTTACAGCGGTTTCGCTAATGTCTTTACGACCTTCGTAGCTGTAAAAGAAAAAGAATTTGTCTTTAATGACTGGTCCCCCAATAGCACCGCCATAGGTATTACGGATCAGTTTGGGACGCGCAACACCCGACCTGTTATTAAAAAAGTCGTTTGCTGTAGTGCTGGTGTTGCGGTTGGCCAAAAACAGCGCTCCGTGCCACTCATTGCTTCCGCTCTTGCTCACCAGGGAGATCTGAGCTCCTGATGAACGACCGGCGGACGCATTAGCATTAACAGTAGTTACTCGGAACTCCTCGATGGCCTCCGCATTTAACCGGATAACCGGGTGATTCTGTCCTCCGACCAGTTGGGCTCCCCCGGTAGGAATCGCATTGACGTCGGCAATGGCGTTGGTCTGTGCATCGTTGATGTCGATACCGTCGAGTGTGACATTCGACTGATCGGCTCGCGCACCAGCAACATAGCCTTCCTTCGTCACGCCCGGTTGAAGCGTAACCAGCGCAAGTGGACTGCGTGCCTCCAATGGTAGCTGCGCGATTTGCTGGCTGACGAAGTTGTTTCCGAGGGTTCCGTCTTGTTTGTTCACAAGTACTTCACCTGCACCGGCAGACACCGTCACAACTTCTGAGATATCCCCGACTGCGAGTTGAACTGTAACAGTGGTGGGTTTTGCAACCTGCGCACTCACATCAGTGAGAACGCCTTTCTTGAATCCCTTGGCTTCTGCCTCCAGTTGATACTGGTCTGGCGGTATCAAACTGAAAGCGAAACTGCCGTTATCGGTAGTCGTCTGCGTACGGGAAAAGTTCTTTTCGCGGTTCGTTAGAGTCACCGTTGCGCCCGGAACCACATTTCCCTGTGGATCCACGACGGTTCCCGTAACTGAGGATGTGCTGCTCTGAGCCATGCCATTAAGACAGCACGCTAAAACTATTAGAAGAACACCGCACCAAACAGCGATCCCGCTGCTTGCTCTGAAGCTCTCTCTTTTCATTGGGGCCCTCCGATGAAGATGTTCTGCATTCAGCGGCCGTGAAAGTTTCAAAATCTCACGTTGCCCATGCAGAGTTTCTACTGATCACGGTTGATGAAATCATTTCCCACCTCCAGGAAAATGCTGACTGGAAACTCGACGAAATCGAGTTCATCAAAATCAGCCGGTAGTGGGTGGCAAAACCTGGGTACAGTCTGGTTGTTTCAGTTTCTTGCAGATCTTATTCCGCGAAGGCATTTGCGGTCTGCGGCCGCCAAACCCGCACTTTTTCGACGTTCAAGCCAGTACCAATTGCTTCTGAGTGGTCAGAGTATATCCAAATTTCTGAAAGGGTCTATAGAAATTCCAATCGCTACGCAAAAGAATTGGAATCGATAGAGGCAGGAGCAGTAAGCAGGAGCAGGAGTATGTTCCTATCTCGAGGCGATAAGTGTCGGGAGGAACCCAAAATTTTGTACGTTTACTTCTTCGTGAGTCCCTCGGCGAGCACTTCAGATAACTTCGACATCAGCAGGTATGCGGGGTTGTCGACGGACCACATCGTCTCGGGCATGTCGTCGCAAGAGATCGCCATCGCGACCCTTCCGTTCTTCATGTAGAGGATTCCGACGGCGCTGCGCAGGCGATCGAGCGCGCCGTACTTGCTCGCCATCTCGACATTCCACAACGAGCGGCCGATCGCGTTGCGGCCCTGTTCGCGTTTCATCAGATCGATCATCTCTTTCGAGACGGTCGGGTTGATGATTTCACCGCGCTCGAGTTTTTCAATTATCAAAACCATCTCGCGCGGCGTGGTGACTCCGAGGCCGAATTTCTTGTTCTCCGGATCTTTTCCGGCCGTGCTTTCGCCGCCGCTGCCGACTTTCCGGTTGATCTTGATCTGTTTGAAGCCAAGCGACTCCATGCGCGCGTTGACTGCGTCTGTTGTGAGGACGTCGAGGACGAGATTTGTGGCGGTGTTGTCGCTCAGGATCATCATCAGGTTGACTGCGTCGCGCAGCGTGAGTTTCAGGCCGTCTGAGAGTTCGGTGAGGATACCGGAGCCGGAGACTTTCTTCTCTTTCGTGAGAACGACTTCGTCGGTCCACTTCGCTTTGCCTTCGTTGACACGCGCAAACGCCTCGATCATCACGGCGATCTTGATCGTGCTCGCCGTGCGCACACGTTCGTCCGGATTGAGCGCGTACGTTTCACCAGTATCGAGGTTCTTGGCAAAGAGACTCACCTTCCCTTTGAACGACGCTACGATCGGTTTGACTTGATTATCGAGGGTTTGTCCCGCAACACTGCAAGTGAAAAGAAGTAGCAGGAGAATTAACTTCATCTGTGTTCTTTTTTGTGCCTTTTTGTGGCTACAAACGATCGGTCGCAATCAGCAGCTCCGCATTCAATATCGCCGCGCCGGCCGCGCCTCGGATCGTGTTGTGACTCAACACCACAAACCGATAATCGAGCACCGCATCCGGCATCAAACGCCCAACGGTGATCGTCATCCCATCGCCCGCATCCCGGTCCAACTTGGGCTGTGGCCGGTCGGGCTCGTCACGTACAACGATCGGCCTCTCGGGCGCTGAATGTAACTTCAATTCCTGCGGCAATGAACTAAACGATTCCAACGATTCACGCAATTCCTTCAGCTCGACGGAGCGCGCGAACTTCACGCGCACCGCCGCCATGTGTCCGTCCATAACGTTTACGCGGTGACACTGCGCACTAACCGCCATCGGCGCAAACTCGATCGCATCATTCGCAAACCGCCCGAGAATCTTCTTCGTCTCGATTTCGATCTTCTCTTCTTCACCGCCGATGTGAGGCAAGACGTTGTCGAGAATGTCGAGCGACGCAACACCCGGATATCCCGCGCCGGAGAGCGCCTGCAAAGTCGTCGCAGCCACAGCGGAAACGCCAAACGCTGCATGCAATGGCGCGAGTGCAAGCACCAGCATGATCGTCGAGCAGTTTGGATTTGTGACGACGTAGCCGCCCGACGGATAGCGTTGCTTCTGTTTTTCAATCAGCCCGAGATGCTCGTGGTTCACTTCCGGAATCAGCAGCGGCACATCTTCATCCATCCGATAAGCAGACGAATTGCTGATGACCGGATACCCAGCCGCGGCAAAGCTTCCTTCCGTCTCGCGCGCGATCTCACCCGGCAGGCTCGAAAACACGAGATCACAATCGAGCGGCGGCGCCGGTGGCTGCACGGGCATCGATCGAACGAACGAAGGCATTTCACCACCGATTCGCCACGTACACGCCTCGCCGTACGTTTTGCCCTGCGATCGATCCGACGCCGCTACGGCCGTCACTTCAAATTGCGGATGGTCCACGAGCAGTTGAATAAACCTCTGCCCCACCATCCCCGTCGCACCAAGAATTCCGACTCTGTATTTCTTGCTCATTTGTGTAACTTGTGGACCGCTTTCTTAATTCTTCTAACACCTTCGGTCAGCGTTTCGTGATCTGCACAAAACGACACGCGCAGGAACCCCTCGGCTTCACTACCAAACCCTCCACCCGGAACCGTAATCACGCGCTCTTCCAACAACGCTTCCGCAACTTCCATCGAGCTACCATAATCGCTGACGTCGAGCATCGTGTAAAAAGCCCCTTCAGGCTCCACTGCTCGCATTCCTAACTCCGACTCGATCAACCCGAGCATATGATCCTTGCGCGAGCGAAACGTCTCACGAAACCCGGCCCGCGCATCTTCAGCCTCTTTGGACCACGCAACCAGCGATGCCTTCTGCGAAACAGTTGCCGCACACGTCGTCACGTAACTGTGCAGCACGAGCGCAGCATGAACCAGCGCCTCCTCACCACACAACCAACCAAGCCGCCAGCCGGTCATGCTCATCGACTTCGAAAGCCCGCCAATCACAACGGTGCGGTCGCAAGACGACGACAGCGACTCCGGACGCTCCGGCGTGTAATAAAGCTCCCGGTAGATCTCGTCGCTGATTAAATACGCGCCGTGATCTCTGACAGCGTCAGCAATACTCAACAGATCGTCCTTCGAAAGCGTGCGCCCACTCGGATTCGACGGACTCGTGCAAACAACAACTTTCGTTCGCGGCGTCAACGCGCGCCGAAACTCATCCGCGTCAAAAGCAAAACCGGTGTCGCGCGGCAAGCGATAGAACGTCGACTTACCCCCCGCCATCTGCACGATCGTCGGATAGGCAACGAATCCCGGATTCGGAAGCAGAACCTCGTCGCCTTCCTCGACGAGCGTGAGCAATGCGAGATACATCGACTCCTGCGAACCCGCAGTGATGACGACGCGATCCGGATTCTGCTCCAAATACGGATACTCAGCAGCGACTTTGTCTCGCAGTGCTAACAATCCCGCATGAGTCGTGTAACCATTCTGCTCTTCGACGATCGCTTTGACGGCTGCACGTCGAATCACGTCGGGCGTCGGCAGATCGGGTTCACCCAGCCCGAGATTGATGCTGCCGGGCTTTGCGCGATCGAGAATCCGACGGATCACACTCCTCTGGATCCCCTGTAGCCGTTTCGGTGGCGCAAACTTATTCAACGCAGGTAGTCCTCTAATCGCACCGCCGAATCAGTCTTCTCGTCGCGATACTTAACGATGATTGCCGCATAAAGTGAAAGGCCCCAATCGCGCCCGCGCTCAGTCGTCACAGCGCGAGCACCGGAAACAACGACTGCGCCCGCGGGAATCTCGAGTGGTCCATCTTTGGCGCGCTGATAGATCTCGCCGCGAACCAGATCGTAAACAGGAGTCGAACCAGTCAGCACCGTACCCGACGCCAGCACAGCGCGTTCGCGAACGATTGTGCCTTCGTAAACTCCACAATTACCACCGACAAGCACGTCGTCTTCGATAATCACCGGCATTGCACCGACCGGTTCGAGCACGCCGCCGATCTGCGCGGCCGCGGAGATGTGCACTCGTTTCCCAATCTGCGCACACGAACCGACGAGCGCGTGGCTATCTATCATTGTTCCTGCGTCAACATATGCGCCGGCATTCACGAACATCGGCGGCATACAAACAACGCCGGGCGCGATGTAGACACCGTCTCTGATCGTCGAACCGCCCGGAACGATTCGAACATTCTCCTCCAGCGTCGTCGGGCGTGTTGGATAAGTATCTTTATCGAAGAACTTGAAAACCTCGCCGGCAGAAACATCTATGATCGCGCCCATTCGAAACCCGAGCAGCAACCCCTGTTTCACCCAGGAGTTTACGAGCCATTTCCCGCTCTCAGTTTTTTCGGCAGCGCGGACTTCGCCGCGGTTGAGCGCACGTTTCAGCTCGTCAAATACGGCTCTGTCGTCGGGGGTAAAGTGACTGTGCTGGCGTGCAGCGATCGCCTCGATCTGTTCACGCAACGGCATGCGAAGTTTCCTTCAACAATCCTAATTCGTTCAAAACTTCGCGCATTCGCGCGCGCGTTTTCTCCTGTACGGGGACGAGTGGCAGACGCAGATTCTCTTCGAGTAAACCCATCAGCGCCATCGCGGCCTTCACTGGACCAGGGCTCGACTCGATGAAGTTCGCTTCCATCAGCGGCAACAAACGATAGTGAAGCGCGCGTGCTTCATCCCAGTTGCCTGCAAGCGCGTGATCGTTAAGTTCCGACATCAACTTCGGTGCTTCGTTTGATGCGACCGAGATTAAACCTTCACCGCCCAGCGCGATCAACGCGAGCGTCAACGCGTCGTCGCCCGAGATCACGCGAAAGCCTTCGGGTCGCGAACGCAGGATCTCCATGATCTGCGAGAGATTACCTGACGCTTCTTTCACGGCGACGATGTTTTCGCAGTCGCGCGCAAGACGCAGCGTCGTGTCGGCGGAGATGTTGGAAGACGTGCGTCCGGGAACGTTGTAGATGACGACCGGCAGGCCACTGACAGCTTCCGCGATCGCGCGGAAGTGCGCATAGAGTCCTTCCTGTGTTGGCTTGTTGTAATAAGGAGCGACTGTCAAGACACCGTCGACGCCGAGCTCGCGCGCCGCCTTCGAGCGTTCAATTGTTACGGACGTCGAATTACTTCCGGTGCCGGCGATCACTTTCGCGCGCCCGCGTGACAGTTCAACCGTCGTGCGAATGACGAGTCTGTTTTCCTCGTCAGACATCGTGACGCTCTCGCCGGTCGTGCCGCATGGAACGAGCACGCGAACGCCGCCGGTGATCTGGTATTCGATCAACTCACGCAAACGTTTCTCGTCAACCGCGCCGTCAGCCGCAAAAGGAGTCACGAGAGCCGTCGCGCATCCGCGAAGCCAGTCGAGTTGCAATGTCATAGCGTCCTCCTGATTTTCTTTTAGCCGCAGATTTACGCGGATGAACGCAGATTCGATCTGCGTTCATCCGCGTAAATCTGCGGCTATTATTTCCTCTATCACCTCTCCAAACTCAAACACGCCTGTGCGTCCAACAATCCAATGAGCAGCCAGCAGCGCGCCACTCGCAAACCCTTGTCGCGAACGCGCAGTATGCGTGAGCAGGACCTGATCGGCTTCGGAGTCGAAACCGACTCGATGCGTGCCGGGAATATAACCCGCGCGCGTCGACGATGTCGGAATCTCTGGTCCAAGATGTTCCGACATCAGGTCGCGCAGTTTCAGAGCAGTTCCGGAAGGCGCATCACGCTTGCGGTTGTGATGCGCTTCTTCAATGAACGGCGCGTAACCGTCGACCGCTGCGAACAGCGCTGAGGCTTGTTTGACGATGCGATAAAACAGGTTCACCCCGATCGAGAAGTTTGCACCATAAACCATCGCGCCGGAATGTTCGGCCACGATCTGTTTCGCCTGTGACTCGTGTTGTTTCCAACCCGTCGTGCCTTCGACCAATCCAACGTTCGCTCGCGCACACGCTTCAACGTTTTTCAGCACCGCCTCGCCGACCGAGAAGTCGATCGCGACATCGTGACGCCCCAGTATGCTCACCAACTGGTCCATTGTGAGCTCACCATCATCGCTCCTGATAACCGCATCAACTTCATCGCCTGCCTTGCGGGCTTCGGCGAAAGCGAGTTGACCCATCGCACCAAACCCGATCAACGCTATTCTCATATCATCGTAGAATACGCCAGCTTCATGTAAAGACCCACTGCTGCTTCGAGCTCACGCTTCGAGATTCGTTCGTGATCGGTGTGCGCGTCGAGAATCGATCCTGGTCCAAGCAACAACGGCTGTCCCCAATTCGACAGGTACGGAATGTCCGTCGTGAAACGAACAACAGTTTCATCAAAATCCGGGACCGAAAAGAGTCGCACCGGATTATGCGCCGACGCATATTCCAGACGCCCACGACCCGCGACTGCGGTTTCAAGTAATCTTTTGACGTGCTCTATATCGATCCCGAGCCGAATTTGCAATTCCGCGCGCGATTTATCTGGAATCACGTTTGGCCGCGTCCCACCGGCCAACACGCCGATGTTGCAAGTTGTAGAGCCGAAGAAACTATCTCCAGGCCACTCGATAGCACGAACGTCTTGCAGAATGTCGAGCAGTTTCTCGATCGCGGAGTCGCCGGCTTCCGGATACGCGGAGTGCGCCGCGCGGCCTTCCGTTGTGATGAAAACGCGCACAGATCCCTTCGTGCCTGTCGCTAATCGATTGTCAGTCGGCTCGCCGTTGATCAGATACCGGCACTCTCTCGCTTCACCGAGATTGTTTGCAGCTTGCGCACCGATGCTTGAAAGTTCTTCGTCAACCGTAAACAGCAGCCCAACAGCACTCATCCCCTCGCGGCGCAAACGCTCGGCGGCAAAGATCTGCGCCGCAATGATGCCCTTCGCGTCGCACGAGCCACGCCCGTAAATGAACTCCTCATCCTCGCTCGATTCGATGAAAGGCGGCACCGTGTCCATGTGAGTCGAGAAGAAGACGTACGGCGCATGATCGGTCCTGGCAATCACGTTGAAACGATTCTCCGCAACCTCCTGCTGCCCGACCTGATAACCGAGGTTCCTTAGATACTCAGACAAATAATGACCTACTTGTGCTTCTTCCCCCGTGATCGACGGAATATCGATGAGTTCGCGTGTTAGCTTAAACAGATCCATTGTGCCTTTTAGTGGCTAAAGAATGCCTCGTGAAGTCTCCTGACAGCTTCGTTTACACGTTCTTCTTCTACCGCAAACGTAAAATTGATACTCGAGGCGCCCTGCGAAATCAGCGACACGTTGATCTCGCTAATCGTGCTGAACACTTTCCCTGCGATACCCGGTGTTCCTCGCAAGCCTTCTCCAACAACACAAACAATTGCTCGCCCCTTCTCGACTCGCACAGTTCCCAGCACTTCAAGCTCTTGAACGATCTCAGGAAGCCTCTCTGCATCGTCCAGCGAAAGCGACACGCTCACCTCCGAAGTCGTGACAACGTCGACGACTGTTCGATGCTTCTCGAACACTTCAAACAACGCGCGCAGAAATCCGTACGCGCCAAGCATGCGTGCTGAAGTGATCTGAACCGTCGTCACGCCGGATTTGTGCGCGATCGCTTTCACGGTGCGAGGCGATGTCTCTGTTTCTGGTCCAACGAGCGTGCCAAGTTCTTCCGGTGCGCGCGAGTTGCAGATTCTTACCGGAATAGAACTCTCGATCGCGGGTTGAATTGTTTTTGGGTGCAGTACCTTGGCGCCGAAGTAAGCAAGCTCGGCGGCTTCACTGTAAGAAAGTCGCTCGATCGTCTGCGCTTCCGGAACTACTCGCGGATCGGCGGTCAATACTCCGGTGACGTCAGTCCAGATCTGTATCTCGCTTGCGCTGAGCGCGGCGCCGATGATTGCTGCCGTGTAATCCGAACCGCCGCGGCCGAGCGTTGTTGTAGATCCACTGATAGTCGCTCCGATGAAGCCTCCGAGAACCGGAACGACGCCGGTTTCGAGAAATGGACGCAACTCTTGTTGGGAATGCGAGAACGTTTCAGACATCAACGGCGCCGCGCAGGTGTAGTCGTCGTTTGTGATGATGCAGCGACGCGCGTCAACCTGCTGCGCTGCGACTCCACGCTCGTCGAGCACTTCGGCTAGCAGCGCACTCGAAAGAGATTCACCGAATGCGACGATCGAATCCTGTGTAGCTTTACGAGTTGGTTCAGCGCTGAGCGCTTCCAGCAATTGAGCGATACGCTGTGCGGCGTTGTTGACGTACTCGACAAACTCTTCGGCTTTGGCGTGAGAGAGGAGTTCTCTCGCGGCCACGTGGTGGCGACGAAACGTTTCTTCGAGTGACGCGATTGTCGTCGCCGCGAGCAGACTGTCAGTCACGCCACCCATCGCAGACACCACGACGACGGGCGACGCATTGCGTTGCGCCGCGACGATGCGCGCCACATTCTCGAAGGCAGCAGCGTCAGCAACAGACGTCCCGCCAAATTTCATTACCAGTGCCATTTAAACAGAACTATAGCCACAAAAAGGCAGATAAAGGAACACAAAAGGAGTTCCCTTTCGGTTTACTTGTGTTCCTTATGTGCCTTTTTGTGGCTTACCGCGCTCGGTTCTGTGCTGGCTTACGGGGCTTGGGCGGTGTTGGTGTAAAGCTCATCGTACCTACAGTAACCCTACCCATACGTGGCTCCACTGGGACTTCGATCGACTGCGGCTCCTGGACCACCGGGAGCGTGCGCGTTGGCAATGGCGACCCCATCACTGTAAACTCCGGACTCGGCTGCCTGATCTGGTAAAACCCAAGACCCGCCAGAAATCCGAGCACCGCTGAACCCACCGCTCGTGCAACATACGACATCCGGCGTCGAATCGCTCGCAATCCGACAGGACAATCCTGAGTCATAACCGATCCGTCTGCTCTGCGAAAATATCGCACACACAAACGGCCCTCAGTTTTTCCGATCAGCAACTCCGCCTCTTCCCTCGTCATCGACGACAAGTTGTAGACGTTCAAGTTGCACTGCCCGCAGAACCGCGCGCGGTCGTTGCCCATCATCTCGTCCCAATCCGCGTTGCACGGCGACGCGATGCGGAAATTGTCCAAAGGATTGCTGAAGCGACTCATGGTACTTACCTCGAAAGTTGCGGCGCCACGTACCTCACGAACTTCAGCGTCGACAATATTTCGAGCTTATCGATCGGAAGACGCCCGATGATTATGTTTGAGTTCTTCGCGTCGAGAACTACTTCGACGCCAAGCTCCTTGAGTTTCGCCAAAGTCTCGACCGATTTATCAATCAAAAAGATCTGCACTTCGGCTTTGCCGTTACGAACAAACTTTGCTTCATCGGCGGTCGGAAGAGTCTGTTTGTTTTTGAGCCTCTCCACCACCGCGAACAATGAAGCATGCAGTTTTTGACGCACCTCTCCACCCACGAACTCAGGCGAATCGTCTGGCGCGTTTGCAGTCGAAACTGGCTTCGGTGCAATTCGACGGCCGACCACAACTCCACCACCAGCACCAGCACCAGACACCGCTTTCGCGGGAGGTGCTGACGCGCGGTTGGACAAACCGGCGCTGGACAAACCGAAGGCGTAGGCCCGTGATGTTTCTACGTCGCCTGCGACCATCCTGCGATCCACGCCCGCTGGAACCTCAACCGGCACATCGATTCTTCGCGGCTGACCACCATCGGTTACGATCATCTCTTCGACGGCGACGAAAGAAGTAAACTGCGTCATCAACCGGTACTCGATCCCAAGCTGCGTGATCGTCTCTTTCAACCCCGCTTGCATCGAGCCTTGTTGCGCGCCAAGGTAGTCCTGGCCCATCAAACTATCGATCCTCGCGCGTGCCCAGAGCGGTGCAAGCACGTCATGTGAAGCCATTGTCTCCGGAAACTCCACCGGAATCTCGCGTACAAAATCGCTTCCCGCCATCTTTCCTTTGAGACGGATCGTCGCGCGGCCCGAATTGGAAAAACGTCCCGTCAGGATCACAGGCTTCGCTCCGAAGAGATCGGGAATCCTTTGTGGATACACATCGGCCACTGGCAGTCCGTTCCAATCGATCGAGATGTCAGTCAGTAATGGATTGCGAATGCGCTCGTGAAATCGACGCGCTGCCGCGGAACCGTCCTCCACCAATGTGACGTACTCGACTTCGCCTCTTCCAACCTCCGCCATTTTGTCCAGGAGGAATCGATTCGCACCGTTGCCAATACCGAACGAAAACACACGTGCGTTCTGATGTTTCTGGATCTCAGAGATGATCTCCATATCGTTGCCGACGTAACCGTCAGTCATAAAACAAACGATGCGAATGTGCGATTGATCGTCAGACGGCGCGAGCGCCGCTTTGATCGCCGTCATCATCTCTGTGCCGCCGCCTCCGGAACGTGACTCGAGGAACGCTTGCGCTTTGTTCAAATTCTGTTTGGTCGCGGGGACGGGTTGCGGAAAGAGGATGTGCGTGTCGCCAGAAAACGTGATGAGGTTGAACGTGTCCGACGGATAAAGATTGTCGAGCGCCAGCCTCATGGTTTCCTTCGCCTTTTCGATCGGAAACCCGGACATCGATCCCGAAGTGTCCAGCACAAACACCAACTCTTTCGGTGTCACGTCCTCTGCGGTGACGCGTTCGGGCGGCTGGAGGATCAACGTGAAGAAGCGGCCTTTATCAGAAGCGTGCGTCAGCAGCGCATCCTGCACCGCTTTGCCTGCGATGTCGTAACGAAGAATGAAATCTTTGTTGGGAATGGTTTCACTGTCTTTGAGTTTGAGCCGTGCGCTGCGATTGTCGGGTCGCTGAACGTCAATCGGGTGTGTTTTCGACGAAACATCGTCGACGATCAATCCGGCGTCGAGGTTAACTTCGAGAGAAATATCGTGGCCGCTTCGCATCTCAGCCAGCCTCGGAGTGATGCGCGACGCATCGGGAACTCGATCCGTATCCGAAGACGCACCATTGCCCTTGCTTTCGCCAGTCGGTGTTCCCGGCACGTAACGTGGTCCAACAACCATCGGAAACACAAACTCATACGCTCCTTCGTCATAGTTGAGTACTTCGACATAGCTGATGACGATTTTGATCTTCTCGCCCGGAAGGATGTTCGCAACTGATTGCGTGAAGATGTTTGGACGTTCCTGATCGAGCAGGCTGGCTACCTTGCCGCCGGACTTGGCGGCTTCGTAGACCGCCTGTGCCTCTTCACGCGGCAGAATCTTTCCCTTGATGGTTCGCTCGCCGACGAGCATGGTCATGTCGTCGACTGCCGCGTTTTGCGGTAGTGGGAACGTGTAGACCGCCTCGATCTTTTCCTTGAACGGGTTTTCGAACTGCTGTGTGACGGTAACACGCGAGATGAAACCACTGATGTCGGCCTTGACGTCGGTGTGCTTTAAAGGACACGTCGACCGCGCCCTTCCCTGCGCATCGACCACCGTGAGCGAACCCGGAGTGTCGCCGGTTTGAGCTGACACGACTGTTCCTGGCGAGTACAAAGCAAGGGCAATCGGTATCGTGAGAATGCCGAGAGCGAGCAGCACGAACGACCTGGGAAAGAACTCTTTGAACATGGTGTCCTCCTGTACGTTGTTAGAACCCAATTAATGGCCGGTGGTTCCCGTTGGGGATAGAACGGCGCGCGCGCGAGAAACTTGCACACCTAATCACCGTTCATCCGCGTAAATCTGCGGCTCAATAAAGATTAAAGTTGTACTCCAACTGCATGTGGACCGACACTGGACGTCCGTTTTTAGTTGCCGGCACAAACTTTATCTGACGCGCTGCCGCGATTGCTTTTTCCGTAAGTCCAAATGGAAGTGTCTGCACGGCTCGTATTTGATCCACTTCACCTGCGCTTGAAAAGACGACGCGTAGCATGACCGTACCCGATAGTTGATGGTGCCTGGCTTCTTCTGTGTATTGTGGTTCGGGTTTGAATAACAGACGTGGTCGTTGATCGACTTCAGCAACTTTGAAGGCGCCGGAATTTACGTTATTGCCAATGCAACTATGGCCGTCCTTGCGAAGAAGTGCCGGCGTTCCGCATCCTCCAGGGCCATAGCCGGAACCTATCCCGGGACCAATGCCTGTTCCAATCCCGCCACCATCACCTGGACCACTTGATGGAATTTGAGATTTAGAATTCGGATCACCATACACGCGTGCGTCGACGTCTTTCCATAACGCAGGATCGATATCAATGCCTGCGACGGGAAGTGCGGGCGGATTGACTGGCGGTGTTATTGGAATTGCGGCTGGGATCACTGAGGGCGGCGGCATCTTACCGAATTGTGGCGGCAAAGGGTTGTGATTTCCGCCTCCGCTGATTCCCTTAAATGGCTTTTGTGACGGGCTCAAACTGTTGCCGCCTGCCCCATCGATTGGAGATGAAAGCGGTGGAGCCAGTAGCACCACCTCCACGGGCGGCTCATTCGAATTCGCGGCTTCGTCTGTAACAGGAAAAGACTTGCTGTTAACGACGAACGCGAGGATCGCGACGCAGGTAATAGCCATCAATGCAGTAGCACCTGCATACAGAGCGTTAGGCGTTGACGCAAGTTTTTTAAGAGTGCCGAAGAGGTTTTGAGTTAAGCGCCTACTGAACGCGGCTGGATCAGTTTTGAAATCAACCCATCCTCGTTTGAGTTCGGTTTTTAGAAACTTGAGTTGGACCAGGAGTCTGCTGATCAAGAGTCTGCTTTCGATTATCGTCGGTTGATATTCGTGAGTCGGTCTGGCAAAAGAGTTCATCGTAAACCTCGTTCGGTTCGTAAGCACACGTCGAGCGGCGGACAAACGCGCGCGTTGTCACAGAGCCTGGACCAGACGTCTACTTACAGAAAGAAGTCGAAACGGTGATGCCGGTAGGCGGAGACTCTGCCGGCGCGGGGAGACCCTAATGCTGTATTACCGAAACCAGTGAAAAGGTGACGCTTCGGAGGAGACCGTTGATCGCGAATTGTGATGAAGAGTTGCGCGCTTAAGATGTCTACTTAAAGTGATTGAAAAGTTTTGTCGCGCGCGCCTGATCGATGCGCTGGAGAATGCGATATTGCTCCAGGGCTGCGTTTCGATTGTTCAGTGCGAGGAACGACATGCCGAGATTGAAGTGGGCTGAAGCGTAATCCGTCTTTTGCCGGATAGCGATCTGATATTGCTGCACGGCTTCCGCGAAGCGACTCAATTGGTGGAGAGCATAGCCCATCTCGTTGTAGGCCTCGGGATAAGTCGGTCGCAGTTTAACGGCCTCACGCAGCTCGTCGATCGCTTCTGCGTAGCGCTCGGCATCGTTGTAACACCAGCCGAGGTTGTAGCGGGCGGTAGCGTTGTTAGGTAGTATTTGAAGCCCCTGTTTGTAAGCGTTCGCGGCTTCGGGGAACTGCTTCGTGTTGTAGTAATAGACGTCGCCGAGGCCGAGATACGCCGCGCCCTTTTCTGGCTTCAGTCGAATCGCCTCCTGGTAAGCTTGCATCGCTTCCGCATTGCGCGAGAGGTTTTTGTAAGCGTAGCCGAGTTCTGTCTGTGCTTCGGCGTACTCGCTGCGGTAGCTAAGGGCAGTCCGCAGGCTCTGGACAGCCGCGGTGTAATTTTTCTGCTCGTTATAGATCCATCCGATCTCGTAGTGTGCGCCTGCGTAGTCGGGTTTAAGGCGAACAGTTTGCAGGAAGATCGGTAGCGCTTCATTGAATCGTTCGAGCTTGCGGTACGCGTATCCCAACTCGAAATGCGCGGCCGCGTTGGTTGGTTGAAGAGTGACCACTCGACGAAGTGGGTCCAAAGCGGATTCATAGTCTTCGAGATCGTTGTAGATCCAACCGACACGATAGAGAGCTGAGGCCATCGAGGGATTTATTTCCGTGGCCTTTAAATAAAGATCGAGCGCTTCGCGATATTTCTGTGCGTTGTAGAGAGCCTCGCCTTGTTTGTAATAAGCGTCGGCGCTGGTAGTTGGAGTTGTTGCAGGACGGCGTGTTGTCGTCGGTTTTCTGGGGGTTGTTGTAGAAACTGGTTTGTTTGCGGGTTTGGTTGCAGGCTTACTGGAACGTTCGATACTGCCACCCATCATGCCGCCGCCTGGGTCGTGTTGAGCGAGCGCAACGGTGCATGCGAGAAATATGAGTGTTGCGGGCAGACAAATGAGACGCGGGCGGAAGGGGGTTGGCATCACGTTTTCTCCTGCTGTTTTGATCCGAACGGACGGGTAGAAAAACCCTGGAGGGCATTATAGATGTTTCTGGCGTGTTTGACAGTCCCAAACTCAGTACGTTAACGTAACGCGCTTACGCTAAAGGGCAAACAACTCACCATCATGCGTCCCGTTCGTCTAGCGGCCTAGGACACCGCCCTTTCACGGCGGCGACACGGGTTCGATTCCCGTACGGGACGCCAAACGCGAATCTCGGCTCGAAATCTGTCGTAAATAACTGAAAGCTAAACAGGTTCTGGCGGTTCCAAATTCTTTACCGTCGAACGCTAAACCCTCTGGAAAAAGACTCTGTTGAAACCTTTGCTTCTGGTCGAGCGAGGCTTCGATCCAAAACCGCGAGGCGTCTCCGATCGCGAAGAGCGCGAAGTTTACTGCCGACTCAACATCAAGTTCCTCTACCCTCGTCTCGTTCAACTCCATTTCGATTAAAAGCTGCTCCTCGCGTAAACGTGCGAGTTGCGTTTGATACGTCTCTCTATCGATTGATTGGTTGTAAACAAAAGCTTCGGTCAGTTTATTTGAGCGCTCACGAATTTGATCTAGGCGTTTCGTCAATCCTTCTTTTGTTGTGTGTGTTTGAGCTCTTTCTTGCTTCCAAACGTCTAAAACAATTGCTTCAAACAATCGCAGGTATTTCGGCTTTGGCTGCAACATTTTCATGAGATCAATAAACTGGTTCTCGATCCTAGTCTTCGACACGTTAAGTCTACATTGCGAGCGAGGACACTTGTAGTAGGGATATCGTTGTGAACGGCCTTTTGAAAAGCTGCCTGTCAGCGGTTTGTCGCAGCGAGCGCATCTCACAAAGCGTCGAAGAGGAAAGTCGGGGTTTTGCTTATCGTACAAAACGGTAGGCACTCTTCGGCCAGCGAGAATCTCCTGAACTCGAAAGAAGACGTCTTGAGTAACAATCGGCGGGAAATCGCCAAGCTGATCGATGCCCCAACGTGGCACAGTGATTCTACCTGCATAGATCGGCTTTCTAAGCATTCTGCTAAAAGTTTGGACGCTCAGCCGCTTTCCGCGCCGTGTCGTAAGTCCTTCGGCGGTTACTTTCCTTAACACTTGCTCCTGTTCATAACGCCCTGACGCGAATAGTTCAAAAGACTTTCGTATAAGTGGCGCTCTGCCCGGATCATGTTCCAAGCATGAATGGCCGCTTGTCGTGACCATGCGATATCCGATTGGAGCTTGAAACATCCAACGACCTGCTTCAGTAGCAGCCTTCATTCCGGCCACAGTTCGCTCAGAGCGCTGATCATTATCGAATTGAGCAACAGCAGAGATCATAGTCTCAATAAACTGTCCTGATGATGATTCATCAATTGGTTCTGTTGCAGACCGAAGCCTCACACCAAATCCGCTCAACAACGCTCTGACCTGATGATGGTCTGTTGTATGCCTGGAAAAACGGCTGAGCGCATAGACAACTACGTATCCGATCTTCTTCTTATTTTCGCCACAGTACAGAAGCATTTTTTGAAACTCGCGTCTGTTAACTGTTTTAGCGGATTCGCCTTCTTCGACAAAAACCTTATCAACGTGAAAGCCTTGTCTTTGGCAATAGCTTCGGCACTCACGTTCTTGAACCGCCAGACTCAAATTTTGCGCCTGCTCCTTTGTGGAAACCCTGCAATAAATAACCGCGCTGGCGTTCATAGTTGCCTAATTGTTCCACTCCTCGACTGCTTGACTGATTGCACTTCTCTCGGCGATCTCTCGCTCGAGCTTTCCTTCAAACTCCATTACAGCGGCTCGCTCTTCAATAGTCTCTCTTTCCGATTTCCCAAAAAAGGCCAAAGCGTCTTTGAAACTGGCATCCTCTTGAGATTCAATTCTCGAAAACACATCTACAGTCAATGTCGCGAGGGAATAAAGCTGATCGCGAAGGGCTGCCAAATCCGCATCGTTCAATTCTTCACCATCGCGATCTAAAAGAGTTCGGCAGTTATCTAATGAAAGCATTAGGGAAACTCCACTGGAGCCTACTTCCCTCGTGCTCAGGTTCGCACTGCCGCGTTGGGAAACTGTGACTAATCGAGTTTGATGGGTATCCTGCGATTCAACCGAACTACTTGACCATCATGCTTCGTGATCGTAATCGTCTGAAATGCATCACTGCGAATAATGTCGTCGATTCTTGTGTTTGCCATTGAGATTTCTTCATCAACATAAATTTGGCCCGGCTCGCCATTCCTCATTTCAATTTCTATTCTCTTGTATTTCTTAGTGCGTAGAAGCTTTAAGAGAGTAGATTCTTTAGGAGTGAGACTGATTGAAGTTTGCTGTGGTTCTGTTTTTCGTAACCTCAATTTTTGGTCGCGGTTCATTTAGTATTTTTCCCAACTCCTGGCTAGTTACTTCTCAGCTCAAACAACTTTGGTGGCTCGGTTCTACGAATCATGCCAAGCGTTTCAAGTCGAATTCGCATAGCAATTGGCGAAACCTCGAAATCCTTAGCCATAGGCTTGCAAAATCGTTCGATCATTGCATCCTCTGTCTCGCTTACATTCTTAGAATCTTTTGAAGCCATCTGTCGCAGTTCATCAGCAGTGATCCATTCAGACCTGCACCTATGTTTCCAACTCTCCTGGACCATTATTTTCGGCATTAGCAAGCAAGAAGAAAAAACATCTGCCTGCCATTCAATTCGCTCTTTAGCCTGACTCGTGCGACAGATGATGGATGGCGCTCGCTGTGATTCGAAAAGATGTCCTTGATCCAAGTCTTCTTCGAAATAAACCCGGTGAAGTTCCCAGTGGCCAGTTTCATGTCCAACAGTGAATTTATAGCGTCCCATCATGTGAGGATAACGCAGTGGATCTAAACTCTCGTCGATTATTACTTCACGTGTATCCACCCATGTTGCACCAAACACATCGAAATCCACTCTTAAACGTTTCGGCAGATCGTCAAAGCCGAAAGATACTTTCAAAAAGATATCCAGAATTTCATCAGCAGGAACAGGTGGTTTGTCTATCATTCCGTAGCGTGCACCATATCTGCTAAGGAGATCACCGGCCGCGGCCTCGATTTGCTCTCGAGTGAGAAATGGAACCTCTTTCATTGTTTCCGTTGCTTTCTTTCCACCTGTTTAGTTAGCTGTTCTATGTCCTTTGATGGCAGACTCCGAGCGGCGCGCAGAAACGTCGCCATTTCACGCGGATTCTGCTGAATAATTTCTTCGAGATCGGAAGCCACGCGGCCAGCCAAAGCAAGAAGCTCATCAGAATCTCTGTCTAATTCTTTGGCGATTGCTTTTATTTTCTCTTCGCCTGGCGGAGGAAACTCATCGCGCTCCACTTTTGAAAGATAAGTGGGACTCATTCCAACCATGTCAGCGAATCGGCGTAAACCGATCTCTTTTTCCTCTCGCCACGCCCTAATAGTGGCACCAAATGTTTTCTGTTTTTCTTTAATCATTATCGAGTTTATATTCTCAAAGCTGTGTAGTAGTTACTATACACTAACCAAGCGCTTCTGCAAACTTAAATAAACGTGTCAACTCGATTAGAGAATTGAAAGGTAGCGAATCGGAGTCCAAAACCGATTGAATAAAGGTTTCGCAGACCGTTCAGAGTACATACTATTGAGTAACTATACAGTAACATGCGGCGTTGAACCCGAGCTTCAAAAGATGTGCTGTGTCTCGGTGGTGCCCTATGTTAGTAGGTGGTAGCCACAAAAATGGCCACAGGCAAATCAACTCGGTTGACAGGAGTGTGTTGGGTTCTTAAGCTAGGTACACGTCACGTCAACATTTGTCATGCGTCCAAAGTCTGGTCTTCCAAAACGTCGAGCGCTTCGCGCAAAACCAGTCTTCAGCACGGGTTTTCTACACAATCCTGCTACCGCTAAGTATCGTCACCCAGCACTTGCCGACAGAATATGTTCGAATGCAATCAACGTCGTGTCCCTATTTGCTGGCTGCGGAGGCATGGATCTAGGTTTTATGGGAGGGTTCCGATTTCTCGGACGGACTTACCCTTACCTTCCATTTGTCATAACTCAGGCAGTGGACATTGACGAGCGATGCGTCGAGACGTACAAGCTTAATCTTGGTCCGCACGCTCGAGTAGGTGATTTAACAATAATTGACCCGTTTGACCTTCCACCATCGCGCGTGCTCATCGGTGGGTTTCCTTGTCAAGATTTCTCTTCTTCAGGGCCAAAAGTTGGACTCGCAGGCCGCCGTGGTCAGCTATACACGATTTTGGCGGAATACATGAATGCACATCAGCCGGAAATTGTGGTAGCGGAAAACGTGCCTCATTTGAAGCGTCTTCATGGTGGCCGATATTTGGACATCATTATTCGTGACTTTGAATCGTGCGGTTACAGGTTTGATGTGTGGGAAATGTATGGCCCGCACTATGGTTTGCCGCAGAGTCGCCGGCGACTTTTCATCGTCGGCACTCGTAACGACATTAACGGAGCCCCACTAATGCCACGTCGCACTCATATTTCACATTGTGTTTCGATCGACGAGGCCATTCAAGATCTAATGACCGTCACTGATGAATCGGTTACTAATCAAAGTCAATATTTTGTCGCAACCAAAGCTACAAGTGGAGGTGGTCAGGGCGATCATAAGAACCAACGAGGGCAACCTGCCTATTGCATCAGGGCCAATGCAAAGGCACGCATTCAATTTCACTACGAGCTTGAAAGGCGATTGACGGTCCGTGAATGCGCAAGAGTGCAGTCGTTTCCAGATGAATTTGTTTTCCCGTTTGCAGCGATGACTTGTTTGATGCAAATAGGGAATGCTGTTCCGCCTTTGATGGGGTATAGAGTTGCATCCTCGATCTACGAATTTCTTTCCGAAACACAACGGCGGCCGGTAGGAAAAAGCCACGGAACATTTCGCACTCCGAAGCAGGAGGTGCTCTTCACGTCAGATTCTTCCGAATCCAATCTCGCGACGTTGGACTCTTAGTAATCGCCTATGACGGACTTAACAAAGGACCAACATTATCTTGAGT
>JBIOUJ010000236.1:0-8861 GCA_044867025.1 Pyrinomonadaceae bacterium | reverse complement strand
TGTAAGGGTTAATGTCGCACAGGCCTAACGCTTTCAGCGTTTGTTCTTCTTGCTCTTGTGACCCAGGGTTCTCGCTGCGCTCGAACCCTGGGCTGGAATTAGCCAACGCCTTCGGCGTTTTCCCCTGCGCTGGGAATTTAGCCAACGTCTTCGGCGTTTTTCAAAATGAACCAGTACTTGTAATTCGGGGCGTTGCGAGGTTTAGTGTATTGGGCGAGGGTGTAGATGGATAACTGTCAGTATTGACAGGGTGAGTGTGGACCACAGAATATTCCTTTGCGCCTTTTTGCGGCTCAACCAGTTAGTTGCGGCATTAAATAGAACATCATTGCAATGATGGCGTAGACCGTGATCAGTTGCACGCCCTTGTACCAGTTTGATTCCCCATCGCCGCTCACCATTGCTCCGATCATGACAGCGATGAATAACGAGCCGAGCTCCGCGCGACCAAACGCGAGCTCCAATGGTTGCGGCGCAACAAAGTAACTTGCGAGCACGAGTATCGGCGCGACAAACAGAGCGATCTGTATACAACTTCCCGCAGCAATCCCGACTGACAGATCCATCTTGTTCTTTCGGGCCATGGCGATTGCCGACCCGCTTTCCGCTGCGCCTCCGACGATGGCTACCAAGATAATACCGATGAATAACTGCGACATGCCCAGCGCCTTGCCGGTTTCCTCGGCAGCACCCACAAGAATCTCACTCATCCAGGCCGCAAACACTGACGCTGCAATCAAAGTGATCACAGCACGAGGCACGGACCACTGTTCTTCGTGATGGGCTTCGTTTCCGGAATCGACACTTGCAAAAGTCGCCGTGTGCGTGCGCAATGAAAACAGGATGTAAAGTCCATACGCGATCAATAACAGCACTGCGATTCCGATGTTGAGCAATTGCTCCTGACGTATCACTTCGGTTGGTCCAAAGACACGACTAAAGGCACTTGGTACTGTCATGCTGACGGCGGCGAGAAACATCATCGTGCTGTACGCCCGCGCGGCTGTTGGATTAAAACGCTGTTGATGAAAGCGAAGACCGCCCAGCAGGAACGAAACGCCGAGGGCAAGCGTTAGGTTGGCGAGTATCGCGCCCACGAGTGACGCTCGGACCATCTCGAGATAACCAGCTTTCAAAGCCACGAAAGCAATGATCAATTCCGGAGCATTGCCAAAAGTCGCATTCAGCAAACCTCCGACAGCATCACCGGTCCGGTGCGAGAGTTGTTCGGTGGCGCCCACAATCTGCGCGGCAATCGGAACAATCGCCACAGCCGCCATGAAAAACAGCACGGGCGCGGACACGTGAGCCAGATGCTCCAGACCCACCGTAATAGGAATGAACAGCAGTAGCCAGTTCATCGGACTTCGCAGGAAGCTGCTGAGTGGTGTTCTAGGTACTGGTGATCCGACTTCGGTTACGTGTGAAATTGCCTGGCCTGCTGTAGACATATCATCTCCTTCTTAACGGCTTGCCCTGAAAATCATGATTCAACTTGGACCGGAGTCAGTACCACCTGCGGTAGCGGGTGGGTCAACCGTCACGTAAGGCCTGATTGCTGATCATCGACCCACCCGCTACCGCAGGTGGTACTGACCTCGTCCAAGTACAACTCTCGAAGTTTGCATCTCATTCACACCGGGCTTTAGCCCGGTGAAAGGCGCTTCGCATTCCTCCGAAACCGTTTAAACGGTTTCTATCAATCCCTGTCGTCTATCACCGGGCTAAAGCCCGGTGTGAATGAGAGGAAAAGCAACTAAAAACCGTAGACCAACGGCGCAAGCAACAGCACCACGAGTCCAACGATTAACGTCAGTGGAATTCCAACCTTTGAGAAATCAGAAAAAACATAGCCGCCAGGCTTCTGCACCATCAGGTTCGTTTGAAATCCAGCGGGATTCAGAAATGCGTGCGATGCTCCGCTCATCAGGACCATCGCAAATGGAAGAAAACTGACGCCGAGACTTGTCGATAACGATACGGCAACGGAAAACATCAGCACCGCCGCCGCTACATTCGTGATTATGTTTGTTAAGAGAACTGTGCCGACATACACAGCCGCCAACGCGATCATCGGGCTCCCACCGCCGATGGCGGCGAATAAATTTGCAGCCTCTCGGGCCAGGCCGGTGCCGGTGATGGCCGACTCGAGTCCAACTGCCGCACCCATGATGACGATCGTTTGCCAGTCGACACTCTGCCATAACCGATCGATCGTCAAACATCCGCTCAACAACATCGCCATAGCTGCCAGCAGTGCTGCATTGAGCATACTTGTAATCCCAGTTGCCGCCAGAAAGATCATCGCGACTGTGATCACAATCGCGACCGTGGCGCGATCGATTCGCTGCACGCGAAATCCCTCGAGTCTTTTTGTCAGAATGAAATCCAACTCGCGCCGGTTCTCATAAAAGAATGCATCGTCAACTTCGACGACTCCCGCATCGCCAACCTCGAGGCGTAAATCGGCAAGCGGCTCACGCGGAGCCTGACCGTTGCGCGAAACACCAACGAGCATCAATTGGTACGGACTATCCGGAAGCGGCAGGTCACCAACCCTGTGTCCGACAGCAGGAGAATGCGCCGACAAAACCACCTCAACAAGCTGGTGTTCGTGTCGTTTGGTTGCCATCTTCGTCGCATACGCAGGGACAAGTCCGATTGTGGTCCATAGCCCGGGCAAGGCGTCGGCGGGCGTAGAGAACGTCAATAAGTCTCCGGCGTTGAGCACTGCTGAGGGCGCCGGGTTAACTGTCGTGCCGTTTCTGGCAACCGATTCAAGAGTGAAGCCCGCCGGGTTGGCCAACCCGACCTGCGCGAGCGTCTTTCCCTTGAGTTTTGAATCTTCGATCCGGAACTCACTTCTAAAGATCCGCTTTTGGACACCGGCCTGACTTCCAGTTCGATCCTTTAACAAACGCGAGCCAATCAGAATCATGTAGGCGACACCTGCAATCGTCGCCGGAAGTCCAACCCATGCCGGATCAAAAAGCCCAATCGGCTTGATGGCAGCTAGTTCACCTTTGGCTACCGCGTCTGACACCAATCCCGCGACGATCAGGTTCACAGAGGTCCCAATCAGAGTAATCGTGCCGCCGAGGAGCGCGACGTAACTCAACCCCATGAACAGTTTTGAAGCACTTAGACCAGTTCGACGAGTAACGTCGCGAATCGCTGGGATCATCATCGCAACCAACGGAGTGTTATAGAGAAAGGCGCTGACGATTGCGACAGGACCGAGAATTCTTAGTTGGGCCACCGTGAGTGATCCTGGCAGCCCGATGATGCGCTCAGACAGAAGTGAGATGGCTCCGGTTGCATACATTCCCGCAGCCACTGGATAGAGTGCTGCCACCGTGATTACTCCGGTGTTGCTGAAACCTTTGAGCAGCGCGGCGGGAGAGGCGAGTTGCAACGTCATCGCCACCGTTAGTGTGCCGATAAAAACCAACCAGATGGGGAGCTTGTTCCAAACCAGGAGAACAAGCATTACAACCAGCAGAGCGAGCGTGATCCAGGCGGGCGTTGTCACTGGTCCTTTGGCTTACGGAGCAGCTTTTAGTTGTTTCATATGTTCGACCAACGCCTTGGCCTGCTCTGCGGATACACCCTTGTCCGCATACCCGGGCATATGCGGTGGTTTCTCAACCTTCTTACCTTTCAACACGACTTCGACGAGCTGGTCGTCAGTCAAAGAGGTATCGAACTTCTTCTCCGCTTTCTTCCCATGGCACATGACGCATTTCGCTTTGTAGTAGGCGGTTGTGTCTGAAGGTTGAACCTCAGTTTGTGCAGACGCAACCACAAGCATTCCAACTACGAGCGCAGTCGACACGATTCCGGCTATCGTTTTTAACTTCGTCATTACGTAATCAACCCCCAATTATCCGAAGTGAGTGCGACGGCCCGTCGCTTTGGCCCTGTGAGCCCAAATGGAATCAAAGCGCCGCGCCGCCGCACCCTCACCGAGAAGGCAGAATCGTAGCTGCCGCTTTACACACTTAGTACTGGCAATTCTGACAGTATTGATTGAAAAGGGAGGGCGTTAAGCTGGTTTCCTCCCTGTAGTGTGTCGTCGCAATCGGAGGTGAATCATGTCCAGGAATCTCATCACAGTTGATGGGAATGAAGCCGCTGCTTCCGTGGCATTTCGGCTGACTGAAGTCACTGCGATCTTTCCGATCACACCCAGCTCGCCGATGGCTGAGTTGTGCGATGAATGGGCCAGTCGCGGAAAAACGAATCTTTGGGGTGTCGCTCCGGAAATAGCGGAGATGCAATCCGAAGGAGGCGCCGCCGGCGCGATCCACGGCGCGTTACAAGCCGGCGCGCAGGCAACAACCTTCACCGCCTCTCAGGGTCTGCTGTTGATGATCCCCAACATGTACAAGATTGCGGGTGAGTTGTCGCCGTTCACAATGCATGTGACTGCCAGGACGCTTGCTGTCCACGCGCTTTCGATATTCGGCGATCATTCGGACGTGATGGCCTGTCGCCAAACTGGATTTGCACTTCTCTGTTCAAACTCAGTGCAGGAAGCGCACGACATGGCAGCTATTGCACACGCTGCAACGCTCGAGTCACGAATTCCCTTCCTCCATTTCTTCGACGGATTTCGCACCTCGCACGAAGTCTCAAAAATCGAAGAGCTCAGCGATGACGATCTACGTAATCTGATCTCCGAAGAAGCGATTTATGCTCATCGCCGGCGTGCACTCACGCCTGACCGGCCCGTGCTGCGTGGTACAGCTCAGAACCCTGATGTGTTTTTCCAGGCACGTGAAGCTGCGAACAGCTATTACGACGCGACTCCGCAAATAGTCGACCGCCTGATGGCGAAACTGTTTGAACTAACCGGCCGGCAGTACGGGTTGTTCGAATACATCGGCCATCCGGACGCCGAACGAATCATCGTCATCATGGGATCAGGCGCGGAAACAGTACACGAGACAGTTGAATTCCTTGCCGGCCACGACGAAAAGGTCGGGTTGGTTAAAGTGCGTCTCTATCGACCCTTCCTGCGCAAGGCTTTCATCAATGCTCTGCCGAAGAGCACCAGGAGCATCGCCGTACTCGATCGGACCAAGGAACCAGGCGCGCCAGGCGATCCTCTCTATCTCGACGTGATCACAGCGCTTGCAGAAGCACGCGCGGAAGAAGAAACAAAACTCGCGCCAAATGTGATCGCCGGCCGCTACGGATTGTCATCGAAGGAATTCACGCCTGCGATGGTGAAAGCGGTCTTTGACGAACTGAATAATCCAACTCCGCGCCGGCACTTTACTATCGGAATCATCGACGACGTAACGCACACGTCATTGGACTGGGATCCTTCTTTTCGTACTGAAAGAGACGACGTTTCGACGTCTTTGTTTTACGGCCTGGGGGCTGACGGCACAGTCGGAGCGAACAAGAATTCGATCAAGATCATCGGTCACGAGACTGATCGATTTGCGCAGGGCTACTTTGTTTACGACTCAAAGAAGTCCGGCGCAATCACGGTCTCACATCTGCGGACGAGTCCTCGACCGATCCGCTCTGCTTACCTCATCGATCGCGCGCGCTTTGTAGCGTGTCATCAGTTTGAATTCGTCGACAAGATCGACGTGCTGGAATACGCTGCGCCGGGCGCCATCTTCCTTTTGAACGTGCCGGGCGACGCGCAAACAGTTTGGGATCGTCTACCGCGCGAGATGCAAGAGCAGATGATCGAGAAGCGAATTCGCTTCTTCGTCATCGATGCTTATGCGCTGGCGAGGCAAGTCGGAATGGGTGGACGCATCAACACTATCATGCAGACCTGCTTCTTCGGTATTTCCGGCATCCTCCCGCGCGACGAAGCCATCGCGCATATCAAGAAAACGATCGAAAAAACTTACGGCAAACGCGGACCCGAGGTGGTGCGTAGAAATTGCGAGGTGGTGGATCTGGCACTCGCTCATCTTAACGAGGTCCCAGTGCCGGAGACGATCAGCGCTACGAGGTCGCGACCGCCACTCGTCTCGCAACTTGCGCCGGACTTCGTGCAGAAAGTCAGCGCTGTGATGATGGCGGGAAAGGG
Organism: Pyrinomonadaceae bacterium; assembly: GCA_044867025.1. Lineage (GTDB taxonomy): Bacteria > Acidobacteriota > Blastocatellia > Pyrinomonadales > Pyrinomonadaceae > PSRF01. The sequence continues at coordinate 2,800 of JBIOUJ010000236.1, read as the reverse complement.
TGATCTGCTTCCTGTGAGCGCGTTTCCTGTAGATGGCACGTGGCCCGTCGGGACGGCGAAGTGGGAGAAGCGCAATCTCGCTCTCGAGATCCCCGTCTGGGATCCGAAGATCTGTATTCAGTGCAACCAGTGCGCGCTCGTGTGTCCACATGCGGCTATACGCGCGAAGGTTTATGAAGAATCGTCGCTTGCGAGCGCGCCTGAAACTTTCAAGTCAACCGCATATAAAGCCGCTGAATACAAGGGAAAGGCGTTCACGATTCAAGTCGCGCCGGAAGACTGCACCGGCTGCAACCTGTGCGTTAATGTGTGCCCGGCCAAAGACAGAACCAATCCAAAACACAAAGCCATCGACATGATGCCGCAGGCGCCCCTGCGCGATGCCGAGCGCTCCAACTACGACTTTTTTCTTAATTTACCCGAACTCGATCGAGCGGATGTCGTGCGCCTGGACCACAAAGGTTCGCAGTTTCTCGAGCCCTTGTTTGAATACTCCGGCGCCTGCGCCGGTTGCGGTGAAACTCCTTATCTCAAACTCCTCACCCAACTGTTTGGCGATCGCTTGCTCATTGCAAATGCTACCGGATGCTCTTCGATATACGGCGGAAATCTTCCGACCACACCTTACACGACGAACCGCGACGGCAGAGGACCGGCATGGTCCAACTCTTTGTTTGAAGACAACGCTGAATTCGGATTTGGTTTTCGCCTCGCCCTCGATGCACATATCGCCGCCGTGAATCTGCTCGTGAAACAACTCGCGCCAGGTATCGGCGAAACACTTGCGACTGAGTTACTCGAAGCGGACCAGGAAAACGAGGCTGGAATCCAAGCCCAGCGCGAACGAGTCAAAGCGTTGCGGAGTAAATTGGCCGAACTTCAATCACGAGAAGCGCGACACCTGGAGACTCTCGCCGATTACCTCGTCAAGAAGAGCGTCTGGCTCGTGGGAGGCGACGGTTGGGCTTACGACATCGGCTACGGCGGGCTCGATCATGTTCTCGCCAATCGACGCGACGTCAACATACTCGTGCTCGACACGGAAGTGTATTCAAACACAGGCGGGCAGCAATCCAAGGCGACGCCACTTGGCGCAGCGGCTAAGTTTGCTGCTTCCGGAAAGACTGTCGGAAAGAAAGACCTTGGTCTTCTGGCCAATATGTACGGTCACGTGTACGTCGCACGTGTTGCTTTTGGCGCGAAGATGCTTCAAACGGTCCAGGCATTTCGCGAAGCCGAGGCTTACCATGGTCCATCTTTGATAATTGCCTACAGCCATTGCATCGCGCATGGCTACGACATGGCCCAGGGCGCAGCACAGCAAAAACTCGCAGTCGAATCCGGAGTCTGGCCGCTGTACCGGTTCGACCCCAATCGTATTCCCAAAGGAGAGCCGCCACTCAACCTCGACTATGGACCACCCAAAGCCAAAGTCGCTGACTACATGCGCAACGAGTCGCGCTTCCGGATGATCGAACGCGCCGACCCGGCCCTCTTTAAACGCTTCCTCGAAGAGGCCCAGGCGGCCGCTGAAAGACGTTACCTCGTGTACCAACAACTCTCTGGGATGAAGGTGCCTGCATTCGGGATACAAGACGGAAACGGAGATCTCGATGGAGAGGAGAGCAAATGAATCTCGCTACCACTTACATGGGAATGCCGTTACGGAACCCATTGATAGTCGGTTCCAGTACGCTGACTGACGACCTCGACATCGTTAAGCGACTCGAAGATAACGGAGCCGCGGCACTGGTTCTTCGTTCACTTTACGAGGAGGAGATTACGTGCGAGCAGATGTCTGATTTCTTTTCTATGGAAACGTACGGCGATTCATTTGCCGAGGCCAGCAGCTACAATCCCGAGCCGGAATCAGCTCCTGGACCAAACGAGTATCTCGAACACCTGCGACGCGTTAAGCAAGCCGTCGGCATACCCGTCATCGCGTCGCTCAACGGAAGCACTCCGGGCGGATGGATGTCGTACGCGCGTCTCATGGAGGACGCTGGAGCTGATGGTATCGAACTCCATCTTTATCACGCCGCAAGCGATCCCACTGTCAGTTCGGCAGAAGTTGAGCGGCAACTGTGCCAGATAGTCTGGGAGGTGAAAGGAGAACTGAGTATTCCGGTCGCGGTCAAGCTTTCACCTCTCTTCACGGCATTTGCAAACTTTGCTTCGCAGGTCGACGCGGCTGGAGCGGACGCGATCGTTCTCTTTACGCGTTTTCACAAGATCGACTTTGACGTGCTCGAGCTCGAAGTGCTGCGCAGACTGGAACTCTCCAGTTCTGCTGACCTGGATCTGCGACTGCGTGGAACGGCGGTACTCTCAGGTCGCGTTAAAGCATCGCTTGGAATCACTGGCGGAGTTCACACGGCGCTCGATGTGATCAAGGCGACGATGGCTGGAGCGCATGCGGTGCAGATGGTTTCGGCTCTGCTGCGCAATGGTCCAACGTATCTACGATCGCTGCGAACCGAGCTGGAAGCATGGATGCTCGCGAATGAATGGAACTCTCTCGAAGAGATGAGAGGCAACATGAGCTTCCAAAAAATTCCCAATCCGGCGATTTACGAACGAGAGACCTTCCGTCGAATGTTTCAGTAGATTTTGCCTCGAAGTCAGTTATTAAATGAATACGCCGAAGGCGTTCGCTAATTTCAGCCCAGGGTTGGAGCGCAGCTGTTCATTATCATGACATCCTTTACACATCGTTATCATGACAGCGGGCCTTTCATTCTCCCCAAGCTTTAGCTTGGGGGACACCGCTCCAGAATCGGGAAAACCATTTAAATGGTTT
>JBIOUJ010000235.1:0-32364 GCA_044867025.1 Pyrinomonadaceae bacterium | reverse complement strand
ATATCGGATCGAGCTTCTTTTATGTCTTTGCAGATCCCGGTGCCCACTTCGATCATCGACTGGATCATTTCGGGTTTGACTTGCTCACCGAGCAGCATCTTTCCTTCTTCCAGCACTTCAGAGACATGAGAACGCAGTTCGCGTGTATGCGGATCAACAATCTGAAACTCTTCTTCAATACCGAGTGTGAATTGCTTGAACATGCTTCAGGCGACTTTCTTACTCACTGACCGATTCCAGCCATACTCCTTACCGAGGTTCTCCAATGATTCGGAGCTGACGGTCAGCCGTTTTTTTCATGGGTCAATTACTGGAGTGCGTTAGTCGCGCCTCGCTTGCGACCACTTTTTGAACATCGCCTGATGAGTCCTCCGGGCGAAAGAGCGCTGAACGGATGATGTTTCCCCGCTATCTTTGACAGAACCATTCATCGGTGTTCTGTCATCCGGTTGACCTTCTGAAAGCCATGGGTTTAGCAGCGCCCAGCGTACCGGATCAAACTCCTGTGTTGGTGAATTGGTTTCGCCCTTCGCGTTTTGCATAACATAGATGTCTCTCATAAAAGCTCCTTGTCATTGTCAGGTCAAGCAGGTGAAGACGTCTGTGCGCTAGACCGCTTATGAACAGAAGTTGTTTGTAGTTATCACAACCAATACAGAATAAAAGGAGTGTATGTGGTCTAACGCACGGACGGCTGTGTTTGCTTAGTCCATTCTGATACTGCGTCGAATAATTTCAAATGAGGTGAGTACGATTATGTTGTGGGTAATTCTAATAGTGTTGTTGCTGCTCTGGTTAGTTGGCTTTTACGGTGGCTTCGTTACGACCAGCCTAATTCACCTGTTGTTGGTAGCAGCGGTGGTGATTCTTGCACTTAATCTCTTGAGGCAGTACCGGAATCCAGTATAGATGAACCCTTCAGACCTACGCTTACGATTCCCAAAATACAAATACGAACAGCATTCGAAAGTAGAAACAAAGATAATGGCAAAGCAAATAACCCTCGGCGAACAATCCCGCGCTGCAATTTTGCGCGGTGTGAATAAACTCGCAGACACAGTAAAGCTCACACTCGGTCCAAAAGGGCGCAACGTCGTACTGGACAAGAAATATGGCAGCCCGACGATCACCAAAGACGGCGTAACTGTGGCGAAGGAGATCGAGCTCAAAGATGCGATGGAGAACATGGGTGCGCAGATGGTGCGGGAAGTAGCCTCGAAGACGAGCGATGTTGCCGGCGACGGCACGACCACTGCAACCGTGCTGGCGCAGGCCATTTTCCGCGAAGGCGTGAAAACAGTGGCAGCGGGTGCGAACCCGATGGCTTTGAAGCGTGGTATTGATAAAGCCGTCGAGCGTGCAACTCGCGAGATCAGGAAAACAGCGAAGCCGGTCACTGAAGACATGATCGCCCAGGTTGGGGCGATTTCCGCAAATGGCGACGACACCGTCGGTAAGTTGATCGCGGCAGCGATGCAGAAGGTGGGCAAAGATGGAGTCATCACCGTCGAAGAATCAAAGACGATCGAGACCACTGTGGAGATGGTGGAAGGGATGCAGTTTGATCGCGGCTATCTCTCGCCTTACTTCGTAACCGATCCGGACACCATGGAAGCGGTACTTGAAAGTCCGGTCGTTCTCCTAAGCGAGAAAAAGATTTCCTCGATGAGAGATTTGCTTCCCATTCTTGAGGAAGTTGCAAAGTTGGGAAAACCGATCTTGATTATTGCGGAAGATATAGAAGGTGAAGCTCTGGCGACCCTCGTAGTAAATAGATTGCGGGGCACGCTTGCGGTCGCGGCCGTGAAAGCGCCGGGCTTTGGTGATCGTCGTAAGGCCATGCTCGAAGACATTGCGATCCTTACGGGCGCAAAGGTTATTAGCGAAGATCTCGGTATCAAGCTGGAAAATGTCATGCTTGAGGAGTTGGGCAATGCCAGGAAAGTGACGATTGACAAGGACACTACAACGATTATTGATGGTGGCGGAGACCCCAAAGACTTGCAAGCTCGCGTGAAGACACTCAAAGCTCAAATCGAAGACTCTGGCTCCGACTATGACCGGGAGAAGTTGCAGGAGCGGCTGGCGAAACTTGTGGGTGGCGTTGCAATAATTCGTGTCGGAGCGGCCACTGAAATGGAGCTCAAAGAAAAGAAGGCGCGCGTCGAAGACGCAATGCATGCGACTCGAGCGGCAGTTGAAGAGGGTATCGTGCCAGGTGGAGGTGTGGTTCTGATCCGAGCCGCGAAGGTGCTGGATCGATTCAAAGCCTTTAATGAGGATGAACCTGCGAACGACCCGGACGAACAGATCGGTGTGAACATCGTCAAGCGCGCGCTGGAAGAGCCGCTCCGACAAATCGCCGCTAACGCGGGCAAAGAAGGCGCGGTGATCGTCGAGAGAGTTCGCTCCGAGAAGAATCCGAACATCGGCTACAACGTCATAACGGAGAAGTTTGAAGATCTCATAGCTGCGGGTGTCATTGATCCCGCCAAGGTAACGCGCAACGCATTGCAAAACGCCGCGTCGATCGCCGGATTGATGCTGACAACCGAGGCCCTGATTTCTGAGTTTCAGGAAGATAACAGACCCGACCTGGCGTCCGGGGGCACGGGGACGTAAATAATCATTGTGACCACTTAACCTCCACCAATTCGACGCAAGAACACTGCCCTAAAAAATCTTTTATGTGTGATAGCGCACATACGATTATGTTGCTGCTTTCTAAACTTGCAGCGTCAAAAAAGATCCGCTGTTTTGTTATTGAGGAGAATCGGCCGTGCAGTTATCGCGAAAACCAACACTTTCTTTGGTAAGCAGTCAACATTCGCCTGCTGATCAGGTGGGTACGCTAGTTCCATGGATAGCAAGAGGCGATGAAGCTGCTTTCCGTCTCTTTTTTGAGGCGACGAATGGGCTGCTCTTCGGTCTCTTGTTGCGTATTTTGGGACACACTCAGACGGCCGAAGAGGTCTTGTCTGAACTCTACGAAGAAGTACGACGCAGAGCCGCCCAGTTCGGCAAACAGAATGAAAGGCCGCTGACTTGGCTTATACTTATGGCACACCGGCGTGCTATCGAGCGTCTTTGCAGGCAACTCACCACGAATAGCGAGACGTTGCGGAAAAGCGGAGATAAAACCAAATCGATTTCCTCAATCAACATCACAGAACAACGGCGACTCGTCCGAGCAGCGCTAGATACAATCCCGCCCCTGCAGCACCGAATGATTGAACTCGCATTCTTTTCCGGGATGACCAGTTTTGAAATCGCAAAGGAAATTGGACAATCGTCCGCGGCCGTCGAGGACGGGATCCGTTGTGCGATGTTGCAGCTTTTTGCACTGTTCAAATCCATGGGCTTCACAGTGGAACCAGGCAAGCCAACCCTGGAAGAGGTCTGACTCCAACTGCAGAACTCATCCTCGTTTTGGGTATGTGTGTTAGCGCACGGATCTTCCCTCGTTCAGGTGCTATAAAGCTGGTGGGTTCCTTAGAAAATACTTTTCGACATCTGGGATCGGGCCGGCAACCTTCTTCTTGAGCCGCTTGTATCTTCAAAAGAGCTGAAGAAGAGTTGTGATCTCCGCGTCCACAACACTCCATTTATTTTTCAGTTTGGGATTCTCGGGTGCAATACCCAAATTGCGACGTGTGCTTAGAAACGGTGGGAGAAGCTTAAGAAGCCGAAAGAAGAAATTGATCCCTGAACTGCTTAATCGGCGCCGTCGCCGGCGGTGGGAAAGGAGCAGCGATCGGCGGAATCAGTGGCGCCGCAGGCGGAGGCGGCTCGGTTTTTATTCAGGCAAAGACAACCTCGAGCTTCCGGCGGGTACGGAACTCAAGATTCGATCGAGTGGGCCAAGGTAAAGATTTTCACAGGACCATCAACATGACCGCATGAACAACGATATAACAGGACCAGCCGATAACCTTGTGGAAGACGCGCAAAGGCTCTTCAGCCAACCGACGGCTCCAGAAATGTCGCGTTTAACTTATGGGTTGCGCGACCTTCACCTCGGTGTACAAGAAGAACGCAACGATTTTGCGCATCTCTTGAACCGCGGATCATCGCTGGAATAACTACAAGAAGATTAACCAGCATAAGCATATCGAGGAATAAACCTAATGTCAGAAGAAGTGGTTGTACTTAAAACTTACAACAATGAAATTGAGGCTGAAATGGCGCAACAGGTGCTTCAAGAAGCAGGTGTGACGGCGTTCGTATTCAAAGATGATGCCGGAGGTATGGAGCCTCAGTTGCAACGAACTAATGGCGTTCGTTTACTCGTTAACAGTGCCGACGCCCACGATGCACACATGATGCTCAAAACGTGATCGCAAACCCACAGCTTCATCCCTTATTTTTTGAGCCGTGGTAGCACCATGAGACGCACACAGCTTGCTTTGCTGATTCGTCGTCCCGACGAACTCGAAAAGATTGTGACAAGCAGAAATACCTTTCACCTCAGGTGTGCGTGAAGTTGCACGAAGGCCAGAGCAGGTTTGGTTACGCACAGGTAAATAAAGGAGCACTTATGAGCGAGAATGGGAACACGAACATCGTGCAGAATGTCTACGAGAATTTCAAGGCTGGAGAAATTAAGGCCTTACTCAATCTGCTTTCTGATGACATCGAATGGCAATTACCCGAAATAGAGAATGTGCCATTTGCCGGGAAACGTCGAGGTCAGGAACAGATGGGGCAATTCTTTACATCTCTGGTAGATACTCAAGAGGTCCAGCATTTTGAGCCAAGAGAGTTTATTGCTGACGGAGACAAAGTCGTGGCTCTTGGTCATTACGCTTGGCACGTTAAATCTACTGGTAGAGAGTTCGGAGGTGACTTTGCCCATGTGTTCACACTGTGTAATGGCAAAGTCATAAGATTTCATGAATACATGGATACTGCGGCAGCCGCTGCGGCTCATCGCAAAGACAAATATGATGAAGCTGATGCGCCCTAAGAACCGGGTTGTCCCACGGTGCAGGCGAATGTCACATACGCAGAGCACAGATCGCGATTTGCCCTTTGTTGAACCAGCGGACTATTCGTTAATCGCGTTCAATCTTGGCACGATACCAAGGCGGCACGATATTTGACGAGGGGGACAAAAACGGTTAAAAAAGGGGGACACTCCTGGTTCGTCTCTTTGAAACATGCCATTTTGTTTAGGCCCGCGTAGCTCAGTGGATTAGAGCGTTCGCCTCCGGAGCGAAAGGTCGCAGGTTCGACCCCTGCCGCGGGTAAACAACCACACGAAACCGTGATACAAGCCCAGCCATTGTTCGAAGCTCAATTCCCTCGGCGTCGCATCTAGTGGAAAATCGAGATCGTGGGCCAGACGTTTCCATTGCTTGTAGGTAAAGACGTTCTTAAATGCCAACCTCAGATTCGGTTTCCATCTTCCAAAACCAAACTGAACAAAGTCGCGGTAAGAAGCGACGTCCTGCGTTTCTATTAGCGGGCGCGTGCGTCGCTTGATTGATAGAAGCACCGAGTCGACGCTCGGAACGGGCCAGAAGTCGAGTCGCCGCAATTGGCATAGGATCTGGAATTCAAAAAAAGGTTTCGCCAGAATCGAGAATAGAGTCTCTCCAGAAGACCCGGAGAATTTCTTCGCCGCCTCTCTCTGCAATATCAGATATGCTTCGCTTATGTTGGATGGCTCATAAAGGATCTTGCGGACGATTTGCGCCGTAATGTTGTACGGAATGTTCGCAAAAAGCTTGTACTCCGCACGTTCGTCGCGTCGACCACGCAACGAATAAACGAGAAAATCCTTTTGGACTATTTCAACGTTATCCAGCACACGAAACCGATCACGCAGACGGCGAACGAGTTCCGGGTCCTTCTCGATCGCGATCACTTGTCTCGCGACGTTTGCGAGCGCCGCGGTGATGATCCCGTTTCCGGGTCCGATCTCGTACACCGTATCGCATGGTCCAATCGTAGTCATGCCAACGAGACGGCGGACCAACTTCGGACTCCCTAAGAAGTTTTGCGCTAAACAGACTTGCCTGTGCTGCCGTTCCATGTTTCACCTCCAAAAAATTTCGCGGTGAAACGAAAACGCGCTTTGTGTGGAAGGCTTTCAGGACAGCAAAAAGCCGTGAACCGAAGCGTCGCTAACGCTGGTTCACGGCCCTTTAACTCAAAAACTGAAGAGTGAAACTCAGGTGTTGTTCATTCCGCGAATCAGGTAGGTACGCTCATGGCGCCTCTCCACATTTCGTTCGCGGATTCGAATCAACATGTTCCCGAGGATATTAGTCTTCGAGCAGAATTGTCAAACTACCTGGCAAAACCCTCGACGAGGAGCACGGGGATCCAATCGTCGCCCTGCTTGATCGCTCCAAGCTTGATCAGAAACAGGTCGATGGGTTTGGACCACTTGTCTGAGTCCAGAAATGACGTGAGTGTTTTCTGTGTGAACGTCAGCCAGTAGGTGCTGCCGTTTTCGGTGAACGCGACGTCAACGTCGTAGCGTGTGTAGGTTTCGGGAGCGCCGGCGTAGCGGCGGGCCCATTCACGGATGAATTGCGCTTTGGCTTCCGGCGTTCGAGCTGTCGAGCCTGCGTACTTCGCTGTCACACGTGTTGGAGAAAGGTCTGGATCGACCGTGGCGGCTTTCGCTGCGAGTTCCTTCAGAGTACCAACCTGGTAATCGTCAGCCGTGCGCGCGCGTTTGGGACGTGGGCCTGTCGGGTCTTGTGCGTAAACGGTGAGGACTAATGAATAAACAAAGAGGACCGCTGCAAATGATGTTTTGAGTTTCATAGTTCTCACCTCCAGTGTTAGTTTTATCATCATGAACGGTCTATTGCACAGAGTTTGGGGTTGATTTGAAAGGCGAGCGGTGCGGGAAAGAGGGGGACGCGAAACGTGATGTCTACTCCAGTGAAACTAGTAGCCGTACCTCATGGTGGTTTTGTGACGGACAAAGCTGCATTCCAGCAGCTCGTGATGATGTTCGATCGCATTGCCATTCAGGACCTCATCGTCTCTGACCCCAACGTCGCGCCTTCGGAATTTGCCTGGCTTGCCGAACTCGGCATTTTGTTTGACTTCGATATGGAGAAGTTAGCAGATGATGACGATTATCGACCTGCCTTCGATCAGATAGGCATCGATCTCGGTGAGACACTACTGCCAGCCATCGGGCTGAACGTGGACGAAACATCGGCGCCGGATGTGACGATGGATGTGTTCGAGTTGCTGGAAATGTCGATGCGCGTAGGCACAGATCTCACGCGACTAACGGCGAGTCTATTTAGAAACCGCGAGCATCTCGATGCGTACGCAGTTATTCCCAGCGCACATAGTTCGTTGGACCACGACGATCAGGGGAACCACGATGTTATGAAGATTGTTCTTCCGACATTCCCCGTGCCTGAGGATGATGTGACGTGGCAACAGATACTCGAGTTTCGAAGCGGTCCTAACCCATTCTCGTTTGTGAAGAACTGGATCAGTGACGTAGCGCGCAGATCACTCACACCGGAGGAAGCCGACGAGAAGCTGGAGCAGCTCCTGGATCAATACCGAAAACGTCTTGAGACTCACCAGATGAAAACAACCACCACAACGCTTGAAGCGTTCGTGGTCACCACACCAGACAAGTTTCCTCCAGGCGAACGCGCGCTGTTCTCAGTGGAGCATCGCAAGATGGGTTTGCTGCAAGGTGAGTCAACCTCCGCAGGCAGCGAAATCGCGTATGTTATACGGACCAAATCGCTGTTTGAGTTCTAAACGCGAGGGCGACCCGACGCTACGTCGTTACAGTACTGACCTCACCCAAGTGTGACTCCGGCGTAGCCAAAGCGGGTGGGGTCAACCATCGCGATCATGCGTGATTGGGATCATTGACCCACCCGCTACCGCAGGTGGTACTGACCTCATCCAAGTACGACTCCCGCTGTTTAGAAAAAGCGGGTGGGTCAACCATCGCGATCATGCGTGATTGTCATCGTTGACCCACCCGCTACCGCAGATGGTACTTACAATCACCCAAGTACGGCTCCCGCTGTTTAGACAAAGCATCAGTTGTCCGTCACAAAACGCGAGGCAGACCCGACGCTACCGCGTTACGGTACTGACCTCACCCAGTACAGTCCTACTTGGATACGGTCAGTACCACCTGCGGTAGCGGGTGGGTCAACGATCCCGATCACGCATGATGGGCACGATTGACCCACCCGCTTTATCCAAGTGGATTACGGGAGTCGAATATCAACTTCTTTTCGCTCACCGGATAACAATGTAATCCCTTTTCCCTGCTCGCGTGTTGCCTTATTCATCGCATTCGCAAGTGCCCCTGGTCCATCGGCTGGTCGCCAGGCAATAATGAGATAATTTCCAGGCGCCGCGCTCAGAGTGAACGTCCCCCGCTCATCTGTAGTCGCCGTCAATTTACCACCGAACAATCGCAGCTTGTCATCTCCTGTGCGACGAAGCAGCAGCTCGACTCCCGCAACCGGTTTATCACCACTAAGCACGCGTCCCGTGATGACACCAACACCGGCTGAAATCACAATCCGTACGTCTTTGATATCGTCGCTGTCACCAAGCGTGAGCCGATTGCGCAACAGGTCGCGTCCATTCGCTTCTATCGACTTCACATAGAATTGATCTTGTGGGGAAGGAAATGCACTTACGTCAATTTCACCCACCGGCGCGCCTGTTAATACAAACTTTCCAGCTTCATTTAATACGATCGCTGTATTCGCAGGCGGCGTGTAGGAAGTGGCTGCCACAACAATATCCTGCGGCGTGGCGTTGCTGCCCTCGAGCACTACGACGCCTGACACTCGCGCGCCTCCTGAAACTTCGATCAACAAATCCTCGACGTCGTTTCCGTCGACAGTTAAGTCCTGTTCCATGTCGACAAATCGTGGCTCCGTCGGTTCGCCGCCCTGCTTCGTTTGGACGAACAGACGATATGAGCCATCAGGCACGTTCGACAATGACCAGCGACCACTTTTATCGGTTGAGCTCAGGTAATTCGACAGCGGTTGGTTTTCAGGCGCGGTTAATGCTGACGTGTCTGACGCCGGATCGGTGATCTGCTTGACACTCAAACGGAGCGCCGCATTTGTAACAGGACGGTTATCGCCCCGCATTCTGACGGTGCCGGCGAGATTGCGCAACGCCCTCGAGATCAACGTCACATCGATGTTCGCCGTATCGAGATCTGGTAAGACAGCCACAGCAGGCGAGTTTCGCAAAAGTAGAGTTGAGGGGAAATATGTCGCTCCGGGCGATCCCTGAAACTCTATGCTTTTTTCTCCATCGCCTCTCGGTCTCGAAGGTGGACTGGCGCTCACGGTATATTCACCTTTCGGCAGACCCCAAACCTTATACCTCCCCTGATCGTCAGTGCGCACAGATTCGCCGAAAGTGTTGCTTTTACTAACTACGTGGACCATCGCTCCAGTTGCCGGCTGGTGCGCGGCGTCGAAAACGATTCCCGAAATGGTACCGAAATGTGGGTTCGGCACGCGAAGGTTGACCTCCACGTCGCGCTGGCCGTCAACAGTGATTCTCAGGTTTTTCTTTTTGAACTGGTCCAGTTTCGCGGCATCGGCAGCGCTGTCGCCGGAGCGAGTGAGTATCGACGTAAGCTGCTGGTTGCCGCGCTCATCGACTGGTCCAGCAAGAACGTAATACTCACCAGCGCTGATATGTCGCAGACTGAACTCGCCACGCTCATCAGTGATTATCGTTGGAAGATGAAGCCCGCCACGAGCATTAAGGAGCGTTTCCGAGGGAATGAGTTGAACACGATGGCGCGTCGCAGGCTGTCCTGTGTCTTCGTAGACTACGCGTCCGGTGACCACAACCGTTGGCTGATTATCCTGAGCAAGAGCGCCGGTGATGAGCGTAAGGCAGATCAGAAATGGAGAAAGCATCTCTCTTCGGTTTCTCCTTATGGATAAGTAATTACCAGCCCGGGTTGTTCCGTGGTTATCCACCGCGATGGACAAAACGAATGCTGTTACCGTCAGGATCGTGGACGTACATTTCTCGATTACCCCAGGTTTGATCGGTCGGTTCCATATCGATGACGACTCCCCTGGCCTTCAGTTCCTCGTGGAGTTGATCCACATCTTCAACACCAACAAAGACCACGCCGCCCGCTACTCCATCACCGGAAAACGACGAAACGTGCAACTCCACGTCGTCACGGGTCAGGCCCATGTAGCATGGATCCGGTCGTTTCTCGTTAAATCGATAAGCGAACTGTTGAGTAAAACCCAGATGTTTGCAATAGAACTCCTCCCCCGCGGCCGCGGTGCTCACGTGTAGGACAGGAATGGCGAATTTGAACATGGATAACCTCACAAAACGCGGTAGTGCAGTTTGACCACACCGTTCTCGAAGCGTTCAACCGACTGCAACTCCAATGGCACGTTAAGGTGACGCGGCGCTATCAGTGGAATTCCGTCTCCGATAAACACCGGCGCCATGGTGATCACAAACTCATCGATCGCGTGTTCGTCGAGAAACGAGGCGATGAGTTCGCCGCCACCCATTAACCAGATATCCTTGCCAGGTTGCTCTCGAAGACGGCTTATGAATGGACCGATGTCATCGCTCACGAACTCCAGATTTGACGGTGCATCGGCTGGTCGTGCATGACGTGAAAAGACGATGTAACGACCCTCCGACGGGAACTTCGCTCCCATGCGCAGACTCGCATCGTACGTTTTGCGGCCCAGCAGCATTGTGTCAACCGACTTCATGAACGCGTCTATGCCATAAAAACCTTTCGGCGCAGGGCGCGACGTCAGCCACTCGAGATCGCCGTCAGGCCGCGCGATGTAAAGGTCCGCGCTGGTTCCGATGTGAACGATGATCTTTCGCGGTTTCTCCATTTCGCGAAGAAGAATAATCCGACGGACTCGCTCGCCGCAACCGGGACAAATGTCCCGGCCCTACATCCCAATCCGTGTCCAAAGCGGGACGAAACTCCCATAGCTAACTTTTAAGCCACACTTCATCATGCGGCGCATGAGAAGGGATGGTTATTAGTTCAGCCAGACGCGGAGGCAAAGCTATGTTCAAGCGGATCGCATTCTTCACCTACGGAAGTGTTAGTTACCTGATATTCCTGGCGACGTTTCTGTACGCCATCGGCTTCATCGGCAACTTTGGCGTGCCGAGAACGCTCGACGGCACACGGAGTGGATCATTCGCGGTCGCCGTTCTTATCGACGTAGGTCTGTTGACTCTATTCGCGGTGCAGCACAGCGTGATGGCGCGCCCGGCGTTCAAGCGTTGGTGGACCCGCATTGTGCCGAAGCCAGTCGAACGATCGACTTACGTCCTGTTTTCGAGTCTCGCTCTTATCCTGATGTTTTGGCAGTGGCAGCCGTTGGGTGGTGTCGTATGGTCCATTGAAGACCCATTCGGAAGTCTGGTCCTGCGGATGTTGTTTGCTTTCGGATGGGCGCTGGTGCTGGTCTCTACTTTCCTGATCAATCACTTCGATCTGTTCGGTCTGCGTCAGGTGTGGTTATACCTGCGTAACCGGCCTTACACCGCTTTGCACTTCGGAACGCCCGGACCATACCGGCTCGTGCGGCATCCACTTTACGTCGGTTGGTTGTTCGCGTTCTGGAGCACGCCGACGATGACTCTCGCGCATTTGCTTTTCTCAGTTGCGACGACTGCTTACATCCTAATCGCGATTCAACTCGAGGAGCGCGACTTAGTACGCGAACACGGCGAGTCGTACGAGAGTTACCGGCGCTCAGTGCCGATGCTCATTCCGTTTACCAGTACCACCTCACGTGTTCCAGTAGCCACAAAAGGCACAAGATGACTTGTGCCTTTTTGTGGCTTGGTTGCGGCATCACATCTTCACTTCTGCAACTGCTCGATGAAGTACGCCAGATCAAAGAACTGTTTCTCCCTTTGGACCTTCCCATCCTGGTTGAACTCGAAGAAGCCGATGCCTTCCAGGAAGAAAACGTGTCCACTCTTCGTCGTGAAACGTAACCGCCACGTCACCGCAGCTTCCTGGCCGCCTGGTTTGATGTCCAGCGAGTAGAGTTTCATTTGATTGAAGAGAGTCGGGAAGCCTTCCAGGTAAGCGACGATGGCTGCTTTTCCCACCATCGGCGGAGTTCCCACCGGATCTTCAAGCACCGCATCATCCGCGTAATGGCTCACCAGCCCCTGCGCATCGAACGCAACTAGTTTGGCGAATGCATCCTCAATCACCGCTTCCATCTGTTGCGGCGTCAGAGCGGGTGGGGCAGCCGCCTGAACGCGCGTTGCGCTCGGAGCAAGCAAAAACGTGAGCGCCATCGCCAGCGCCGCCATCTTTTTTACAAACATACTTTTGTTTCTCATTCTCTTTTCCCTTTACGATATGAGGTTTATAGAGACGAATATCGACGTGTCACCGGGTTCGATGACGCGATGATCCGCAAAAAATTTACTGTCGTACGGAGAAGTTGCTGAACTCTTCACCGTATTACTGCGGCGCGAAATCTGATAAAAATAAAAAAATGAAGCTCGTTTTACTCGCCGTACTCCTGCTGGCTTGTGGTTCGGTCGCCACGAACGCCCAGTCGTGCCTCACACAGGACGACCTGAAGCAGGTGCTCGCTCGCGTCAATTCCCCACCCCCCGCCACGCCCGACAAGAAGCTCAAGGAAGAACTGGTCAAATTAGCCAGCACGCAACAAGAGTTCCTGCTCAGAGTAGTCAAGAAGGACCAGACAAAGGTGTCCGACCAGGAGAAACTACACAAGCTTTACAAACAAAACGCCGGCAGACTCTGTGAGATCCTAAAGAAGTATGGTTGGCCCACCACTGCCACGGTTGAGACCGACGGCGTCTTAGCGTGGTTTTACATTCTCAAGAATAGCGGCACATACGAACTGCAGCGTGATTTACTGCCTGTACTCCTGGCTGTCATAAAAAAGGATCCGCGTCAGAAATCGGAATTTGCCGGACTGTTCGATCGACTTCGCGTTAGCGCGGGTATGAAACAGCTCTTCGGAACACAGGCCGTGAGCATGGGCGGGTTTCTGATTCTTTATCCGATTGAAGATCAGGCAAAGGTAGACGCACGCCGTGCAGAGTTTGGGCTGTCGCCGCTCGACGAATACATCAAAAGCCTCCAGAGTAACTACGACAAGCCGCTCATCAAAGCACGCCAGCCACCCGCCAGCCAACTCTCAAAGCAACTGACAGAGTCGCTTACTAAAGCCATCGACTCGACTCAACTCGAAGGGGAGGAGGTCGACGCAGGCGATGTTATAAAAACGGAAACGAACCTCGTGAGTCTCAACGTCAGCGTCTTCAATAACAAGTTGAAGATGTTTGTCGGTTCGCTAACGAAGGATGATTTCCGCGTGCTGGAAAATAACCAGGACGAGACCGTCACCTACTTTGCTGCGACGGACGTGCCGTTCGATCTCGTGTTGCTGGTTGACTTGTCGGGATCGACTCAAGGCAAGCGTGACCTGATCAAGAAATCGACGTTACAGTTTATCCAGGCAGCACGTCCGACCGATCGGCTTGCTATCGTGACCTTTGCCGACACCTCATCTGTCATCTCACCACTGAGTTTAGACCGGACCGAACTCGCGGCGAGTGTCGCGAACATGGCAAATTCAGGAGGATCACATGTTTGGGATGCAGTGAAATTCGCGCTCGACAACGTCTTAGGACCAAAGACGTTGGAACGACGCCGCGCCGTGGTGCTGATGAGTGACGGCGTCGATGGAGCCCTGGTGGATCTTGGTCCATTGTATAGTTCGAAGATAACTTTCGCAGATCTCCTCGAACAGGTGCGGCAGACGGATGCGCTTATCGTGCCGATATATCTCGATACCGAGGAGGATTATGGGAACTCGTTTGTAAAGAGCGCGTACGAGAATGCGCGTCGAACGCTTAAACTGCTGGCGGAGGAGAGCGGCGGTTCTTATTACCACGCACGAAAATTATCGGACCTCAATGGTGTGTACGAGCAAGTGATCAACGATCTCGGTAAGGTCTACAGCCTGGGATATAACCCAACTAACGCAACGCGCGACGGTAGTTGGCGCTCGGTCCAGGTTTCAATCATCAACCGCCCGGACCTCGTAGCGCGCACTCGTCCCGGCTATTACGCGCAGTGAGTTTGGGTGCTTCTTTGTGACTAAAAACGAAAAGCGATTCCCGAACTAATTTGAAGATTATGGGTCGTCTTACCTGGTAGCAGTATGAATGGCGGCGTACCCGTAGGAAATCTGAGTTCGCCGTAGTGTATTAACGTATCGCCTACATCAAATCGGGCCATAAACCGAGGACAGACATAAAACTCTACGACTCCGCCAACATCGAGTGAGGGGTAGAGCTTGTTTTCAGGACGAAGGATAGGCGGCGGTCCTGGTGTCTGCGCGCCGAAAGGAAATTCAAGAACGCGAGTAAACCCGACAAATCCTGGTCTGGCTTTTCCGAACAACCCCCATTTATCAAACCTCTTGCCGACCTTTCCGCCGAACTGTCCCTGATACATATGGCCGCCGTTTATAAAGGCAAGCTGTTGGCGCGTGAAATAGTTTCCCTCTGCTTCGAAGGCGATACTGTCAGTTAGGTTGAAGGTGAATCTACCACCAAATCCAGGTTCTGCATGCTTGCGTGACAGCGAGAGAGAGCCGAACGGAGTCACGGGTTCCACCAGTAACGAAGTAAATTGCGCTCCGACTTCAAATCGTTTGGTTCGTTCCTGTGCGCCACTTGGCGTGCCGGCGTCAGGAAAATCTCCCAGACGAAAGGCGACGCCGGCAGTGAACTGAAAATTATTATTGAATTTTGCTGAACGAAAAAACTGCGCGGGATGCCTAATAATTGTGTCTCCAGCTTCGAGTCGGACCACAGTTCGTTTGGATGGATACAATTCCAAAACACCTCCGGCATCGACTGTGAAAAAAGTCCGCCGGTCGATCGTGAGATTCGGTATTGGGCCACCCTGCGAACCCGGAAAAGGGATGATCGGAAAGACTCTGTCGACGCTGAGGAAACCCGGACGTACTTTTCCAAAGAGCCCGAATTTTTCAAAGCGTTTGCCAATCTTCACTCCGAATTGCCCCTGGATCGCACTGCCATCGGCGTTCAGGATGAATACTTTCTGAGGGAAGAAGTTAATCTCAGCCTCTGCCGCAATGGACCGGTTAAAATTGTAAGTAACCCTGGCGCCGACTCCAGTTTGGGTGTCGTCGAAGGAAAACTCTGGATGGACGAGCGTCAGCGATGTCGTCTGAACGCCGATTTCGATCTTGTCTTTCGTGCTTTGTGCAACGGCGATAGAAGCGAACGTGATGACAGTGAGAAGGAGTGGGATAAAGGTTTTCATTGGGGGCACTCTACAAGGTCGTATTCTCCAGACCGCCGAGTATATTACACGACCGTCATAACAACAGGTTTCAAAATAGTCTGCTGGGAATACACCTGCATCACTTCTTCAAAGCCTGACGCATGTTATTGACAGAATTCTTGAACCGTTTGGCAAGGTGGGTCTTCAATGGATAAGGCCGGTCTATATATGACCTGAGGTTTCCGTCCGCTTCGACAAGAAAGACGCCAAGCGGGTCAGTGCTACTGCGAATGGCTGTTCGTTTGGATGGGTTGATCCACAAAAACAGAAGATACGTTTGAGCTTCCAAATACGCAGGTCCGTTTGAATGTTGTATGACTGTAATGCCGTCGATCTCCATCCGACCGTTTGTTTCGTGGACCAGGAACTCATCTTCCGCGATCGGAAGCATGTCGGATGGCGGATTTTGGAATAGATAATCGAAGCGAGGAGGGGCGTTTTCAACCAGGGTCTCTTTGATTCTGAACCTGTACCATGTGGAAAGACCATATGGGTCCTCATAGGTCTTCTTTCCCAAAAGCTCAGCGAGAACGACCGTGTCTCTGGAGAGCGCTTTCTGAAGGCCGCCAATGTCCCAGCCACACCCGAGCACGCTAAGTTCCACCACTTTGTCGCCGTTGACCTTGGCCTCGAGGATTCTCGCCCTTAGAGTGCCGGGCTCTGCACTCGCGTAGTAGGTTGCATGGGTAGGCTGTTGCGGAGTGGACTCTGGAGGGATGAAAGTCGAAGCCCATTGCGCGCCGATTCCAATCGCAAAAGTTAGAACGGCAACGCAAAAACGAGTCGCCCACAACGACCACGGCTGTTTTTGTTTGAACGCGCTCTGCATGTGCGGACTCTGGACCTTTATCGACGGATGATAATCGAGTTTCAGGAAGAATTTCACCACATTTCAGCCGAGGCTTTGTTATAACATGCGTTATAATCCCTTGGCTGTCGTGAAATGGCTAGGCTGGATGGAGGTTTGGATGAGCGTTTTGAAGGTAACAACTGTTGGCAACTCTGTAGGGGTCATTCTTCCGAAGGAGATCTTAGAGCGACTTCGTGTCAAAAGAGGAGATAGCCTTTATGCAATCGAGACGAAGAACGGAATCGAACTAACGGCCTACAATCCCGAGTTTGCCAAGCAAGTTGAAATTGCTGAACGTGTTATGCGCGAAGATCGAGATGCGTTGCGGAAGCTGGCTAAATAGTCATGACGCAGATCGTCTGGCTCCTCGAAGAAACGCTGACAGCAATTCATCACCGGCAAATTGCTGAGCATGGCGGAAGCGAGGGCTTGAGAGATGAGGGATTACTTTCGTCTGCTTTGGCGCGCCCAAAGAACCTACTAGCGTATGGTGAACCACCTCCTGACTTGGCCTCGTTAGCTGCAGCTTATGCTTACGGAATCGCTCGTAATCATCCATTTGTTGACGGCAACAAGCGCACAGCGCTAGTGGCTGCTCGCACATTTCTCTTACTAAACGCGGTCGATCTCGATGCGAGTCAGGACGACAAAGTTCTTACCTTCCTAAACCTGGCCGAGGGTGCTATATCCGAAGAAGAGCTAGCGGATTGGATTCGAAAGCGAATTCAGTCGTGAGCTCTCGAATGGAGTTCAAGCTTTACCTTGACTCGCACAAACTGATTATTTCGCCCTACCAATCGCGAACTTCACGTATGACAACCGAAAATCTAAGGCGTAACCGGCGCGATCATTCGTTGGAACGTGAGATGAATGTGAGCAACTTCTTGCCAATCTCCGTTACTAATAACATAGGCCCTGCTGAACCTCCTCTAGTAACGATGTATGTGTTAGATCCGACGCCGCTGAAGTCATCCACGTTTGCGCTAATCCGAATCAAATTCCGAGTTTTTAACTCTTCAGAAAAGAGCCTAAATTCATCTCTGGTGACTGTAGTGTTATCGTTCTGCACACAATACGTTTGAAACAGTTGTTCATATGACTCTACATCTCGAAACTCAGCTTCCCTGTCGCTGAAGAATCGCAGCAAGGCCAGATGTGACGGTGTTAACTCGTCAATAAATCGCACGAATAAGAGCTGTAAATCCTCTTCGATCTTTACACTGCCTGCCGAGTTGCAAACCGCCTGCCGTAATACGTCTAATTTTTCGCGCTGATGATTACGAATAGCGACTTGGGATGCTTGAACTAAAACACTGATAAAGGCTTCGTCCGATTGCAACTCGTCCAAGCTAAGGCCTCGGTCTTGCTCTAGTTCCCGTAGAGCACCGGCAACCTGATTCATCCACTCCTGTCGGCGGCGCTCCAGCGGTACAGTAAACAAAAGAGGCAATAACTCAATGGCAGCGTTACCAGCATAAGGAATACTAGCCACTGCAGCGCGAACTACCGCAATCGCTTTATCTTTCTTTTCCGCTTGCGGCGGGGCGTACTTATCAGATTCCTTCATTGTCATAATTCAACGCAATTCTAGTTTCCCTCTGCTCTGGGAGTGTAGTCAGACGTTAATAGTGGCACAGCGTAAGTGGTGCAACAACTTCACTGGTGACAACCGAAAATCTATGGCGTATAGTGACGCGACCCCACCACAAACGAAGCGGGCCGACGTGTGCAGCAACACAACGCCAGCCCTAGACCGTCAACCTTCTACTGAAAGGATTGAAGATCATGGTTAATCATAGTAGCGCAAGCGTGCGCCAAGAAACACCTCACCTCGACGCGATCAAACGACGCGCGCAATCTCTCATAAACGACAACACGATTGATGGGCCAAGCCGTGCGATTATTCGCTACGGTTTGGAGATTAACGATCCGTGGCTCCCTGAACTTGTTCGGCGGGTTGATGCGGGCGAAACCATCGTCGACAATTTACATGTAACTTCAGACGACGAGAAGATCCAAACACTCGTGGCGTTGATCTGCCGGGCGGGTGACGAGCCGCAGATCAAATCGGGGGCGTTGCTCGTTCTGATGGCGAAGCTAGAAGAGTCGCCGCATCCAAAAGCTCTTGCAAACACCGCGAAACACTTCGCGTTTACGCGCTGCGGCGAACTTAACCTCAATAGCATGGTCGACGCTCAGATTGAAGCACACGAGCAGGAACTATTTGCAGGCGACACGCTTGTGTCTTGAACTTTTGCCAGTGCAGTTAGCCGGTTCCCACCACCGGCTCGCAAACATAAAAAAGAATTTGCTTCTGTGGCTTATGATATCCATTCGATGAGGTTGGTTTGAGCTTTGCACGAAAAGTGGTCCTTCTAGGGACGCGAATTCTTCTCTGCGATCTCTGCGTATCTCTGTGATCTCTGCGTAACTATCATCGCGAGAAATATTTAACGCAGAGATCACAGAGATACGCAGAGAACACAGAGAAGAATCAAATAGTTGCAAAAACCACTTTTTCGTCCAAGGCCGCCTTAAAGATATGTCGCTCCAGTTGGGGTTCAACAGAGACTGATCAAACGAAAAAAAAAACAGAGAAGAAAGCCGTTGCCTAGGGGTGGCAAACGATTAGGCTCGGGCAGACCGTTAACCGGTGAAACAATCCGGAAAACGGTTACATGGAGGCTGCCGGTCAATGTTCTGACTCGCGTTTACAAGAATTCCGATCTAGAGGGAATAACTGTAACCGCTTGGGTAGAACGGGCGCTAGTTGATGCTTTGAAACGCAAGCCACGGCTAGGGAAGCGAGGACATTCCTAGGGTTCCAAACCGCTTGATTTTGCTCGTGGCTGCAGCTCGATTCAGAATCATTAGTTAGGTAGCCAACTATTTGCAGTCGACACGCTTATGTCTTGAACATGTCAGGGCAGTTAGTCGGTTCCCACCACCGGCTTGCAAAACATGAAATCGTGGTTCGCTGATTATTAGGATCGGCGGAGGAATAACTGGGACCGGTGAGTTCCCGACAGGGATCGCCGTGTTCCCGATCAGGATCGCTGAGTTCCCGATCGGGATAGCCGGGGTCTCCGATTGGGGTCGCTGAGTTGCCGACAGGGATCGCCGAGTTCCTGATCGGGATCGCTGAGTTCCCGACAGGGACCACTGAGTTCCTGATCGGGATCGCCGAGTTCCCGACAGGGATCGCTGAGTTCCCGACAGGGAGCGCCGAATTCCCGATCGGGATCCGCAAAGAGACATTAGGCTCTCGGTGGAACCTGCATGGGATGCATGGGGCCCAAACCAGAATCTACCAGATCCCGATAAGGGTCGCTCACGTCCCGATAAGGATCTATCCGATCCTACTCAGCTCGTGCGAGAGGTCGATAGAGATTTCAAAGCACCTATTCACTCCGACCGCAGCGCCACGAGCGGGTCGACGCGTGTTGCGCGGCGCGCGGGGATGTAACAGGCGACCAGCGCGACGACAATGAGAGCGAACGATGCTGCCGGCAGGATCAGCGGGTCGCGTGTCGGTAATGACGGGATGAGGGAGATCAAGAGTTTCGATATTCCGTACGCACCTGCGGCGCCCAGCAACGCTCCACTCACCACCAGCACCGCGCCCTTCCCTAACACCAACCGCAGAACATCGCGAGACTGCGCTCCAAGCGCCATGCGAATTCCGAGTTCTCCGGTGCGTTGGACCACCGTGTACGAGACAACGCCGTAGATTCCAATCGCCGCCAGAATCACACCAATCGTCGCAAACGCACCGAGCAAGCTCCCCAACAGCGAGATACTCCCCAGACCCTGATTCACCGCAGCTCGTGCCGAGCGAATCCGGTGAACCGGTAACTCCGGATCTATGCCCGCGATCGAGCCGCGCAAACTGTTGGCCATCGCTTCCGCACTCGAAGACGTGCGAATTAAAAGCGTGAGATACCCTGGAGCAGCTTGCGTCACAGGCACAAAGGCTTCAAACCGCGTGTACGGCTCTCGCAAATTACCCGGAAAAGCAAGGTCGTTAACGATGCCGACGATTTCCCAATAGTTCTTCTTTGGACCAGTACTACTTATGCGCTTTCCAATCGGATTCTCGTTGGGCCAAAAGTAGCGAGCGGTCGATTCGTTGACGATTATGACGGCTGGGTGATCGGCCGTATCCGATGCGTTGAACGTTCGACCCTGCTGTAAACGCGCATCCATCGTCGCGAAGTAATCGCTACTCACGGGTTCAAAAAACATCTCCGGATACTTGTCCGGCGGAGGCTCAGGTCGACCCTCAATGAGAAACGAACTACTGCTGTTGAAACCAAACACCGGATGCGAACCCCCAATCGCAGCGTGCTGCACACCCGGCAGTGCGCGCAGTCGATTCTCCAGTTCCGTCAGGAAAACAACCCGTTGCTTATCATCCGAATATTTCTGTCCACGGAGGCTCATCTGCGCAGTCACCAATCCATCGACCTGCCAGCCCGGATCGGTATTTATAAACCGCTGCAAGCCACGCAAGAACAATCCTGCGGCTGCCAGCAACACCAACGCAAACGCGACTTCACCCACGATCAGCGAATGACGCAAACGATGCTGCGATCGTCCTGCCGTGGAACCGCGTGAGTTCTCTCGCAACGCGAGGTTCACGTCCGCGCGCGAGGCTAACCACGCAGGGACTGTCCCGAAGATCACTCCCGTCAACAGTGAAACCAGTAGCGCAAACCCGAACACTTTGTAATCGAGTTGCACACTCGCGCCGGGCAGATCGGCAAACAGACGAGCACTGATGAAGCGCACGGCGCCGAGCGCGATGAGCAGACTGATTATTCCGCCGAGCAGCGCGACGAGGATGCTCTCGGTAAACGAGTGTCGCAGCAGTCGCCACCGGCCCGCACCGAGCGCGGCGCGCACGGCGAGTTCGCGCGCGCGCGCAGCCGTGCGAACGAGCTGAAGGTTCGCAAGGTTTGCGCACGCGATTAGCAACACAAAACCCGCGAGTCCGAATGTAAACCACATGACAGTTCTGCCGATACTGTCAGACGTGGACCGCTGAAGCGGCTCGAGTCGTACGCTCTCGCCTTCGTTCGACGAGTTCTGCTTGGCGATGTTCGCGGCCAGAGCAACCATGCTTTGCTCTGCCTGCTGGATTGAAACGCCGGGCTTGAGTCGACCAAACTGAGAGAGATAGTTGTTGCCGCGATTCGTTTTCCGTTCCGGTGTGAACGTCAGCGGCTGCCACATGTCCATCGGCCCCCAGAGGAGCGGGTGGTCGAATCCGGGAGGCATCACGCCGACGATCTCGACTGTCTTTCCGTCGAGCTGAATTTTTCGTCCTATGACGCTCGGATCACTTCCAAAACGCCGCGTCCAAAGACGGTCGCTGAGGACGATCACGTTATCAGCGCCCGGCTCGAACTCTTCGGGTTTGAATACGCGACCGTTGGCCGGTGCGACTCCCAAAATCGGAAAGAAGTCGGCTGTTGCGGCAACGCTGGTCAGACGTTCTGCTGTTTGACCTTGTTCGGTGAGATTACGGTTGACGAAGTTGTAGGCGGCCAGCTTCTCGAAGACCGTGTTCTGGGCTTGGTAGTCAAAGAAATTTGCTGCTGAAAAAGGCCACGTTTGAGAGTGTGGAGACGTGCGCCAGACGCGTATCAATCGTTCCGACTGCGGGTATGGCAGCGAGCCGAACAGAAACGTATTCAGCACACTGAACATTGCTGTATTGATGCCGATGCCCAGTGCCAGGGTCAGCGCGGAAACGACGGTAAAACCCTTGTGTTTTAGCAACATGCGCAGGCTATAGCGCACGTCCTGAGATACGCTGGTCATAGGTTGTCTCCGATTGGAAGATGTCTCATTACGAAAACACCTCGCACGGGACGATTGTGACAGCTAAGTTGAGCCACACATGACACAGACGTGTGAGCGAGTAAAGTTTCGCGCGGCGGTTGTTCTCGCTGGGCTTCCACTCTGCGTACCTCTGCGTACCTCTGCGTCTCTGCGGTGAAGAGATCGTTTAACCGCAGAGACGCAGAGGTACGCAGAGGTACGCAGAGAAAGACTCACCCGGTGTTCCTCAGTCCGGCCGCAATTCCATTGATTGTTGCCGCAAGCGCGTAATTGACATCGTCGTTGTCCTCACCTCGACGTTTACGGCGCAGCAACTCGACCTGAATCAAACTCAACGGATCCACGTACGGGTTCCGCAGTCGAATCGAACGGGCCAACACCGGGTTCTTCTCGAGTAATCTCGACTGTCGCGTCAAACGCAACACCACTTGTTTCGTCCGCTCAAATTCCTCGAAGAGCATGCTGAACACCTGGTCCCTTAGCGCCGCATCAGAAACCAGCCCCGCATACAAACGCGCAATCGATATGTCAGCTTTCGCCAACCCTATCTCAACGTTCGCGATGAGCTCGGTAAACAGTGGAAACTGCGTCACGAGCCTTTCGAGCAACTCCGCATTTTTCTGCGCGAAATGTTCCAAAGCAAAGCCAACTCCAAACCATGCCGGCACAACATGTCGACTCTGCATCCAACCAAACACCCACGGAATTGCGCGCAGATCGCCAAGACCGCGTTGCGCACCTCGTCGCGTGGGCCGAGAACCGATCCTCACATGCTCCAATTCCTTCACCGGAGTTGCCTCCTCGAAGTAGGTCAGTACTGCGTCGTTCTCAGCAATCTTTTCTCGATAGAACTCAAACGCCTCCTGAGACATTTGCTCCAACGCCGCTTCGCTCTCCTGGTCTAAGTCTTCGATATCGCCCGCACGTGACAGCACTTCCAGTGACGCCGCAATCATTAACTCCAGATTTCGTTCCGCGAGTACTCGATCCGAGTACTTCCAATTCATCACTTCGCCTTGTTCGGTGATCTTTATCTGACCCGTGAAGGCACCCTGCGGTTGCGCGATTATCGCGTGATGGGTTGGTCCACCACCACGCCCGACTGTTCCACCCCGTCCGTGAAACAATGTGAGCTTCACATCGCATTCGGCAGCGACTCGATGCAGCGCGCGATGGGCTTTGAATATCTCCCACGTGCTGGTGAGCATCCCGCCGTCCTTGTTTGAATCGGAGTAGCCAAGCATCACCTCTTGCCGTCGCTCCCATGAGTCGAGCAAACGAGCGTAGTCGGAGCTGGTCCATAAATTCCGGCAGACCTCCGGACAGTTACGCAGATCCTCGATTGACTCGAAGAGGGGCACAGGCATCACTCCCGGATCAGCACCATTCGTAGCTACCTGTACACCGCTTAACTCAGCCAGCGACACCAGCGCCGTAACGTCCGAAG
The DNA here is from genome assembly GCA_044867025.1 of Pyrinomonadaceae bacterium. Lineage (GTDB taxonomy): Bacteria > Acidobacteriota > Blastocatellia > Pyrinomonadales > Pyrinomonadaceae > PSRF01. The sequence goes on along the minus strand of JBIOUJ010000235.1, from coordinate 8,844 downwards.
CCGACTGTGCCCCGCTGATGACGTAACTGCGGATTGCTTCGCGTGGATAGTCGCGCTTTAAATCGCTCACCATGCGCAGTGAGTCGAGCAAATTGACGGTCTCTTTCGACGGTGCAGGCGGTAGAGCACGCTCGTTCGCCGCCACATTCGAAACCTCGAGCAATGCACGTTTGTGAACACTCGCATGCTCCCTCACGTCCAGCGTGTGTAAGTGAAAACCGAAAGTATCCACCTGGCGCAACAGAGGATCGAATAAAAACCTCGCGACACGTTCGCCGCCATTCGCAGCGAGACTCTCGCGCGCGACGCTAAGATCGTCACGGAACTCTGCGGCGCTCTTGTATGCACTCGCGTGATTGGGTTCGTCTCGCGCCAGAACTAAACGCGCCAACACGTAATCCAGAAAACGCCGGTAGACTTCTTGTGGCGGATGTCTTTCCGGGTTGAGCTCAGGCGCCGTAACAGTCGCCTCATAAGAACTGAGTGCCGTTTGCAGTTGCGTTGAAACCGGAACCTGATACGTCGAAGGACTGAGTTGCCAGATCAAGTCGTTCACACGCTCGATGTAGTAACGGAGAACCGTCTCGCGAGCTATCTGCAACGCATCTCGCGTGCATTCGGGCGTGACTAAAGGATTGCCGTCACGGTCACCACCGATCCACGAACCGAACCGCAACACTCGAGGCAGCGCGTTCGCGGGCAACTCGTGCGCATACGCCTCACGAAAATCGTCGGCCAACTGCTCATACAACGCCGGCAGCGTCTCAAACAAAACACTCGGATAGTAATCAAGGCCCATCCTGATTTCGTCGCGAACGCTCGGTTGCCGGCGTCGTACTTCATCGGTCTGCCAGAGTGCGGTTATTTCCGCGATGATCGCCAGCTCGTGCTTTTCTGATTCCCGCTCGGTGAGTGGCAGTCGATCTAACTGTTCGAGCTCAGCCGCAATACGTTGGCGCTTGAATAGCACGGTGCGTCGCGCAACTTCGGTAGGATGAGCGGTGAATACGAGTATTACCTCGATCTTCGCCAGCCACTCTAGTGCTTGTTGTTGCGTGATTCCGGCGTCACGCATCCGGCGCAGAGTTCCGAGAAACGAGCCTGGTTGGGCCAACAACTCGGGCGACGCCTGGGCAGCGCGGCGCCGGCGTTTGCGATGATTGGTTTCAGCGAGGTTTGTTAGTTCGAAATAGATCGCGAAGGCTTTCGTCATCTGATGCGCTTCCGTCACATCCAAATGACTGACAATGCTCTCCGCGCGTGCTATCAAGCGTTGCGCGTCTTGAAGATTGTCTCCTGGTTGCGCGCGCAACTCTCGATGCTCAATCAACAGCAGGCGCAACTCTTCAACCGCTGAAAACAGGCTGTCGCCGACTTGTTCTTTGAGCACTTCGCCAAGCAGACGGCCAAGCGAACGCACGTCGCGGCGCAAGGGAGCTTCCTTCAGATCGCGATCTTGACTGGTGAGTTCCGCGAGCCGTGCCGCCTGATCGTCTACATTCCAGAACCGAGACATAAATCACCGAGCTACCACGCCTATGTTCGCAATCGTCGCGCCTTTTGTCATGGAAGGGACGGCGCAAATATACAAAATAATCCCTGCGGCGGGTGCGCGTGCTTCGAACGTTACGTTGCCGTGGTAATCGGTGACGTAGCCAACCTTCATTCCCTGCTCCACGTACGTTCCACGCTTGACGAGTGGATAGAAGATTCCGGTTTGTTCGCTCGCGAGCGTCGCGATCTTTTCGACCCAAACCGGACGTTGGACCATCGTCGCCGTACCAGCCATCATCTTCAGATAACGCATCACGTTTAGACAGCCATCGATCAACACATTCACATCATCCGTCTCAACCGTTCCCGCATGACCGGCCTCTGCTGTTATCGACGGTTTACCGCGCGTCGTTGCGGTGTTCTCGAGATAACGCGAAGCTTGCGGATCTTTGGGTCGCTCAGTTGAGATGATGATGTGATCGAGACCGAAGGCGAGCACCATCTCGCGGGAGATCTGGTCTTGTCGCTCATTTCCAGTCTTGGTCCAATAACTGTAGGGACGCAGGCTCTCGTCAGTGTCGCCACCGTGCAAATCGATCAGATGGTCGCACTGCTCGACGACCTGTTTCGTGATCAGATACGACGCGCGCTCTGTCTGAGTGCCATCCATCTTTCCGGGGTAGAAGCGATTCATGCTTTTCTTATCGACCGGATTGACGTGCGGAACTTTTTGTTCGAACGATGGAATGTTAATAAGCGGAACGATGATCACCGTGCCGGAAACGTCAGCAGGGTTAAGCATCCCCATCAGTTTCTCGAGCGCGATGATGGAAGCGTATTCAGTGCCATGTGAACCCCCCACCAACGCCAGCACTGGTCCCGGTTTCGCGCCGTGAACGACTACGACCGGAATGCTTAACGCGGCATCGCTACCTGCTGGGACCTCGATCGTGCCGGACACCTTCTCTCCACGATTCGCGCTCGCCGTCCCAACCTTGAATGTCTTGCGATCCTGCGCTGCACTGAGACTGGTTAAGAACACAAGCAGTCCGACTGCCACAATTAGTCTTTGCAACATGCTCCTCCTCCTAGCGAGTCCAGCGGCCGTTTGGCATGCGCACTGGTCCCGGATGGAAAAACTTCTCCGGCGTCATCACTCCGTCTTTTTTAAAAACCACGCCGTTCTTCATCACAAACTGTACATTGCGAAGCGCGTCGATGTCGGTTAACGGGTCGCCGGAAACCGCGATCAGATCTGCGAAGAATCCAGCCTTGATTGGACCACGTTCTTTGATCACATCAGCAGCTTTGTAGCCGTTGATGGTGATAGCGCGCAGGACGTCGGCTGGTGGAATGTTGGCCGCCTTCCAGGTATCAAGAAAAGCGATCGTCATCTCGCCCCGCGTGAGCCACTCGCCGGTCTTCTCGTTCGTCATCCTTTCATTCCAGTAATCAAAGTCGGTCGAGAACGTGAGTGGCACCTTCTTCTCCCACGCATCACGCAACTTCGCCACGGTCTGTTTGAAAGCGGCTTCGGTACCACGATACCTGGTGAATGGCGTGTCAGTCCCCGCTCGAAAAATGCCCTTCTCTGCCATTTGTCGATGATGCTCCGGCGTCAGAGCATTGCCGTGCGCGATGATGTAGATGCCTGCGTCTATCGCACGCTGTGCTCCATCAGGAGTCTGGACGTGTCCTTCAACTTTGCAACCGCCTTTCGCTGCCTCCGCGATGGCCAGCTTGATGTCGTCTACTGAATAACCCCACGGCTTACAGTCAATGCACAACTTGATCGTCCGCGCGCCGAACAACATGTTCTGGCGAATTGCTTTGACTATCTCATCCGGCGAATCGGCGTCGATGTATTCAGGGAACATCATTTTGTGTTCCTTGTACATCTCCGGAGTGGGCCAAAGTTGTCCGCCCGTACTGCCGATGATCGGACCAGACGGAATCACAGTTGGTCCAGGCAGCCATCCTTGTTCAATCGCCTGTCTCAGCGCGGTATCCGCATACATCGCATTGTTCCCGACGTCGCGAATCACCGTGAAGCCGGAATTGAGAAGCTGAATGCCATTGGACGCTGCTTGAATTGCCCGTAGCGCCGTCGAGTCTGTCACGAATGTCAGATAGTAATAATTGTTTTCCGGCTGTTCTTTGTAAGTCAGCGCCATGTGGGTGTGTGCATCGACGAGACCCGGCAGGACCGTGAGTTTGGAAAGATCGATGATCGTTGCTCCCGCCGGTATCGTGAGGTTCGCGCCCACCGCTTTGATTCTTTCGCCTTCAATCAGGATCACCTGGTTGCTAGTCGCCGACGCGGTTTCCGGATCTATCAGCCGGCCGGCTTTGATTGCGGTGATCGGTGCAGCAGTCTGTGCGGTTGCCGTGACGGCGACAAACAGCAGGATCGAATACAGGCAGAGCATTTTGGGAAGACAGCGCATGTTTCCTCCTTCTACTTGACGATTGATTAGGAACAATGCCACAAAGAAGCACAAAATACACCGATGAAACTCTCTTCCGCCGTTCTGACTCTCTTCCTGGTTATGGATCCGCTCGGAAACATTCCGCCGTTCCTGTCGGTTCTGAAAAATGTGCAACCAGAGCGGCGCCGGCGGGTTTTGGTTCGAGAAATACTGATCGCTTACGGTGTTCTACTCGTGTTCCTGTTTTTGGGGAAGCGTGTCCTGGCGCTACTGAGTCTGCAACAAGAGACCATCAGTGTCGCCGGCGGCATTGTTCTATTCCTGATCGCACTGCGCATGGTCTTTCCACAGGACGGAGGGCTTTTCGGCGAGACGCTTGAAGGCGAACCATTTATCGTGCCGCTCGCAATCCCGCTGGTTGCTGGTCCATCCGCGTTGGCTGTGCTGCTGCTGTTAGAACAGTCGGGACCGAATGTCACCTCCCGATTGTTACTCGCTGTAACACTCGCGTGGGCGTTGAGCGCACTGATCCTGCTGTCTTCAACATTGCTCTATCGCGTGTTGAAACAGCGAGGGCTGATTGCCATGGAAAGACTGATGGGAATGCTGCTGGTGATGCTCGCCGTGCAGATGTTTATGAACGGCGTGGCTGATTTCCTCAAGCGATAAGACTTTCGTCGTTCGAACGCTATAATGTTACCACCGGTAAAGTTCCAGTGATTCATTAGAGCCTTTGAAAGGGTCTGCGAGCATGTCTACCATCAGCGAAAGATTTCTTCCGGGCGTCGGACGCAAGTTCCAGGTTGAGACGACGAGTGGCGATCGATTGGTCATCGTCATTCACGACGACGGCACGCGCGAACTCTACCATTTCACGCGCCGCAACATGGATCGGCCGTCGTCTGTTCTGCGACTTTCTGACGGCGAGGCACGTCAGATCGCCGGCATCATCGGCGGGCTTACGTACGTGCCGCGAAGTCTGCCGATGGCGGAGGTCGTTCTGGAAGATCTGGTGCTGGAGTGGTTCACGATTGAGCCGGGCGCAGCATGTATCGGCAGAACCATTCGCGAACTCGAGGTTCGTACACGCACTGGCGCATCCATCGTCTCTATTATCGAACCGGATCAAACGACGCGCACCAACCCAGAAGCTGACACTGTCCTGAACGCAGGAGCGACACTGATCGTCGCCGGTGACCGGCGCACGATCAATGCTCTCAAGCGCCTCCTGATCGAAGGAAAGGCCTGAGTCGATGGATCATGTCATTCTGGAAATCGGGTTGGCGCTCGCGCTGATCGCGTTCGCTATCGCACTCGCGCACAAACTCGGCTTATCCAACGTCCCGTTTTTAATTCTGATCGGAATGGCGGTCGGACCTCACGCGCCGCAGCTCGGTGTCTTTGACTTTCGCTTCATCGAGACGCAATCGCTGATCGCGTTCATGGGTCGAATGGGTGTGCTGTTTCTGCTCTTTTATCTTGGTCTGGAGTCAAACGTAACACGCTTGATCGAAGCGGGACGCTCCATTCTGGCCGGTGGTTCGCTTTACGTCGGACTCAATTTCACGATCGGGTTCACTTACGGTTACCTTGCGGGATTTCCGCTGCGCGAAACGCTCATCATTGCTGGTTTGACGACTGTTTCGTCGAGCGCGATCGTCGCCAAGATTCTCTTCGACTACCGGCGCACCGCGAATCCAGAGACAGAATTGATCCTAGGCATCACGATGTTCGAGGATGTTTTTCTCGCAGTCTACCTGTCGCTCATCTCCGGCATCATCCTGAGTGGCGCGAGCTCGTTTGCCGGCGTGGCATCGTCGGGCGGTATCGCGCTGGGCTTCATAGTCGGCCTGATGGTGATCGGACGTTGGGCCACACCGCTCTTGAATCGACTGTTCCGCATCTCTTCAAATGAAGTGTTCGTCGTCGTAATCTTCGCGTGTCTTTTTCTGTTGGCGGGGTTGGGTGAGACGATCCATGTTGCTGAGTCGATCGGCGCGCTGCTTCTCGGTTTGATCCTTGGAGAGACAGAACACAGCGAGCGCATGGAGCGCCTGATAGTGCCGTTCCGCGACTCATTCGGTGCGATCTTCTTCTTTGGCTTCGGTCTGTCGATCGATCCGTTTAGCCTGGGCGGCGCGGTTTGGTTGGCTGTGGGTGCAGCGCTGCTCTCACTGGTCGGGGTTGTGATTGCTGGGATGGTCGTGGGGGCACGAGCGAAGCTTTCGCCGGTCGGTTCGCTCAACACTTCATTCACACTGCTCGCACGCGGCGAGTTTTCAATCATCATTGTGAACCTTGCTATCGCGGGTGGTTTGACGACGGTCTTGCAGCCGTTCGCGGCGCTGTACGTGTTGATTCTCGCCAGCGTTTCGCCGCTGTTGGCGAAAGAGTCCGATCGGATTTACGACCTGTTTGTGAGCGTGGTTGAGCGGTTTAAGAAACTATTCAGCCGGCGTAAGAAGAAAGAGACGACAGAGGACGAGGTCGAAGAGATGCAAGGATGATGGATCAATGTCTCAATTAAACCGCGATCCGGACGCCCATGCAGAAGATGTGAAATATTGCTTTGACTTTGTCTCTGCGTACCTCTGTGTCCTCTGCGTCTCTGCGGTGAAGAGATCGTTTAACCGCAGAGACGCAGAGGACGCAGAGGTACGCAGAGAAATAAGAGAAGCGTACAACTTTAATACCACCTCAACACACGCAGGATGTTTGAGAAATCGTCGGTCCAGGCGTGCGAGTCTGCTTGGACTTCAAGCCTTCGCCAGCGAGGGTTTTCCGCGAGGCTGTCGAACGCAGGTGATTGCTGCGCCATGACTACCCACTCGGACGGATCCTTGCCGCTTACGGGGTCGTGCTCGCCGTCAGCAAAACTCATGCTCATTGCGCCACTGCGTTTAGCTAGATCTGCAAGAACAGTATCGAGTTTGAGGCTGCGATTCGAAATGTGAAATGCGAGCATCCCGCCTGTCGCCAGCTTCGACGTGTAGAGCGCGATTGCTTCCTGAGTCATCAGGTGAATCGGGATCGCGTCGGAATTAAAGGCGTCGAGGACGATGAGGCCAAAATGATTGTCAGGCGCGCTCTGCAATTGAAGACGCGCATCACCAAGAACGATCTTTGTTGGACCAACGGCGCACTTCTGTAGGTAAGTGAAATACTCTGGGGTTTGCGCGATTTGGACAACCGCGGGGTTGATCTCGTAGAACGTCCAATTCTGATCCGGCCGCGCGTAGCATGCCATCGATCCAGCTCCCAGTCCGACAACGGCAACATTGGGCGATGCAGCGTTGGAGTTAAATGCCTGGAAGATCTGACCGAGTGGTCCGCTGCGATGAAAGTATGAAAGTGGCTCGCGTTGAAGATTCGGATCGACGAACTGACGGCCGTGGATCGTGTTGCCATGTAGAAGAATTCGCGTGGCGTTCGCTGGATCGAACCTCACGCTCAACGTCCCAAAGAAATTGCGCTCGACATGGAGTGTGCGTTCCTGGATTTCGGAGTACACAACGCTTCCGAGCAGAACAGCGCCAATAGCCAGGGCAAACCGCACCGGACGGCCCCGGAAGTGGTGATTGATGATCACCAACGGAGTCCCAAAAACAATGGCGATACCGACAACTGCGCTGACGTCGTATCGATCGACGAGGAAGGCGAGTCCGATCGTGAGCAGGCCGACACACACCGGCAAAATAAAATCCAACCGGCGACCGCGTGAAGAATCCTCGCTGTTGTTGCCACGTCTAATCAAACATGCCAGCACAATCACCAATGGATACTCAACGATGGTGTTGAATATTTTCGGAGCGATTAAAGTGTTGAAGAGTCCGCCTAGCATTCCTCCGATAGCCACGCACAAGTAGAACTCGGCAAGTCGTGCAGCATCCGGTCTGTCGCTCGCGAGTCTGGTGTGACAGACCATAGCCGCGACGAAGAGGAAACACAGATGTAGAAGCACTATCGCGGTGGTCGGTTGAGTGGCGTTTGCCGCAAGTACCAGGGTAAGTAGCAGTGCTAATCCACCGAGTGCGGTACTTGCGAGTGGTTCGGGCAACAGATTCCTGCGCGCGAACGCGAGAATGAATGTGAGTAAGTACAGTGCTAACGGGATGGTCCAGAGCAGCGGTGTCGGAGCGATTTCAGTGGTGATGTAAGTCGTGGCGCCGAAGAGTAAACTCGAAGGAATGAAGGCTAATAGAACCCAGTAGAGGCGACGCTTGAGCGGGATGGGTGTCTTAGGAGTGTTTACGTCCGATACGAGTTCTCGTTTGGACGACTTCCATAACACAAACACACAAAGCAGACACAAAAACAGAAACACCACATAGCCTATAACCCACAGACGGTTCTGTCGCGAAAGAGTAAAGACAGGTTCGAGAAGTAATGGATAGCTCAGCAGTGCCAGGAGACTGCCTGCATTACTGACAGCGAATAAGAAGTACGGATCGTTTGCTGAAGGATGATCAGTGCGCGTGAACCATTTCTGAAGCAACGGGCTGGTAGTTGAAATAAGAAAGACCGGCAAACCGATCGCGCTCAGCAGGTAACCGAAGAGCCACAGAGCCGGGTTGCTTCGCTCGGATATCGAACCAACATTTCCAACAAAGTTGAGAGGCAAGAAAACGCATGAAAGAAGCAATAGCGCGCTGTGTAGAACTGCTTGTTTGCGAGCCCCTATCCGCGAGGTTGTAACCAACACGTACGAATACCCAGCCAACAGCATCACCTGAAAAAACAACATGGTCGTGTTCCACACCGCCGGCGTCCCACCGAGCCGTGGCAAAAGCATCTTGGCCATTACGAGTTGAACCCAGAACAGCAGGAGGGCGCTGAGGAACGTTGTAGTAGCGAATGATAAAAGCATCGTGGGATTTGTCTTTCTCTGCGATCCTCTGCGTCCCTCTGCGCCTCTGCGGTG
>JBIOUJ010000234.1:0-16176 GCA_044867025.1 Pyrinomonadaceae bacterium | reverse complement strand
CTCCGTGTTCATTATCATGCATCCTTTTACAGGATCGTCATCCTGACACGGCCCATTCTCATTCTCCCCAAGCTTTAGCTTGGGGGACCAGCGCTCTAGAATCATTGAAAACCATTTAAATGGTTTTCAAGAGCTTAACGCTACGAGAAGCCCCAAGCTAAAGCTTGGGGAGAATGAGAATGGGCCGTGTCAGGATGACGATCCTGTAAAAGGATGCATGATAATGAACACGGAGTGCCGCCCCTGCAATTCATTCCATTGAATTGCGCTTTTCGGTCGCGTATAAGTACAATTCCAAGGCTCCCTGAATCTAACATATCTCACTGTGACCGGCATGTTGATGCGCGCATTTCAGAATCAGAGAAACGCCCTGGCGCGTTGGCTCAGTCTGTTGCTCGTCGTCTTCATCCTTTACGGGACGACGGTGGAGGCCGCTCACCGTCACGGCCGCGTCCTGCCGAACCACCACGCGGCTTCGTTGGTGGAATCGGATCAACCAAACTCACCAGTCAGCGGCAAAACTGGATGCAGCGACTGTCTGATCTGCCAGTTACATCAGAACTTTGCCACCACGCTCATTGCTTTTCGACTCGTCAATCCTCCGGCTCAGATACAAATCCGAGTCACAACGGCTGTTCCGCCCGACGTCCATTTCCAATTAATCGGACCGACAGCCGGACGCGCTCCTCCTTCTATCTCCTAACAATCGTCGACGACAGGCGCTGCCAGCGGGCGTCTGCACCGCGTCCACCCATTGGTGGATGCAATCTTTTTGCTTTTTAGGAGATAAAAGAAATGAATCTTGTTTCAAGATTTCTTCCAATATTGATACTCATCGGCTTTTTCAGTTCGCACGCGCTCGCGCAAACAGCCCCTGGAACATCGACGTTACGCGGGACCGTAACGCTCGGCGGCACCGGTAAACCAATCCACAACGCCCTGATCACGATTCTCCAGTTGAAACGAACCGTCGACACAGATGACCAGGGTCGATACGAGTTTCAGGGAGTGCCGCCAGGAAAGTATGACGTGGTCGCTCACCTCGACAGAGTTCCGGACATCGTTCGCACAACCGATGTGACAGGTGACACCACCGTCGACTTTCAATTCGAACTCACAGGCGTCCGCGAGGAAGTCACAATAACAGCGACAGGCAGCGAGCAGGCCGTCAGCAGCTCTATTCAATCAGTCGAAGTGCTCGGTTCGATCGAACTCGCGAAGAAGAGTCCGGTATCACTCGGAGAAGCGCTCGACGGTGAACTCGGAATCGCGAAACGAAGTTTTGGACCGGGAACAGCGCGTCCAGTCATTCGCGGTTTCGACGGCGATCGCGTGCTCGTCTTGCAGGACGGAAATCGCGTCGGCGGTCTTGGTTTCGAGTCGGGCGATCACGCTGAACCTGTCGACGTTCTAACCGCTGAAAGAGTTGAGATCGTCAAAGGTCCTGCATCACTCCTCTACGGAAGCAACGCCATTGGCGGCGTTGTAAACACCATCTCGGGCCATGACTCTGCGCACAAAGGTCTCAACGGCTATTTAACAGGCATAGGCAGCACGAACGGTCCCCAGGGTGGAGGAAGCGGTGGCATTGAATACGGCACCAATCGATGGCTGACGTGGGCGAACCTCGGCGGCCAGCGATCAGGCGATTACGACACCCCGATCGGGACCGTCGAAAACTCGTTTTCAAGAGAAGCAAGTGCGGCGGCCGGCTTTGGCTACTATCCGGACAAAGGCTTCTTTAGTTTCAACTACAACTTCAACAAGCGACGATATGGAATTCCTTTCGATCCGGCCGAGGTTGATCCGGAGATCGTCGAACTGAATCCACGACGTCACAGCGTCGAGCTTCGCGGTGGTTTTAAAGAGATGAAATCATTCATCACTGCCGGAACGTTCTCTGCGCAGTACAACGACTACGAACACTCCGAAATCGAATCGCTCACCGGTGAAACAGGTACAGCGTTTAAGAACAATACTTTTCTCTACCAGGGCTTGTTTGATCAACGAAAGATCGGCAAATACTCCGGGCGCTTTGGTTTCTGGGGAATGCATCGTGATTTCTCAGCCACTGGTGAAGAAGCTTTGGCGCCGCCAACAAAGCAAAATGCGTTCGCGGTGTTTGGTGTTCAAGCTTTCGATTTCGAACGCGTATCGCTCCAATTCGGCGGTCGGCTCGAAAACAATCGCTACAGGCCCGAGCCAACTGACGCGCGCGGCATTCTTCCAGACAGAGGCTTCACAGGTTTTTCCGGCGCGGCTGGCATACGCGTCTCGACGTGGAAAGATGGATCCTTCGTTGCGAATTACTCTCATTCGTACAGAGCGCCGTCGTTGGAAGAGTTGTACAACCTTGGACCACACCGCGGAAACCTGGCGTTTGAGATCGGCGATCCAAACCTAAATCGGGAGATGGGAGATGGTCTGGATTTTGGGCTTCGGCATTCGTCGAAGCGCCTGCGGTTTGAAGCCAACGGTTTTTACTACCACATCAAAGACTTCATCTTTCTCGCCCCGACGGGAGACGTCGAAGACGGGCTGAAGGTGGCAGAGTACGATCAAGGAACTGCACGCTATACGGGTATGGAAGCGCGCTTCGATACGGCGCTGCATCCGTCTTTGTGGCTTAATCTCGGTCTTGATTACGTGAATGCGGAATTGACGTCTGACAGCACTCCGTTACCGCGAATTCCGCCTTTGCGCGGCCGTGTCGGACTCGAGTTCAGACACAAAGGGCTGCTGCTGAATCCGGAAATCGTGATGGCCAACCATCAGGACCGCATCTTTCCGACTGAGACAAGCACAGCGGGTTATGCATTGTTCAACATCGCCGGTTCGTATTTGTTTGCGCAGCAACATGCCGCGCATATCATTTCGTTCAATTTCTTCAACGTAGGAGACACGCTTTATCGCAACCATCTCTCGTTTATCAAGGATTTCGCTCCGGAAATGGGCCGAGGGTTGCGGATAACTTACACTTTGCGCTTTTTATGATTTTTCGGGTGAACTCACGGCTAAATGGAGACGTATGGGAACTAGCACGCGGCAGATTTGTTTGACAGGCCCTGCTGGCACTTCTAGAATCACAACCCGAGGATTTAGCCGTGAGTCTGGTCAAGATCGTCATCATCACCATCATCGTTATCTTGAGTATGCTCCTGCTCGGCGGTTTTTTCATTTAGCCGCACGCCTGATGCTGCGTAGGACTGCTCTTGCCCTTCTACTCGTCTGTTTTTACGTCAACACCCCTACAGCTTTAGCCCAGCAAACGCCTGACGAAGACGATGTCGTGCGCGTCAGTACCGACCTGCTTCTGTTTCCCATTCGAGTACGCGACAAGAAAGGCCAGGCGGTGGCCGGTCTGACCGATCAGGATCTCTTGCTAAAAGATCAGGAACAGGTGACATCGGGCGTGTATTTTTCTCCGGGCGCTGACCGCGTTGCGTTGTTGTTTGCACTGGACCAGTCAGGAAGCCTGCGCGAGATCATTTCGCAACAACAGGAAGCAGCGCTTGCGCTGTTCACGAGGTTTGGAGAACGGTCGAGCGTCGCAGTGCTTCGTTTCTCCAATACCTCGTCACTCGCAACACCATTCACAAAAGATTTAACGGCAGCTCGATCCGCATTTAGATTTGGAGCCGCGCACAATCAACGAACGGCCATATTCGACGCGGCCGCAGATTCAGTGCAAGCATTTGACGATTTGCCCCGCATGCGTGCGGAACGTCGTATCGTAGTGCTGATCAGCGATGGTCTCGACAATCTCAGCAGGACCAGCGCGGAGAGTGTTATCCACACCGCGCTCGAAAAACGCGTGTCGTTCTACGTGATTCACTTGCCGCTGTTCGAACCACGCGATGGACGACTCGCAGTGCGTCCGCCGAGCAAAGGCTTCAAGGACCTCGCCGAGAAAACTGGTGGAAAATATTTCCTCGTCGGCGACGCGAAGTCGGCGCTGTTGCCAAAGCAGAATGATCTGACGCCGATCTTTCAGGCCATCGAAGAGGATTTGAAAAGCCAGTACCTTTTGGGTTTCTATATCTCCGAATCAGGGCGCGATAACCGAAAACACACTTTTTCTGTAAGTTTGAAACCTGATGGGATCGAATATTCCGTGGCGCCCCGCTTCAGCTATTCGCGCACACAAAGGTTCGTCATCAATCTGACTCCGGGTACAAAAACACTTCCATAATGACTGAAAACAGCGACGTTCAGCTTCGACCAATTCGACGAGCATTGATCAGTGTTTCCGACAAAAACGGAATTGTAGATTTCGCGCGCGAGCTTGCGCGCTTCGACGTGGAGATCATCAGCACGGGTGGAACCGCAAAGACACTGCGTGACGCGGGCCTCGAGGTGCGTGACATCTCGGAGATCACGGGTTTTCCGGAAATGATGGACGGGCGCGTGAAAACGCTGCATCCGCGCGTGCATGGCGGTCTACTCGCAATTCGCGATAACGCGGACCACGTCGCCGCACTGCAACAACACGGGATCGAGCCGATCGACATGGTCGTTGTAAACCTCTATCCGTTTGCGGAAACAATCAAACGTGAGGGAGTCACGCGAGAAGAGGCGATCGAACAGATCGACATCGGTGGTCCAGCGATGATCCGTTCAGCGGCCAAGAACTCGCAGGACGTCGCAGTCGTTGTTTCGCCGGAACAATATTCCGGCGTTCTCAATGAGCTTAAAGATCACAACGGTGCGTTGTCACTTAACACGAGACGCAGGCTTGCTCAAGCTGCATTTGAGCAGACTGCGCAATACGACTCAATGGTAAGTTCATATCTCGCCGGTTCGAGTGGTCCTCTGCCTGGGCGCCTGACCTGGACCATGAAAAAGGTCTCCGACCTGCGCTATGGCGAGAACCCACATCAGAAAGCCGCTCTTTATCAAACCTCAGGCGCCGGAATCGCCAACGCCGAAATTCTTTCCGGCAAGGAAATGTCCTTCAACAATTACGTAGACGCAGAAGCCGCATGGCAACTCGTCTCCGACTTTGAACAGACCGCGTGTGCAATCATCAAGCACACAAACCCCGCGGGCGCTGCCCTTGGCTATACGCCGGCTGAGGCTTACCAAAAGGCCTTGGCGACGGATCCGGTTTCCGCGTTCGGAGGGATCGTCGCCTTCAATCGCCCAGTTGATGCCGCGGCGGCGCAGGAAGTGACGAAGATATTTACGGAAGTCGTGATCGCGCCTGAGTACGACCCTGCGGCGCTCGAGCTGTTGCGCGCCAAGAAGAACCTGCGCGTGATTCGCATGAGCTCGATGGAACAATCGCGGAAAGTTGAGGTCAAAGAGATCGGCGGCGGGATGCTGGTCCAAACAGCGGACGATCACAAGCTCAGTCGCGACGATCTCAGGGTCGTGACTGAAAGGACGCCCAGCGAAGAAGAGGTTCGCGCGCTGCTGTTCGCGTGGACCGTCTGTAAGCACACGAAATCAAATGCGATCGTTTATGCGCGTGAGGGCCAGACTGTAGGTGTGGGCGCGGGACAAATGTCGCGTGTCGATTCAGTGAAGATTGGCGCGATGCGCGCACAGTTGCCGGTGGCCGGTTCCGTGCTGGCGTCCGACGCATTCTTCCCGTTTCGCGACGGAATCGACCAGGCGGCCCAGCACGGAATCACGGCCGTGATCCAGCCGGGTGGCTCAGTCCGCGACGACGAGGTCATCGCCGCCGCCAACGAGCACGGCCTCGCCATGATATTTACGGGGGTGCGCCATTTCAGGCACTAATCCGTGTGTAGATCCGTGAAATCCGTGGCATACTCTCCGCACAATCAAGCAAGAAGTGAGTAATAAAACATGGCTGAAAACGATGATCTAATTAACAACATCCCCTCCATCCGCTGCCGCTACTGCGGACAGCGCAATCAGATCCGCCCGGACAACGGAGAGCCACGCTGTGGCCGTTGCCGCCTACCCTTGTCAGACGAGCCACACAAGAAATTTGCGGCCCTAAACAAGGACCAGTACATTCACCCGGACGACCGTCGCGCGCTCACGGCCTTGCGCGCGATTCCAGGGATCGACTCAGCCCTCAAGAAACTTCTTGCAGTCACAGGTGAGTCGGCGATACGCGTCATCTTCACCGCGAGCGCAGTGAAGGTCACACCGACGCAGTGTCCCGATCTTTACGCGAAACTCCAGATAGCCTGCACAACTCTCGGCGTCGACATGCCCGAACTGTTCGTGCAGCAGAACCCAGTTGTCAACGCCTTCACGGGCGGCGTCGAACGCCCTGTCATCGTGCTCTATTCACAACTGATCGAGAGACTAAGCGACGACGAGGTGCTGGCCGTCGTCGCACACGAAGTCGGCCACATCCACGCCGAACACGTGCTTTACCTGACAGCCGCTCGCCTGATCGAGTTTCTGGCGAAGACCGCTGTACTGGCGTCACCACTGACTTTCATCATCAAAGAGCTCCTGACGATGAGCATGCGAGCTGCGTTGCTGGCCTGGGCCAGGCGCGCTGAATTGTCATGCGATCGCGCGGCTTTGCTTGTCACTCAGGATCCAAACGTGATCGGTCGCACGATGATGAAGTTGAGCGGCGGAACTTTCGCTTCGCGAGTTGATTACGATCAGTTTCTCGCACAGGCACGCGACTTCCAGAAGAACTACGACGAGAAAGCACTGGATCGCTTCTGGGCCGACGCGATCACTTCGGGGTTGAGCCACCCGTTTCCAGTCTGGCGCGTGTCCGAGATTCTGCAGTGGGTAGAGAGCGGCGAGTACAAAGCGCTGATGACGGCGCCCGAAAGCGCAGCAGCTTAGGCCACAAAAAGGCACAAAAAATACAGAATGCTCAAAGACAAAAACGGAATCATCTTTGGAGTCGCAAACAAGCGCTCCATCGCCTGGGCCACTGCTCAGGCACTGCACGAGGCAGGCGCAAATCTCGCCTTTACTTATCAGGGCGACCGCCTCAAAGAGAACGTCGAAGGCCTTACAAAAGACGTTATGCCTGACTCGCCACTTCTCTCCTGCGACGTAACCAAGCAGGACGAAGTCGACGAGGCGTTCACACAGGTGGGCCAGAAATTTGGCCGCCTTGATTTTCTGATTCACAGCATCGCCTTCGCACCGCGCGAAGCGCTCGGCGGCGAATACCTCGACACCACACGCGAGGCATTTCTAACCGCGCTCGAAATCAGCGCGTATTCCCTGCCACAACTTGCTCGAGCCGCCGCGCCCCTGATGACAGAAGGCGGAAGCATCGTCACGATGAGTTATTACGGCGCTGAGAAAGTCGTCGCCGGCTATAACGTCATGGGTGTCGCGAAAGCAGCGCTCGAAGCAAGTACTCGCTATCTCGCAAAAGATCTTGGACCACGAAACATCCGTATCAATGCTATCAGTGCTGGTCCAATTCAGACACTTTCCGCGCGAGGCGTCTCGGATTTCAGCTCCATGCTCAAACATCACGCTGAACGCGCCCCGCTCGGCAGGAACGTCGATCCGCGCGAGGTGGGTAATACGGCCGTCTTCCTTTGTAGTCCGATGTCTTCGGGAATTACCGGTGAAGTGATCTACGTCGATTGCGGCTATAGCATCATGGGTATATGAAGAAGGACGAAAAGCGCACTGGCCGCGCGGCTCCGGGGACCACTCAGGACGAGCAATTGCTCGAGAGCCCACGGCCGGATGAGTTTAAGCACACCGATCCGTGGCGCGTGTTCCGCATCATGGGCGAGTTTGTCGAAGGCTTCGACGAACTGGCGACGCTGAGCCGCGGCATCGCCATCTTTGGCTCCGCGCGTACTCATCCCGACGATCCGGATTACAAAGCCGCACAGGAAACTGGCGCGCTGCTGGCGGCGCAGGGATTCGCCGTCATCACCGGTGGCGGGCCGGGAATAATGGAGGCTGCTAATCGCGGCGCTTTCGAAGCCGGCGGACTCTCAATCGGCTGCAACATCGAGTTGCCGTTCGAACAAAAGGCGAATGCCTACCAGACGCTGAGTCTCACGTTCAAATACTTTTTCGTGCGCAAGATGATGTTTGTGAAGTACAGCCTGGCGTTTGTGATCTTTCCGGGCGGCTTTGGCACGTTCGACGAACTATTTGAAGCGCTCACGTTGATCCAGACAAAGAAGATCCGCAACTTCCCGATCGTTCTTTTCGGTCACAAGTATTGGAGCGGAATGCTCGCGTGGTTGCGGGAGGTAGTTTTACAGGGCGGTAAAATTGGCGAGCACGATATGCAGATGTTTCACATCACGGATTCGCCCGCGGAAGTGGTGGAGATCGTGATGCGAGCCCAAAGCTCACTTAAAGAACTGGACGGCACAATCGCCGACGAAATCAGGATCCCGAGCTAGCGGCGCGTGCGGACGATTGCATCAACCACGCGAGATACGGTGCTGAGCCCGCCGTCACCGGAACCGCAATGATCTCGGGTGTATCATAACTGTGAAGAGCGCGCACTTCCCTCTCCAGCTCATCGAATTTCGACTTTTTAGTCTTCGCAAGCAACAGAACTTCTGACTGCCGCTCGATCTTTCCCTCCCAGCGATAGACTGACTCTATATCCGGCAAGATCTGAACACAGGCTGCGAGGTTCGCACCTACCAGCATTTCTGCAAGACGCGCTGCTTCTTCACCGTTCGCAGCCGTCATAAAAACTACAATTGCTTCGTCAGACATAAGACTACTCCTCTTCCTCCTCAACTGGTCCACCAGTCAAAGGCGTTGTGTCACTCTCGAAAAATGCGGTGTAGACTTCGACCGCGCGATCGACGTCTCGCTCATCGACGAAAATCTCAGCGCCTTCGGAAGTCGCGGACAACAGCGGCGACAATGTATCGTTCCCACCCGACTTAACGACCGAGCGAATTTCGTTCTGGCTGAAAATATCGTTCACCATCTCAGCTTCCGCAGGCGAACCGAGTTTGTAGAGCGACACGAACCGCGCCTCGCTACTGTCGCGCAGCGTATTCTCCGGCGTCAGCTCCTCGACGAGCGTTGTGTTGTCGTCAGGACAGGTCGTAATACCCGGTTCGTATTCAGACTCACAGACAGGACAGAACATATCGATCCCCCTTAATTAACTTTCACCTCGAACGGAATTTCATCAAAATGCGTCATGCGTTTGAAGGCGCGAAAACGATCGTTGATCTCGGCATGAGTAAGCCGTTTGACCCGCTCTGTTCCAAACTCTTCGACGTTAAACGAAGCCATGACCGATCCGAAGATCATCGCACGGCGCATCGCACCTTCGTCGAGCGTGTCCTGACTCGCCAAATAACCCATGAACCCGCCGGCAAACGTATCACCAGCGCCCGTCGGATCAAAAACGGACTCGAGCGGGTAAGCCGGAATCGCAAAATAACTGTCGGGCGTAAACAGCGCCGCGCCATACTCACCGCGCTTTATGATCAACGCTCTCGGTCCCCAACTCAAAATCTCGCGGGCTGCCTTGATCAGGTTTGGAATACCCGTGAGTTGCCGCGCCTCGGCGTCGTTGATGATCACCACGTCCACCCCCTGGATCGTTCGCACCAAAGAATCGCGCGTGTGCTCGATCCAAAGGTTCATCGTATCGAGCGCCACCAGCTCCGCGTCAGGCATCTGTTCTCGCACACCGCGCTGGAGGTCTGGCTGAATGTTGCCGAGAAACAACAGTCGCGATTTTTTGGACTCTGCCGACACTTTCGGTTGAAAGTCGGCAAAGACATTCAAATGCGTGTAGAGCGTTTGGGCCACATTCAAGTCGTATTCATAACGACCTGCCCAGCGAAAGGTCTCGCCGTCTTCGATCCGTTCGAGATCGCGTGTGACGATTCCGCGGCTGTCAAACACCTTCTGCTCGGTGAAATCACCACCGACTACGGCGACAATACCAACGTCCGTAAAGAAGCGCGCTGAGATCGAGAAATGCGAGGCGGAGCCGCCAAGCATCTTGTCACATTTACCAAAAGGGGTTTCGACGGCGTCATAAGCAACCGATCCGACAACTAAAAGAGACATGTGTTTTCTGTGTGCCTTATTGTGGCTTAGGAGCTTCCAACAGGCGCAATTCCTCCTTCGCCTGTTTCGCGAAAGGGCTTTCAGGATAGTCGTTGATCAACTTCGTCAGGTAGCCGCGGCCCATCTCGCGGAACTGTTCGGAAGTCAGAGTGCGTTTTTCACCGCCTTCGAAACTGACGTACAGGTCCGGATTCTGTTTGCCTTTCTTGTCCGCCAGCCACAAGCTGCTCTGGCCTGCCATCAGCAAAACCTCTTCGATCCTCGCGAAGTTTGGATTGCCCGCGATGATCTCCTCACAACGTTTCAGGGCGGCAACGTAGGCTTTCTTCAATTTGAAATAGTTCTTCGCGACTTCGAGATTGTGTTGAGAGTCTCTTTCGAGATCGGGGTCGCGCAGCAGCGCGGGATCCTGGCCGCTTCTGACGCCCTGCGCCGAGATCGACGGCGTGGCTACAAAAAGCACACAAAGAAGCAGTAAACACAAAATGCTGATTTTCATAACTCACCTCAGGACTGGTACTTTTTGATGATCGCTTCGAGCTTCTTTGTTGTCGCTTCCGGCCACAGATTTGGCGCCGTGAAGATAGCATGCTGCAAGGCCGAGCCACACTTGCAGCCGCGATCACCCTGCTTTAATCGTTTCAAAGCTTCACGAAGAATTATTTGAGCGTTGCGGACGTTCTTGTTCAGATACTCGACCACCGTCTCGACGCTGACCGCGTCATGCCCCGGGTGCCAGCAGTCGTAATCAGTCACCAGCGCGAGCGTCGCGTAACAGATCTCCGCCTCACGCGCCAGCTTCGCCTCCTGGAGGTTAGTCATTCCGATGATGTCCATCCCCCACGAGCGATATACATTCGACTCCGCGACGGTTGAAAACGCCGGCCCCTCCATGCACAGGTACGTTCCGCCTCGATGTGCCTTCACATCCGCAGCGCCACATGATTGTTCGAGAACGTCTCCCAACCTCGCACAAACGGGATGCGCAAAAGAGACGTGCGCGACGATTCCTTCACCGAAGAACGTCGACTCCTTCACGCGCCCTCGCGTTCGATCGAAAAACTGATCGGGAATCACCATATCCAGCGGTGCATACTTCTCCTGCAACGAACCTACGGCTGAAGCAGAGAGAATACTCTCGACGCCCAGCAGCTTCATCGCATAGATGTTCGCGCGAAACGGAACTTCAGTTGGAGTTACACGATGACCACGGCCGTGGCGCGGAAGAAAAGCAACTCGCTCACCTTCCAGCGTTCCGACAATGAACGCGTCCGACGGCGGCCCGAAAGGCGTGTCGACACTGACCTCTTCGACTTCCGTCAACTCGGGCATCTGATACAGACCGCTGCCGCCGATGATGCCGACGCGAACTGCTGACGATGTACTCATGAAAGTTCCCCGCGATAGGGTACTGGATTCAATTCCTTTTCTCCCTCTTGTAGTCGACACAACGGCTCGTCGGGATCGTGGTAGAACAAACAGATCCAGTTCTCTCGCGCTGCGTGCGGCAGGAGCCTCCTCTTGGCTTCGAGAGTCTCCACCGGATAGAGGTCGTAACCCATAATCCAGGGCAAACGGAGATGAGCGCGTAAAGGTACGAGATCGGCAAAACCAAACATCGTCTTGCCGTCGCGCTCGAGACGCCAGCACTGCATCGAGCGATTGTGCCCGGCGATGGTTTCCATTCGGAGTCCGGGAACTACCTCGTATTCGCCGGCTTTCTGTTCCAACTGACCGGCGTCACGGAGCGGTTTCCAGTTCTCAGGCAAATAGCTCGCACGATCTCGCTCGGTCGGATGTTCCGCGTGGTCCAACTCGGCGCGTGAAACGAAGTAACGAGCATTCGGAAACGACGCGACGGGTTTACCTGATGCATCGAGTTTGGTGTTCCCGCCCGCGTGATCGAAGTGCAGATGCGTGTTGACGACGATCGTGATTTCGTCAGTAGCCACTCCCGCCTGCATCTTTAGTGTTTCACTCAACGGTCGTGTGCGGTCGATGCCGTACATCGACGTCTGTTTCGTGGTCCACTTGTCGCCGATGCCTGTTTCGATGAGAACCTTCTCGGCGCCCGTGTCGATGAAGACACAATTCATGTTCATCCGAATGCGGTTTTCATCGTCCGGCGGACACACCTGCGACCAGAGCTTGCGCGGGACCACTCCGAACATCGCACCTCCGTCGAGGCGGAATTCGGTGTCCTGAATGATCTCAACGCGATAGTCGCCGAATTGCATAATCTCTGCGTACCTCTGCGTCCTCTGCGCCTCTGCGGTTTAACGGTATGTTCACCGCAGAGGCGCAGAGGACGCAGAGGCACGCAGAGAGTTCATGTCTGCTACGGTTTCTTAGTAGGTGCCGGCGCAGGCGCAGTTCCCTGTCCATGTGGCGCCGGAGGAGGAAATCCTGGCGGCAAACCCTGCTGCGGCTGCTGCTCGGGAGGCTTCACCTGATAGCTCTCGGCCACCTTCACCGGCGAACGGCTCTCAATCTCTTCGAGAACCTTCTTCGCCTTCTCGCGTTCAAGCGCAGTCCTGGCCTTCTCGCGTGAAGATTGCGGCGGCGCAAACGGATTACCGCCCTGTTCGCTGATCAGGATGTGACGTGCATGAACCTTCTCTTCCGACTTGCCGTCTTTTGTCTCAGTCTTTCGCTCTTCAAGTTTGATTATGTGAAAACCGAACTGGCTCTGGACCACGTCACTGATCTCACCCGGCTTCAGAGCATACGCAGCCTTCTCGAATTCCGGGACCATCTGACCATGTCCGAACCAACCGAGATCGCCGCCCTTGTCTTTACTGCCGTCGGTTGAAAACTCCTGTGCGAGTTTTCCGAAATCCTCCCCCGATCGTGCACGCTTCAGAACTTCCTCGGCCTTCGCTCGGTTCTTCTTGTCTGTGTCGAGTTCCGGATGGCCTGCGAGGTACGCGTTAACCTCTTCGTCGGTCGCTTTCATCTTGGCCTGCAACTTGTCTTCTGCGTACTTCTGCGCCAACACACGCGCGTGCTGCAACGCCAGTTGCAGTCTGACTTCCGGCTTCTTGTCCATGCCCTGTTCGACGGCTTTCTTCTCCGCGAGATAAATGCGACCCAGTCGCTGCTTGAGCATGTTCAGTTGCTCGTCCGAAATGCCCTGCGCCGCAAACTGCGGATCTTTCGCCTTTGCATCTGCGATGAGTTGATCGAACTTGTGTTGATTGACGGGTTGCTTGAAATACTCGTCGACTTCGGCGTCGGTGATGTCAGGGCCATTCTCACCCTGTTTCTCAAAATAAACCTGGGCAAGTACGCTCGCTTTCTGGAATTCAAGCTGGCGCTTCATTTCGGGCGTGTTGCCGACACCATGTGACTCCGCCTCTTCAGCGACCGCGAGCAACTGCTTCACTTGTTTCGCAAAATCCTTGCGAGCAGTCTCATCAGCCGCGAGGCGCGCACGCATTTGTGGCGGCTGGTCTTCGGCGATCATTTGCATGTCTGCGGCAGAAAACTCGACCGGACCCGACTTTCTTGCCTTGACCTGCCAGAAGATCAAACCTGCTGAAAAAATAACTGCAACGGCAGCCGCGATGAGAGCTTTTTTTGTAGAAGTCAAAATACTTTCCTTTCCTAAATCCTATTGTTGCTGCACCAACTCGAGCAGCACGCCATTCGCAGACGACGGATGAACAAATGCCACTAAACAACCACCCGCACCAACGCGTGGTTTTTCGTCAATCAACCGCAGTCCTTTGTTTTTCAATTCAGCGAGTGAAGCGTGAATGTCTGCAACCTCGACTGCAATATGATGCATTCCGGGGCCGCGTTTAGCCAAAAACTTTCCCACTGGCGTTTCCGGAGCGAGCGGCTCGAGCAGCTCCACATGCGTGTCGCCAACGGCCAGCATGCAGACCTTGACACCTTGTTCGGTAACTTCTTGTGTGGCGTCTACTTTGAGGCCAAGCACATCCCGCCAAACTGCCAAACCCTCTTCGATGCTGTTAGTCGCGATTCCGATGTGATCAACTTTCAGCAGCTTGAATAATCTCCTCCACGGCAGAATAAGGGTCTCGGCGGCGGGTTGCAACTTCGTCCGCAAGCCGGTTAAGCATAGCAACCGACGAATCGGATTCCAAAACGCGCGCCAGCAGGCTCTCGCGCAAAAGCTCGACGATGCGCCACCGGGCGATAGCGCGCCGGCGGTCGCTGCTTACACGACCTCCGAGCTGCGCCTGGCAATAGCTATCAATCGCCTGTGCGAGCTCTTTCACGCCCTGGTTTTCCGTCGCCACGGTCTTAACGATCGGCGGTTCCCAGCCATCGTCTCGCGAAGCCAGTGACAACAGCGATTCCAGCTCCTTTTCGGTTGAGTAAACGCCTTCTTTGTCGGCTTTGTTGATGACGAAGATGTCGCCGATCTCCATGATTCCGGCTTTGATGGCTTGAATGTCATCACCCATGCCGGGCACTAAGACCACGACCGAAACGTCAGCGGCTTTGACGATCTCGACTTCATCCTGTCCGACGCCGACAGTTTCGACGACGATCTTCGCGTAACCGGCCGCATCGAGAATCGCCACTGCATCGACCGTGGCTCGCGCGAGACCGCCGAGGTTTCCGCGCGTCGCCATCGAACGGATAAACACGCCTTCATCCAGTCCGAGCGTCTGCATCCGTATTCGATCGCCGAGGATCGCGCCTCCCGAAAACGGGCTCGATGGGTCGACCGCAACGATTCCAACGCGATCGCCACGCTGCCGGTAAAACATTGCGAGTTTGTCGACCAGCGACGACTTGCCCGCCCCTGGTGCACCCGTGATTCCGATCACCAACGCACCGCGCGAGAGCTGGTAGATCTCTTTCATTAACGCCGCGGCACCAGCCGAACCATCCTCAATCTTCGAAATGGCACGCGCCACCGCCGCAGGCTCTCCGCTGCTCACACGCTTACTCAGATTGTTGCCGGCGGGCATTTTGTGTGCCTCTTTGTGGCTAGAGCCGCTTCAAAATCTCGCGAGCGATGATGATGCGCTGGATCTCTGACGTGCCTTCGCCGATCGTGCAGAGTTTCGAGTCGCGCCAGTATTTCTCAGGCGGATAGTCTTTCGTGTAGCCGTATCCGCCGTGTACCTGAATCGCTTCTTCACAAACGTTCACGCTGATCTCCGAAGCAAACAGCTTCGCCATCGACGACTCTTTCGTCGTCTTCTTTCCTTCGTCTTTCATCCACGCCGCGCGATACATCAGCAATCTCGCGGCGTCGATCTGCGTCGCCATGTTGGCCAACTTGAACTGAATCGCCTGAAACTCGGATATCGGTTTCCCAAACTGCTGGCGCTCTTTCGCGTACCTCACGGCCGACTCATACGCGCCCTGCGCGATACCGACTGCGAGCGCCGCAATCGAGATACGACCGCCGTCGAGTACCTCCATCGCGTTCACAAATCCCATTCCTTCTTCGCCGAGCAAGTGGTCGTCAGACACGAAGCAGTCTTCGAAAACCACGCTCGCCGTTTCCGAAGCGCGCAAACCGAGCTTGTTCTCTTTCTTCGAAGGCGAGAACCCGTTCATTCCTTTTTCAAAAATGAACGCCGAGATGCCTTTGCTTCTTTTCGCCTTGTCGGTGACTGCCATCGCGACGCAAGTGTCAGCGTGGATCGCGTGCGTTATGAAATTCTTGGAGCCGTTGACGATCCAGCCGCCGTCTGTGCGCACGGCTGTCGATTTGGTTCCTGAAGCGTCTGAGCCGGCGCTCGGTTCGGTGAGTCCCCACGCACCCAAATGCTCACCACTCGCCAGCGGTGTCAGGTATTTTTTTCGTTGCGCTTCAGTGCCGTACCGGTAAATGTGATTCGAGCAAAGTGAGTTGTGGGCCGCTATCGAGATGCCGACAGATCCGTCGACGCGCGAGAGTTCCTCGATGATCGTGGCGTACTCGACGTAGCCCATTCCTGCGCCGCCGTACTCTTCAGGGAACAGGACACCAAGCAGACCGAGCTCTGCGAGTTTTGGTTGTAGCTCGATTGGAAAATGCTGAGACTCGTCCCACTCCATGACGTGCGGTGCGATCTCCGACTCCGCGAATTCGCGCACGCTCATCTTGATCTGTTGCTGTTCTTCAGTTAGCTCGAAATGCATAGTGCTAGTTTTTTAACAGAGTTCGTAGGCAACTCGCAAAGGCAGTTAGCCGCAGATAAACGCGGATGACGCAGATAT
>JBIOUJ010000233.1:0-36849 GCA_044867025.1 Pyrinomonadaceae bacterium | reverse complement strand
CTTCATCGTCAGCCTCATCTTCTGCCTCCAGCCTCTTTGCGGGCCGCGGCAGTGTCTACTTTTTCGAGTAGATTTTTATTTGAGGCAACGAATACCTTTTCGAGTAGATTTTTAGTGAGTCAATTCGCTCACTTGTTCTTTTCGGACAAGCGCGGCTACACTCGCCGCGTTCCACTAACAGATCAAACTACTTCGAAATGTCTGAGGCTGTCGCATGAAAATTCATGAGTATCAAGGGAAAGAGCTTTTAAGGAAATACGGTGTGCCTGTGCCGCGCGGGATCGTGGCGCGATCGCCCGAGGAGGCTTATCACGCAGCCAAGGAACTCGGCAGCGAAATTGTCGTCGTGAAGGCACAGATTCATGCGGGCGGTCGAGGTAAAGGCGGCGGCGTAAAATTGGCGAAGAGCGCTGATGAGGCACGAGAGCTGGCGCGGCAGATGCTCGGAATGAAACTCGTCACACATCAAACAGGGCCCGAAGGCCGCGAAGTCCGAGTGTTGTTGATCGAAGAGGGTTTGCCAATCGATAAAGAGTTCTATCTCGGCATCGTGCTCGATCGCTCGAGTGGACGACAGGTATTCATGGCGTCATCAGCAGGCGGTATGGACATCGAGCAAGTCGCAGCGACCACGCCGGAAAAGATCTTGAAGGAGACGATCGATCCTGCTGTCGGCTTTCAGTCGTTTCAAGCGCGGAAGCTCGCGTTTGGTTTGGGCTTACCGAGCGCGCTGGTGGGCCAGGCAGTGAAGTTTATGCAGACCCTCTACTCGGCTTACGAGCAGATGGATGCTTCACTCGCCGAGATCAATCCGTTTTTGCTGACCAAAGACAACCGGCTGATCGCGCTCGACGCAAAGATCAATTTCGACGACAACGCGCTCTTTCGTCACAAAGACTTTCTCGACCTGCGCGATCTGAACGAAGAAGAGCCACTGGAGATCGAAGCGTCGAAGTTTGATCTCAACTACATCAAGCTCGACGGCAACATCGCGTGCATGGTCAACGGCGCCGGCCTCGCAATGGCAACCATGGACATCATCAAACTCGCCGGCGGCGAGCCTGCAAACTTTCTCGACGTCGGTGGTGGTGCGTCGCAGGAGCGTGTTGAAGCCGCGTTTCGAATTCTCCTCGCGGATGAAAACGTGAAAGCCGTCTTGATCAATATCTTCGGCGGTATCGTGCGTTGCGACATGGTGGCGCGCGGTGTAGTGGAAGCAGCACGAAACCTCGGCGTGGCGGTTCCGGTGGTTGTGCGTCTCGAAGGGACGAATGTTGAAGAAGGCCAGCGCGTGATTCGCGAGTCAGGTCTGAACTTCACAGTCGCGAACGGAATGAAAGACGCTGCGGAGAAAGTCGTCAATTTGGCAGCCTGATCAAAAGGAGTCATTCATTTGTCGAGTATTGAATTCTGGGGTGGTGTTGGAACAGTTACCGGATCGAAGTACCTGGTCCAGACAAGCAAAGGACGTGTTCTGGTCGACTGCGGCTTGTTCCAGGGACTGAAGGAACTGCGCGAACGCAACTGGCAGGAGCCGCCGTTCGATCCGCGTTCGCTCAACGCAGTTCTGATCACCCACGCGCACATCGATCACACCGGTTATTTACCGCGCCTGGTCCAACAAGGTTTTCGTGGCCCGGTTTATTGTTCGCGCGGCACGGCGGACCTTTTAAAGATCCTCTTGCCTGATTCCGGACGCCTCCAGGAAGAAGACGCCGACTTTCGGAACCGTCATAAGTTGACCAAGCACACGCCTGCACTTCCGCTTTACACCGAGAAAGATGCCTACGCGTCACTCGAGTTGATCGAACCGCGAGACAACACGGGTGAACCGGTTCAAGTGGCGCCGGGAATTCGCGCCGGCTTCAGAGTCGCAGGTCACATTCTCGGTTCGAGTCTGGTGCTGTTGGAAATCGACCAGACTGGTCCCGGTGGCAGACCGCTTCGTGTTCTCTTTTCAGGTGATCTAGGCCATTACGATCAGCCAATCATTCGCGATCCGGTTCCTCCTCCCCAGTGTGACTATCTGCTCGTGGAGTCAACCTACGGCGATCGTTTGCACGACCCGGAAGATCCGAAAATCGCGCTGGCGCGAATCATCAACGACGCGGCACAGCGTCAGGCGCCCGTACTCATTCCGGCGTTTGCTGTCGGACGCACGCAGGAGATCGTTTACTTGATTCGAGAGTTGGAAGAAGAGAACGCGATTCCCGTGCTGCCTGTGACCGTCGACTCCCCGATGGCGGCTGCGACAACCGCCGCGTATTCGAGACGCACAGAAGAGCAAGACGAAGACTACGCAAGCGTTCTCGGTAAAAAGAAACACCCATTGCGGACCCGTTCGATGATGGCAGCTTCGACGAAAGAGGAGTCGAAGCGTCTCAATTCTGCAACGGGCGCACGCGTGATCATCAGTGCCTCGGGAATGATGACGGGTGGTCGGGTTCTGCATCATGCGTTGCGAATGGTTCCAGATCCCGAAGCGACGGTCGTCTTTGTCGGCTTTCAAGCCGCGGGAACGACCGGGCGACGCATACAGGAAGGCGAACCGGAAGTGAAAATTCTCGGTCAGTGGGTTCCGGTGCGTTGTCGCACGGCAAAAATCGGTGGCTTCTCAGCGCACGCTGACTGGAAAGAAGTTTTGCGTTGGCTCGAAGGGATGGAGAAGGGCGTCCCACGCCAGACATTTCTGACCCACGGCGAACCGGAAGCGGCGAACGCGATGGCCGGCCACATCAAAGACCGTTTTGGTTGGAACGTCCACGTGCCGCAATACGGCGAGCGCGTTGACTTGGTTTGAAACTTTCTCTGCGTACCTCTGCGTCCTCTGCGCCTCTGCGGTGAATGTGCGGTTTACCGCAGAGGCGCAGAGCACGCAGAGGTACGCAGAGTTGGTGCGTATCTATGCGATTGCTATACTGCCGCCTTTCTCAAAGGAGCATTCATTGAGCGTTCTAGTCGATAAATCTACGCGCCTGGTGGTGCAGGGCATCACCGGAAAAGAGGGGACGTTCCATACGAAGCAGATGGTTGAGTATGGAACGAACGTGGTCGGAGGCGTGACGCCCGGCAAGGGTGGCACCACGCACGAAGGCATTCCTGTTTTCAACACTGTCGCCGACGCGGTGAAAGAAGCCGGTGCAAATGCGTCTGTGATCTACGTTCCTCCTTCGTTTGCTGCGGATGCAGTGATGGAGGCGGCTGACGCTGGAATTCCGGTGGTTGTTTGCATCACGGAAGGAATTCCAACACTCGACATGGTGAAGGTGAGGGAATACCTTCGAGACAAACCGACGCGGCTCATTGGACCAAACTGTCCGGGCATCATCTCGCCGGGCAAGTGCAAGATCGGAATCATGCCGGGACACATTCATCGCGAGGGAAAAATCGGTGTCGTTTCTCGCTCGGGAACGTTGACGTACGAAGCAGTCGGACAACTCACGGCGCTCGGGTTGGGGCAATCGTCTGCGATCGGTATCGGAGGCGATCCGATCGTCGGTACGACGCATGTCGATGCGTTAAGACTCTTTCAGGCGGACGATGAGACGATCGGTATCGTGATGATCGGAGAGATCGGTGGCTCAGCGGAGGAAGAAGCGGCGGCGTTTGCGAAAGAGAATGTCACCAAACCGATCGTCGCGTTCATAGCAGGGCAGACAGCGCCGCCGGGA
Source organism: Pyrinomonadaceae bacterium (assembly GCA_044867025.1). Taxonomy (GTDB): domain Bacteria; phylum Acidobacteriota; class Blastocatellia; order Pyrinomonadales; family Pyrinomonadaceae; genus PSRF01. The sequence goes on along the minus strand of JBIOUJ010000233.1, from coordinate 33,178 downwards.
AGGCGTATGGGCCATGCCGGCGCGATCATTGCCGGCGGGAAAGGGACTGCGGCTGAGAAGATGAAGGCACTCGATGAAGCAGGGATACACGTTGTTAAGTCACCGGCGGATATTGGCACGGCGATGAAAGCGGCACTGTAGTACACAAAAAGAACACATACATGTCAAATTTAACTTTTGGAATAGTCAAACCCGACGCGGTGGGCGCGGGTCATACTGGATCGATCATTCAACGTATTCTCGATAATGGTTTCAAGATCCGCGGCTTAAAACTGATCTACATGACCAGACAACAAGCGGAAGGCTTTTACGCCGTCCATCGTGAGCGACCGTTCTTCGCCGGCCTGACAGAGTTTATGTCGAGTGGACCATGTGTGGTCATGGCGCTTGAAAAAGAAGGTGCTGTCAAAGCGTGGCGCGATCTCATGGGCGCGACGGATCCCGCGAAAGCCGATCCAGGCACGTTGAGAAAAGAGTTTGGCGGTTCGGTTGGCGAGAACGCCGTCCACGGTTCCGATTCAGACGAGAACGCAGCGATTGAGATTTCATACTTCTTCAGTCGTCTCGAACTGGTTTGATCAAGAATGAAGTATTGTCCGCAGTGTAAAAGACAATTCACCGAATCGTGGTTGAGCTTTTGTTCCGACGACGGCACCCAGCTGATCGAAGAGCTGTCTCCTCCGCTCGATCCCAACTGGAACCCGAAAATTCGCGAACCCAGAGTCGCGACTGAATCGGAACAGGAAACACAATGGCTTCCGCCTCAACCTGCTCCCGGCGGCTGGATCGCGCCTGACGAACGACCTCCGATGGCTCCCGGTACGTGGCAGCCCCCACCGCCTCCGTATGTTCCTCCAAAACAAAGCCAGGGATTGGCACTCGGATCGATGATCACCGGTATTGTCGGCGTTGTGGCGGGAGGTTGTCTGGGACCGATTCCCGGAATAGTGGCGGTGGTGCTTGGCATGTCTGCGCTTTCGCAGATCAAAAAATCGCCCGGGGAAGTCAGCGGAAAATCATTCGCAACGGCGGGAATAATACTTGGTGCGATAAACATCGCCTTCTTCGTTTTGCTCATCATTTGGTTCATCCTCGCCGCAGTCTTTGGGTGATTTTCAGCGGTAGTTTACAATTCACCTTGAAATGAAACGCTGTACCACCTGCAACAGGACCTACACGGATCCAAACCTTAGTTACTGTATTGACGACGGCACACCGCTGACTCCCGTTGAAGATGAAACTACGGTTGTGTCCCCCGGAACCAATGAACGCGGCAGCGAACCAGAAAACACTTGGAACGCCGCGCCTTACCAGCCGCCGAATTATGTGCCGCCACCGGGCACGCACGATCGTCCGAGACGAGCGTGGCCGTGGATTGTCGGAATTCTAGGCGCGTTCATCCTGGGAGTCGTCGTGATTATGATAGCAGCAGCGATTCTCGCTCCGAGGTTGCTGCGTAATCGCCAGAATGAACAAGCAAACCGCGCAGTTCAGAATTCCAACACCTCGGAACCGCCGGCAAACTCAAATGTCGCGTCGAACGTAAATTCAAACGTTGATACAAACGAAACCGTCGACACGCCGCCGCCGACGGATCGCGATCAGGTGATGGCGCAATTGCGGGATCTCGAGCATGATTGGACGGTTGCAAATATCAACGCCGATAAGAAAGCGCTCGATCGTATTCTCGCCGATGATTTTGTTGCGCCATCGGGTGAAAAGGGCCAACTGCAAACGAAAGCTGACTACCTCCGCACAATCGAACGCGATACGACGATTCGCAAGTGGGATTTCGATGACTTGAAACTTATGCTCGCTGGAGACCGCGCAACACTGACGGGTAAGATTACGTTGGAGGTCGGAGATCGCGATGACGAGTACGACTTTATAGATAAGTTTGTCTGGCGCGACGGGCGGTGGCAGGCAACCGGATCGGAAGTGACCCGGAGAGAGTAAACAGGTTGGACAGGATTTACCAGATTTTTCAGGATTTACATGTAATCCTGAAAAATCTGGTAAATCCTGTCCAACCTGATGGTTAGAATAAGACATTCAAAATAAATCAACATGTCAATCATCACTGAAGCAATCGAATCAACGAAAGCAATCCTGCAGGGAATGCGCGTCACGTTGTCTTACATTCCCAAACGCAAGTGGACGGTCCAATACCCCGACGAGCCTGTCACGGTGCAGCCGCGTTATCGCGGTCAGCACCTTCTGCACGTCGACGAACTCGGACGCGAGAAGTGTGTCGCGTGTTATCTCTGCGCGGCGGCGTGTCCTTCTGAATGTATCTACATCGTCGCCGCAGACGATCCGCGTCCGCCCAAAGAGCGCATCGGCGTCGACGAACGCTACGCGGCGGTTTACAACATCGATTACGGTCGTTGCATCTTCTGCGGTTTTTGCGTCGAGGCCTGTCCGAAGGACGCAATCACTCACGGCTACAATTTTGAACTGTCTGTTTACAGTCGCGCCGATCTACTGAAGACCAAAGACGATCTGCTGATTACGAAGCAGCTACAGTCGAAGAACTATCGAGTCGCTTTCTCACACGAAGACGTCGACTCGGAGTACAAGGAAGTCTGATCATCAAAATTGTCCTTGCGCGAGTATCACAAACGGTGGGAATTTGATCTCAAATCGAGTCCCGAGCGGCTTTGGCCCTTCATCGCCGACACCAACAGATTCAATCGCGACACGGGCGTGCCGCCCATCCAGGTAGAGCCCGGTCAAAAACGACTGCCTAACGCCCGGCGCAAAGTGCGACTCTCGATTTACGGCTTGCCTGTCGAATGGGAGGAACAACCTTTCGAATGGGTCAAGCCTTTTCGTTTCGGAGTCGAGCGTGTTTACAGCAAAGGGCCGCTGGCACGGCTTAGAATGCTGGCGCAGTTAACACCGAACGCTGAAGGCGGCACACATCTGGTTTACGAAGTGTGGTCCACGCCGCGGAATATTCCCGGTGCGGTCGCGATACCCATGCAGCTCAATTTCGTCGTTGCACCGCGCTTTCGTGAGTCGATTCAAAAGTATGACGACTCCGCTGTCGCCGGCGCGGCTATAGAAGCGCCGCAACCGAACACTTCACAGTCTTCATTCGACCTACAACGACTCGCAGCGCTGAAGCAAAAGCTGTTAGCGGACGTTCAAAGCTCGGACGACCTAACTCGCATCGCCAACCAGTTGATCGACTTTCTCGAACACGGCGATGACCTTGCCGTCTCGCGTATTCGCGCGTACGAACTCGCCGACCAGTGGCACGAACCGAGGCGTCTCGTGCTCGAGGTTTGTCTGCGCGCGACGCGAGTTGGATTGCTCGACTTCCAGTGGGATCTGCTTTGTCCTTTGTGTCGCGGCGCGAAACAAAGCAGCTTCTCGTTGAAAGACGTCGAGAGTAGCGTTCACTGCGGCACGTGCAAGATTGATTTCACTGCGAACTTCGATCGGTATGTCGAATTGAGGTTTCGTCCGAATCCTGCTGTCAGGCGTGTCGAGGTGCCTTCGTTTTGCATTGGCAGCCCGCAGTGGACGCCACACATCGTGGCCCAGCAACTTTTGCCCCGCGGAGAAAAGCGTGAACTAAACATACCGCTCGAGCTCGGGAATTATCGGCTGCGGACGCTCGAGCTACGAGGGTCGCAGGATGTGACGGTTACTCCGGAAGGCGAGACTTCGGCGCAGATCACGCTTTCGGATAACGGCTGGAACCAGGAACCGTTGCGCGTGCGCGAACGGTTTTCGCTGTCGTTGAACAATGAGACCGACGTCGAACAACTGCTGATTCTCGAGCGAATGGAGTGGAGCGATCAGGCGACGACGGCGGCGGAGGTCACTTCGCTGCAAATGTTTCGCGATCTGTTCGCGACGGAAGCTCTGCGTCCTGGTGAGCAGATCTCTGTGGGAACGTTAACAATACTTTTCACCGATCTGCGGCATTCAACACAGCTTTACCGCGAGATCGGAGATGCGACAGCGTTCGGTCGTGTCATGAGTCACTTCGACGTCGTGAAAAAGGTCATAGCCGAACACGACGGCGCAATTGTAAAAACGATCGGCGACGCTGTCATGGGCGTGTTTCGGTCCGCTGCGGATGGTTTGCGCGCGATGGTCGAGGTGCAGGAGATACTCGCTTCGCCGGCTGATGGCAGTATTCCGTTAACACTGAAAGCCGGATTGAACACTGGTCCATGTATAGCCGTAACGCTGAACGATCGGCTCGACTATTTTGGTTCGACGGTCAACATGGCCGCGCGTCTTGAATGCCTGTCGTCGGGTTCTGACGTGATAATCTCAAGGTCAGTCTACGAAGACGCCAAAGTCCAGGAAGTGATCGAATCAGAAGGGTTGTCAGCCGAAGAGTTTGATATGTCGTTAAAGGGATTCGACGATGAGCGTTTCGAATTGTGGAGAGTGAGCCACAAGAAAGCACAAGAGACACAAGATCAATAATGCCCGCCCTTTTAGCTGCTCACGAAGTTTCAAAAATCTATGCGATGGGCGCCAATAGTGTTACGGCTCTCGATAACGTGTCGCTCGAGATCGGCGAGGGCGAATTCGTAGCTATTCAGGGTACGTCCGGTTCCGGTAAATCAACCTTGCTGAACATGCTTGGCGGCCTCGATCACCCGACGAAGGGTGAAGTGTTTTTTGCGTCAAGACCGCTGGGGCCGTTTTCGAAAAAAGAGATGGCGCGTTACCGGCGTTTCTCGGTCGGCATGATCTTTCAGAACTTCAATCTAATTCCGACGATGACGGCACGCGAAAATGTTTCACTGGCGCTCGCTTTCGGTGGTTTGCGCGGACAGCAACGGCGCACACGCTCGAGCGACCTGCTGGCGCGCGTCGGTCTCGGCGATCGACTCGAGCACAAGCCTTCCGAGCTTTCAGGTGGTGAACAACAGCGTGTCGCGATTGCACGCGCGTTGGCCAACAATCCGAAAGTGTTGCTCGCGGACGAGCCCACGGGGAACCTCGATTCAATTCGCGCGCACGAGCTGCTCGCGCTCTTGCGAGACATGGTCAATCAGGATTCGTTGACGGTATTGATGGTCACGCACGATCACGAGCTGGCCAATAGTTACGCGGATCGGATCGTGTTTATGAAGGACGGAAGAATTATTTCTATAGATGGAGGCCGCCATGTCACAGTCCGCTAGTCAAATGACGCTCGAGGCGCTTCGTTCGGTGCCGCTCTTTGCCTCGCTTGACGATCAGGCGGCCAGCGAATTACGCGATCTGCTCTCAGACAAGATCGTGCCGCAAAATACGCGTCTCTTCAGGCAGGGCGACACGGGCGACGCGATGTATCTGATCGAGAGCGGGCGCGTGCGCATCAGCATTCATGACGATGACAAGCAGGAACTCACGCTCGCCGAACTCGCGCAGGGTGACTTCTTCGGTGAGATGTCGCTCATCGATGGACGGCAGCGATCGGCCGATGCCCGCGTGATCGAAGACGCTCAACTCGCAGTTCTCTCTCGCGACGCGTTCCTCCGTTTTGTGCGAAGTAATCCTGACATTGCGCTCAAGATGCTCAGCGCGTTGACTGATAGACTGCGTCGCACAGACGAACTACTGCGGTCGCGAGTTTCGCGCAACGCGAACGAAGAAGAGAAGGCGCGCTTGACGCTTTCAGATCGCGCTGCCGACATGATTGCCGAGTTTGGCGGAAGCTGGAAGTTTATCGGCGTTTCGATCGCGCTGATCATCTTCTGGATCATCTTCAACTCTTTCATACTCGTGCGCGGTGTCGACCCGGCTCCGTATCAGATGCTGAACCTGGCGCTGGCGATCATCGCGGGCATGCAGGCGCCGATCATCATGATGTCGCAGAACCGCCAGGGCGAGAAGGATCGATTACGCGCGGATCTCGATTACCAGGTAAATTTGAAAAACGAACTGTCGCTGGCGGAGGTGTTGCGTCGTCTGGACGTGCTCGAAAGTGAGCGCTTGCCGAAACTGTTGGACGACCTGAGAACGGAAACCAAATGATCAAAGCGATCTTTTTCGACTTCAACGGCGTCATCATCGACGACGAAACGATCCAGATGAACGCCTACCAGGAGATTCTGCGCGGGCATCAGATCGATCTGACCGAAGAGTGGTATTTCAGCGCGCTGGGCATGGACGATCGAACTTTCGTGAAGGCGATGTTTGAGCGCGCTAAAAAACCGTTGACTGCGCCGGTGCTGGAAACGGTGCTCGGTGCGAAGATCGATTTGCACCGCCAGATGATCTCGGATGAGCTGCCGTTGTTTCCGGGTGTGTTGACGTTTCTCAAAGCAGCGTCACGTCATTTTTCGATCGGTCTTGTCAGCATGGCTGACAAAGCTGAGATTGGTTATGTGTTTCAGCGCGCAAACCTGACGCCGCTGTTTTCCGTTATCGTTACGGCAGAAGATGCCTCGATGTGCAAACCGTCGCCGGAGTGCTATCTCGCGGGCTTGACTAAACTGAACGAGAAGCGACAGCACGAGCGGCTGCTTCCGCTGCTGGCAAATGAGTGCTTAGCGATTGAAGATTCACCGCCAGGGATCGAATCTGCGCGCGCTGCGGGAATGCGAACGCTGGGTGTGACGAATACTGTGCCTGCGGAAGCGCTTCGCGCGGCTGGCGCTGATGTTGTGACGGCGAGTCTGGCTGATTGGACCGTCGACGCGGTGAAGAGACTTTATTAGACGTATGAGCTTTTTCGACATCCTGCATCTCGCGTTACGAAACTTGCGCCAGGCGAAGCTGCGCGCGGTGCTGACCACCATGGGCGTCATCGTCGGCGTCGCAGTGATCGTAACGATGGTGTCGTTTGGGCTCGGTTTGCAGAGCAACATGCTCGCACGCTTCAAGGCGCTCGACCTGTTTAACGAAGTTCTGGTCTTCGGGCGCGGACTCGGTAATCTTGCGGGACTCGATCGGTCGCGCGCGCGGGATGAAGGTGAAAGACGCGATAACCGAGGGCGTTCGAGTCAAAACCCCACGCGCATTCTCGACGAGGCGGGCGTCAAAGAGCTTGCAGCCGTGCCCGGCGTCGCTTATGTCGAACCCAACGTCAACTTTCCTGCCTTCGTGCGCACGAACGGTAAATTGCAGACGCATAGCGTCGGCGGCGCAAACATTCCAAACGCTTCAAGTCGCTTTCAACACTTCGCGGCAGGAAAAATGATCTCCAGTCCAACGGCGAATGAAGCGGTCGTTTCCGAACGCTTCATTCGTGACTTTGGTTTCGAGAAGCCTGCCGATGCAGTGGGAAAGACTCTCGAACTACTTGCGCCGCCCGAGCAGAAGAGCGAAGGCGAACAAGAAGAAGAGGAGGAAGAGGAACCGAATTTTTTTGGCATCCCTCTGGACGATCCTGGATTCGATGAATCGGCAGCCGGGCTACAGACGCAAATGTTTCAAATCGTCGGGGTTCTCAGCGAGTTAAAGGAAGGCGCCGGTCAGGGTGCGATGCGCGGTATCACGCCGTGGGCCGGCGTTTATATTCCGTTGCAGGTGGCCAACGCATGGACCAAGGAACATCGTAGCCCGATGAGCCGCGTGGCGTTGGCGTTGGCGCGACAGGGAGGAAACCTGACCGAAGGACAGACGGAAGGTTACGAATCGGCGACTGTGCGCGTTACGGATCCGGTCGAGTTAACTCGAGTGCGAGAGAAGATCACGGACCTGGGATTCGGCAGCTTCTCGATCGTGGACCAGCTCGATCAAATTCGAACCGTTTTTCTGATCATCGACTCTGTGTTGGGATTGCTTGGCGGGATCTCTTTACTGGTCGCGTCTTTCGGAATCGCGAACACGATGATCATGTCGATCCTCGAGCGCACGCGCGAGATTGGAATCATGAAAGCGATCGGCGCGGAGGATCGCGAGATCAAGTTGATCTTTTTTGTCGAGGCAGCGGTGATCGGGTTTGTCGGTGGTGTTGTGGGAGTACTTTTGGCGTGGGGGATTGATGGAGTCGCGAACCGTCTAGCTTACCGGTTCATTCTGAAGCCACAAGGCGCGTCGTTCATCGATTTCTTCGAACTGCCACCATACCTTTGGCTGGGGGCGATCCTGTTCGCCTTAATCGTCTCTGTGCTCGCAGCGCTTTATCCGGCTTCTCGTGCTGCGCGCATCGATCCCGTTCGCGCCCTTCGCCACGATTAATTTAGGCCACAAAAAGACACATAAGGAACACATATGTGCTTTTTCGTGGCCTAGCCAACGAGGGGTTTGCCGCAGCGATTACAGAATCTCGCCGAGATCTCTTTCTGCGGCGCGTCACAGTGAGGACAAGTGCGCCCAACTTTCAAATTCGCGCCGCACGATGAACAGTAATCCGATCCCGCAATGTTCGCGGCGCCGCAGGTCCCGCAACGACCCGGCAATGGTGGAACGTATCCGCCCGCTTTGCCTGCGATATGATCTTCGATTATCTTCCACGCGTCTTCAGTAACTTTGTATTGCCAGTACGCGCCAAGTGCCGCCAACGCGAGGAGCGGCGGAAAGACGATGGCGCCGACAGCGGCCACGGCAGCTTTGTCGAACCACTTCTGCATTCCGATCTCAACGCGCGTACCGCCCGGCTCCGGTGTGACCTTGATCGTGAGCGCTGAGGAGAGTCCGGTCAGATCTCGAAGAGTGTTGGACTTTCGCGCCTGGACAATGCTGGTGTTCGACACCTGAAACGTCTGCACTTCATATTCGCTGTCAAAAAGCGTTCGCAGCGCCGCGCTCAGTTGCGGAATGTCGGCTTCAACACCTGGATAATATCTACTGTCCATTTATTAACTTAGCTTCCTTTCGATGCGGACTCGCCACCATTCTACGGTAACAACCAACATGAAAACCATTCTGACCATTTTTCTGTTCGTAGCTCTTACGATCACAACGCCGTTTGCGTTCGCGCAGAATACAATCGACGGCTTCAGCGCTCAACGCGTCGCGGCACAGCGCCGCCTGGAAGACCAGTTCCGCAGTGTTCCCACACCGCAATCGGCACGCGAACACCTGCGACGTCTCACCATTGAGCCGCACATCGCCGGAACGAAAGAAGACTACGAAACCGCGGTCTACGTGCGCGACCAGTTGCGAAGCTATGGACTGACGGCCGATTTGAAGGAGTACGACGTTTGGCTCAACTATCCACATACGCCGAGCGTGCTCGAGTTGATAACCACGCGCCGTCAAAAACTGAACATTCACGAAGCCGTCGTTCCCGGTGATCCGTCCTCGTCCCATCCAAAGATCACGCCGCTCTTCAATGGTTACGCTGCGAGTGGTGATGTTACCGCGCCAGTCGTCTACGCAAATTACGGTTTGCCGAACGACTACGAAGATCTCAAGAAGATCGGAGTCGAGGTCAAAGGCAAGATCGTGATCGTGCGTTATGGAAATTCTTTTCGCGGAGTGAAAGCGAAGGTCGCGGAAGATCACGGTGCGATCGGTTGCATCATCTACTCCGATCCGGCGGACGACGGTTACATGCAGGGCGATGTTTACCCGAAAGGACCATGGCGTCCGGTTGCGTCCGGCCAGCGTGGCTCGGTCCAGTATCTATTTGATTATCCCGGCGACCCGCTGACTCCCGGCAGACCCGCGATTCCCGGCGTGCCTCGTCTGAAGCCGGAAGAGGCGACTGACCTCACGCGCATACCTGTGCAACCGATCGCGTACGACGTCGCGCGAACGATTCTTTCGCAACTGAAAGGACCACTTAGACCAACAGGCTTTCAGGGTGGTTTGCCGTTCGCTTATCACACCGGCGGCACGACCGACGTGAAGCTCCGTTTGAAAACGGACATGGATTACAAGATTCGAAAGATCTGGAACGTCGTCGCGCGCATTGACGGCAATGAAGAAAAGGATCGCTGGATCATCCTGGGGAACCATCGCGACGCGTGGGTGTTTGGGGCGGTCGATCCAAACAGTGGCACGTCGGCGATGTTGGAAGTGGGTAAAGGGTTTGGTCAGTTACTGAAACAAGGCTGGAAGCCAAGGCGCACGATCATCTTGTGCAGTTGGGACGCGGAAGAGTATGGCCTCATCGGTTCGACAGAGTGGGCGGAAGAGTTGGCCACGGAACTGAAAGAGAAAGCGGTCGCGTATCTGAATCTCGATGTTGCGGTTTCGGGTGCACATTTCGGAGCGTCGTCGGTGCCGTCGCTGTGGAAACTGATACGGGCCACGACGCGCGACATCACAGATCCGAAGACAGGAAAGAGCGTCTATCAACAATGGCAGGATCGCGCCCGTGAGAATCGTCCGGAGGATGACGAGAGCAGGGGCGAGGCACGTATTGGATCGCTCGGATCGGGTTCAGATTACACGCCGTTTCTTCAGCATCTCGGAATCCCTTCGACTGACTTTGGTTTCGGTGGCGATTACGGTGTCTACCACTCGGCTTACGACTCTTTTTACTGGATGGACCACTTCGGCGATCCTGGATTTCGCTATCACGTCGCGGCGGCGCAAGTTTGGGGCACGCTCGCGTTGCGTTTAGCTGAAGCTGATGGATTGTCATTTGACTACACTGACTACGCTGCTCAAGTCCGAAATTTCTTTGTCGAAGCGATGAAGGTTGCGAGGCGACGCAATCTCGCCGGGTCGCTGGACGAGAAGGCGATGACATCGGCGATTGACGATTTCGCGAAAGAAGCGGAACGAGTGGAGAAGAGCCGGCAGGAGGCTATTCGCGATTCGGATCGCGCGCGGCTCGCGAAGATCAACGACGCGGTGGTCCAGGCTGAACGGCAGTTCATCGATCCGAGAGGTTTGCGTGGGCGCGCGTGGTACAAACATCAGATCTACGCGCCTGGTTTCTACACCGGATACGCCGCACAGCCGTTGACTGACTTTCGTCAGGCTCTCGACGATCGCAACAGTACGAATGCGAAGGAGTCGTTGGAAAGAATCGTCGAAGCCATCAAGCGCGCCACTGCCACATTAAAGGCTTAGCCACAAAACGCACAAACAAAGACACAAAAATGAATATACTCATTTGTTCTTTTTTGAGGCTTTGTCTGTGCCTTTTGTGGGCTCAGGTGGGAGCTTGTTCACGGCTTCGAGGATGGATTGGGCGTCTTCATTCAACAACTCGAAACTCGCGACCTCGGCATCACCCTTCGCCTGGGTGGCGAGAGGCTTCAACTGCGTCATGATCGTGTTCACGGACTGCGCCAGTTTTCTCAGCGACTTTGAAATCAGCGGATTTCGCTCATCGCGCGCGCTCACGTCGTCGATGTTCGTGATGGCTTCGTCGAAGATGCGCGCGATGTCAGAAACCAACTCCGCACGCGATCCGGTTGGCAGTTCACCCCATTTTTCCGAATCTTTTTTCAACTGCTTCGCGTTTGCCGCACTCGATCCGTTGATGACCATCAGTCGTCGTTCGGCGGCCTTGATGAAAACATCGATCCGCTTATCGAGCGCCTGGGCCTCTTTAACGAGATCGACTTCCTGTTCCGTGAGATGATCGCGCTTTTGCGGAGTTGCGGCGTGTGAAACAAACAGGGCGCACAGCAAAACAAGAAGGGTTCGGGTGATCATGGCTGATTACTCTTAGGGGTTGGAGTCGGAATTTCTTTGGGTTTCTCGTTGTCCTTGTCGCTGCTTTTCTGCAACTCACGATCGCGCACGACAGTATGGCCGTAGAAGGAATTGAGCGCCTCCGTGCGCCCCGCGCGAGCGAAGTCTTCGACCTTTTTGATCCAGACAGCAAATTCAAGCGGCGTGGTACGGCGCATCGCGGTCAAACGTGGACCATGCGCACGAAGCGCCAACTCGAGCTTCTTATATAAATCTCTCGTCTTGTTGCTGTCGCGTTTGAATGAGCTGAGAAAAGCCAGCGCGTTTTCCATCAACGCGTGATACATACCGACCTCAGTCGAAGCGGCTTCAAAGTTTCCCGCTGCGGTGTGCTGTTCGGCGACGGTCAGGTGCGCTACGGCAAAGTTGATGATGAGCTTGAGACGATCTGATGAATCTTTTGTCTGTTCGATCTGCGCACGCTCGTCTTTGACGATCATTTTGAACGGAGGCGGCGCAGGCAGCGGCGTCGGTTGCGCGTCCTGGGCGCAGACGGAAGGAGCAAGCGCAAACGCCATCAACAGCAGAAGTGCTGACAATGCGATCCGGCGCTGCGCTTCAAGAGTCATGTTGATTCGTCAGGGCTTTCTCTTTGCACCCTGTTTTAGCTCGATCTGCCTTTTTAGCATCGGCAGTCGCAGTTTGACTTTGTCGATCTCGAGCTGATTGGTATTTGCATCAGCCGCCGAGAGGAACTTTTCATACGAGGCAAGTGCTTCGGGGTATTCTCCAAGATAATCATGCGAAGTGGCAATAAAATAATGGGCCACCGCGACTTCGGGCTTAGAGATTACGATCCACTGATACTCCGGAATCGCTTCCTGATAACGTTTCGCCTCATACAACGCCGTCGCGAGGTTCGCGCGGGCTGTGTAATTGTCCGGATCCACTCTTACTACCTGTCGCAGGATGTGTGCTGCTTCCGGAAAACGACGCGCCTGGACCAGGGCCGCGCCGTAGCCTAGAGCATACTCGGGCGCGTCGGGTTCCATCTCGGCTGCTTTGCGATAAAAGTCGAGTGATCGCGCGGGATCGTCCGTTCGGTATGAAGCTCCGAGCCGTCCGAGCAGCATTGCGTTGCGTGGATTCTTCTCGAGAAGTTTTTCGAGTGCTTTGCGAGCTGTTGCGGGGTCGCTGTTATTTGCTGCTTCGATCTCTTCCGGTGTTCCGATAACACCGCCGGCTGCTGTGGGTAGTTGAACTTCGAGTCCCGCTGCCTTCGCTACCGCCAGTGCCTCATCAGCTTTGCCTGCCTGTTGCAGGACTTCGGCCAGACGCGATGCGACACCCTTGTCCGCAGGTTTGAGTTTCGCGACAGTCTTAAGATCCGTGATCGCGAGCTCGAAGTTTTTTTCGTCAGCAAAGAGATCGGCACGTTCCATCAGGGCGGCGAGGTTTTCGGGTTCTTCGGCGAGCACGCGGTCGAGCGTTGTCTTCGCGGCTGCTTTGTTACCGCTCGCTTTTTCTGCGATCGCGAGACCAACCCAGGCGGATGCGGGGGCTTCGGGAATCGCGGTTGCTCGTTTCGCGAGTTCGAGAGCTTCTTTGAAGTCATTTGCGCGGAGACGGATCTCGGAAAGCAGGCGCAACGCCACGCTGTCTTTGTTGTCGACAGCGAGAGCCTGGCGAAACAGTGGCTCGGCGTCTTTGTCGCGCTGTTGCCGCATCAACAAAGCGCCCAACGCGGAGAAGGGAAGTGACCAGTTCTTCTTGTAGGAGATGGCGAGACGAAATGCCGCCTCCGCTTCGGGCACACGTCCGAGAGATGCGAGCGCGTTGCCGCGTTGAAATTCCGCTTCGGGAAATTCTGGACGTACCTTGAGAGCCTGTTCGTAAAAGCTGATGGCCTTCTCCAGTTCGCCGCGCGCGTGTGCGCTTTGTCCGCGTTCGAACAAACGCACAGGATCTGTTGCAGCGTCGCCAAAAGCTTCTTCCGTTTGCGCGGCAGAAGAGGCACAAAACAACGTCAAAGCTGTTACGATCAGCAGAATTCTCTTCCAGGTTGAGCGGTTCACTTCAGACATGAAGAACGAGTCCGGGGAGGCTTGGATGTTAGCACATTTCCTCTGCGATCTCTGCGTACCTCTGCGCTCTCTGCGTTAAAAGAAACAGGTAACGCAGAGAACGCAGAGGTACGCAGAGATCGCAGAGATCGTCTCTGAGATGCTGGTTGCGTTGCAATTGATGCATACGCTACCATGCCGGGCACCCAATGCATGAAATCAAGGAAGAAAGACTGCGAAAGCTCTTTCGCGAGCTCGGGTCGGTAATCGTCGCTTACTCCGGCGGCGTCGACAGCAGCTATGTCGCGTACATCGCGAACGCGGAACTTGGACCACGCGCAGTTTGCGTGACGGGTGTGTCCGCCAGTCTGCCTGCTTACCAGCGTGAAGAGATCGATCGCGTCGTCGAACGATTTGGTTTCAATCACGAGATGATTCAAACGGAAGAGCTCGAGAACGCCGGGTATCGTGCGAACAACCCCGATCGCTGCTTTTTCTGTAAAGATGAGTTGTACACGAAGCTCGCTGGTCTGGCACTGAGTCGCGGCATCGAAACCATCGTCGATGGTTCTACAGTCGACGATCTAGGCGACTATCGCCCCGGCCGGCAGGCAGCCTTGCAACATGCGATACGAAGTCCCCTGATCGAAGTCGGTCTGAGCAAGGGCGAGATTCGTGAATTAAGTCACATCGCGGAGCTGCCCACCTGGGACAAACCGGCGAGTCCTTGTCTTTCTTCACGCATCGCGTATGGAACGACAGTCACGATCGAGCGACTGAGTAAAGTGGATCGCGGTGAAGAGATCTTGCGGGAGTTCGGATTCAGAGAGTTCAGAGTCCGGCATCACGATCAACTCGTTCGACTCGAGATCGCGCCCGCTGAGATGGACCGCGTGCTCCGAAAAGAGTTGCTTCAGGAACTGGCGACGCGATTTCGTGAATTAGGCTTTAAATACGTCACTCTCGATTTACAAGGTTTTCGCAGTGGTTCAATGAACGAAGTCTTGTCTTGATGGAGAAGCGCCGATGGGAACCAGCATATACAGCACGATGTACGTCGACGACATTCGTGAGATCAAAGAAGAGAATCCATTCGAATCGATGATGTCGCGGTTCGATCGTGCGGCACAGTTGCTCGACCTCGATCCGGACCTCTACGCCGTATTGAGAGTGCCCAACCGCGAGTTGAAGGTCTACATTCCGACCAAAATGGATTCAGGCCGGATTCAGGTCTTCGAAGGTTTTCGCGTGCAGCACAACTTTGCACGTGGTCCAGCGAAGGGCGGAATCCGTTATGCGCCTGATGTGAATATCGACGAGGTGCGAGCGCTCGCGGCATGGATGACGTGGAAGTGCGCGGTGGTCAACGTTCCCTTCGGCGGTGCAAAGGGAGGCATCATCTGCGACCCGCAACAGATGTCCGTGGGCGAACTCGAGCGCATGACGCGGCGTTATGCCGCAGAGCTGCTCGACTTCATTGGACCAGAAAAGGACGTGCCTGCTCCCGACATGAATACCAACGAGCAGACGATGGCGTGGATTATGGACACCTACTCGATGCACGCACGCCACACGGTGACGGCCGTCGTCACTGGAAAACCGATCGATCTGGGCGGTTCATCGGGCCGGCGCGAGGCGACTGGTCGCGGCATACTTATTGTCGTCAATGAGGCGATCAAGCGCTACAAGATGACGCCGGCTGAGACACGCGTCGTCGTTCAAGGCTCGGGAAACGTTGGCGGAATCGGCGCCCGGCTGTTGCACGAGTCCGGCTACAAGGTTGTAGCAATATCGGACATCCATGGGGGGATTTATAACCCGAGCGGGATTAATATCCCCAACGCCCTTGAGTATTTGAGGACCACGCGCTCATTTGAAGGCTACGAGGGAGTCGAGTTTGTAAGCAACGAGGAGTTGCTTGAGCTCGAGTGCGACGTGCTGGTTCCAGCCGCAACTGAGAACCAGATCACCTCCCAGAACGCTGACCGGATCAAGTGCAAGGTGCTGGCGGAGGGAGCAAATGGTCCTACGACGGCGGCGGCGGACGAGATACTGCACCGGAATGGGGTTTTTGTCGTCCCCGACATTCTCGCGAACGCGGGTGGCGTTACGGTCTCGTATTTCGAGTGGGTCCAGGACCGGATGGGCTACTTCTGGCGTGAGGATGTTGTCAACGAGAGACTCCAGGACAAGATGGTTGCCAGCTTCAACGATCTGTGTCGTTATGCCGATGCTCATAACGTGGATACCAGGACCGCGGCGTACATGTTGGCCATAGACCGTGTGGCCTATGACACACGCATGAGAGGCATCTACGCGTGACCGAAAAAACATAATCATAATGCCGCTAAGTTGTGAAAAAGGCTTGATTTCCGATTTAAGGTAGAGTATGGTCTGGCATGATTTACGACTCGGACCAGCGTTAATATTTCTCAACAAATACGCGATGGTTTAAGGGACGGAATCATTGACAAGGTGACGTTCATTTCCTATAAGGAATGAACACAGTTCAGGAGCCACTCGGGAATAGCAATTAGTGGAATAGAGTACTACGAGAAAGGCCGAAGTATTCTGTTTACATCACGGTCCGAGCGACGCCGCTGGTCCTTTGTTGGCCCAGCGGTTAAATGAATTGACAAACTGTAGTTGGGCCTCCGCGGGACAAGATTGATACTTGTTCGGATCCGGCGGGCACTATCACGAAATTTTTTATTACTCATTTCGCAGGAGGAATGCGATGAGACTCGCACAAAGAGCGCTTATAGCTGCGCTCGTAACGTTGGTGCTGTGTGCCGCAGTATCAGCACAGACTATTAGGTCGCTGGACGACCCGCGCAATCAGTCTCCATCAGTCGGTACCGGTGGTCCAGAAGGTGGTCCAACCGGGCTTTTTACTGTTTACGATGGTTCGACACTACGCAGGGGGGAGTTCACGTTCAGTATTGCGTACAGCAATTTCGATCGTGACCCGGGCAATGTCGACATCGTCGACATTCCGTTGAGCTTCAACGTGGGTGTTAATGACCACCTCGAGCTTTTCTTCAAGACAACCGGCTATCGCGGGATCAAGGTCAATAACCCGCTGAACCTCTCGAGCTTCTATCTTCCAAACTCACAAGTGTTCTGTGGCACCACCGCGTTGTGCAGTCCACCTGCCATCATTCTGGCGCCATCCGGACCAAACGTAGGAACGATAGCGAACACCGCATTATTTCGTCCGTTGAACAATCAGCCGTTCGTTCAGTTTCCGTTTACCGGTGGAACGGCGGGTAACTTTGGTTTGGTGGGCGGTGGCTTCGGATTTGGTTTCCCGGGCTTCAACGCACAGCTCGGACCGCCAGTGGTCCAACCCAACAGCGGGACCTTTGGCTCGGCTGATAACTTCCCGGGAGTCGGCTCACCGGCCGGCGGCATCCTGCCCGGTGTCGTGTTAGCTACAACAGTGCTTCCGGCGACTGCACTGACGCGGCCGATCACCATACCGCTTACGTTCACTGTCGCGCCGTCATACCTGCCTGACGCGCCGTTTATCAATCGTCTGTATGGCGAGAGCAGCTTTAATAACCTGGTGTTTGGTGCGAAGTATCGCTTTACGGGACCAAATAACCCGCTTGGCGTAGGTGTCGTCGGGTTCTATCGCTGGCACCTCGATAAAGCCGACGATCTGTCAGGCTTCAATCAATTGCAGCGCGGCTCCGGAGGCGGTGGTGACATCGGAGACTTTGGAGCGGTTCTTTTCGTGGATGGCCGGCTGCACACACACGTGAATGTCTCGGCCAACATTGGCTACATTCTGAACAGCAATCCCAAGGGCGCCGGCGGCGACTTCGTGTTGCTCGATCGGCCTGATGAATGGCTCTCGGCCATCGGCTTTGACTTCCCGATCAACGAGCACTTCCAGCCGATCGCCGAAGTCAGATCGACAGCGTATGTCGGCGGCAAGACGCCAAACGCATTCAATAACAATCCGGTCGAGGCCCTGGGCGGCGTCAAGATTTATCCGCGCCGCTGGTTTGGATTCGGTCTTGCTTATCGCAGGCACCTGAATCCGCAGGATCAGGATCACTTCAACCCGGCTGACTTCAACATTCCGATTCAGCAGGTCACCAATGTCAACGTACCCGGAAGAGGCGTGGTTGTCGTTCCAGGAACATCAAGGCCGGTTACCTCGCAGGGATTCCCGATCGGATTTAATTTCTCCGAGGATGAGCATGGCTTTATCGTGCAGTTCTTCGCTGGCCGTCGCAATGCAAGGACGCCGCCCGTGCC
The DNA here is from genome assembly GCA_044867025.1 of Pyrinomonadaceae bacterium. Taxonomy (GTDB): domain Bacteria; phylum Acidobacteriota; class Blastocatellia; order Pyrinomonadales; family Pyrinomonadaceae; genus PSRF01. The sequence continues at coordinate 15,341 of JBIOUJ010000233.1, read as the reverse complement.
ACCAAATGTGGCGCCGGTGGTTAACGCTGTAAGGCCGTCGCCAAGTGCAATCGTGCGGCCCTGCCCGCCGCCGACAAGCTCGACTTCCTGTACACCAACGGGTAACGAGGTTACGTTGGTTGCTGAAGCGACAGACCAGAATAACGATCCGCTGCTCTACACCTGGTCGGTAACGGGTGGCAGACTCAGCGGCGAAGGCCGTCAGGTCACCTGGGACCTTTCTGGTGTCCAGAACGGCACCTATACAGCGACTGTTGAAGTTGCCGACGGCGCAGGCCTGAAGGCAAACGGCTCAGCAACCGTAACGGTAGCGGACTGCACGGGCTGCGTCCCGCCGCCGCCACCGTGTCCGACGGTTTCAGTGAGCTGCCCGACTGATGTTGAAGCAGATCAGCCGATTACGTTCACGGCCAGTGTCACAGGTGGTCCGGAAGGAGCCACATGGACGTATAACTGGTCAGTCTCTGCGGGAACAATCAGCGGTGGTCAGGGAACGTCGACGATTACTGTTGATACTAACGGTGTCAGTGCTTCGAGCGTGACCGCAACCGTCAACATTGGCGGCGCGGATCCGAGCTGCAACAACTCGGCTTCATGCACTACGGCTATCAAGCCCAGGATCGCACCGGCGAGGAAGTTTGACGAGTATGGCAACATCAGGTTCAACGATGAGAAGGCCAGACTCGACAACTACGCGATCCAACTGCAGAACGAGCCTGGATCGACCGGAACGATCATCGTCTACGGTAGCTGCGCCGGTGAAGCGCAACAACGTGGCGACCGTGCTAAGGACTATCTCGTCAATACGCGCGGAATCGAAGCCGGACGTATCACAGTCGTTGATGGTGGTTGCCGTGCAGAGCTGAAGGTTGAGCTCTGGATTGTGCCGCAAGGTGCGGCTGCCCCAACACCCGATACAGCAGGGGCCGTCGAGCCCTGTCCGGAATGCAGGAGAGCTCCGCGCCGGCGCAGGGGACGCGGTGACGACGAATAAAAACGAGTAAGCTCAGCTTACCCTTTACCAAACGGGCGATGCTTCCAAAGAGCATCGCCCGATTGCTTTTTAGCCACAAAAGGCACAAAAGTAATTGGCCTTTATGTGCTTCTTTGTCGCTCTGATTTATACAACGGGCGCGTGTTTTGCCGGCATCCTAAAACGTCGCTTCAGCTTTTGAGATACAAAGCAACGAAACTGTAATAAACTAGGAAGCACGGTGAGCGATGTGCTCCTGAAGATGTACACCCTGGATGAGATTAACGATGAAACGAATTGCTACGCTTCTCCCCCTCTGGATTGCTGTATTTGCGCTCATCAGTACTGCTCTCGCTCCAAACCTTGCAGTCACACACGCTGATGGAGACGCAGCCGATCCTGGACTATATTCGAACGACTGGCGCACAACCGGACCTCCCGGAGGTGACGTCCGAGGGCTCGTAGTCGATCCCGCAAACCCCGATCGCTTCTACTTCGGAACTCTCGACGGGCAAATCTACACATCGGCAGACGGCGGCAAGCAGTGGCAGCTCCTGTACAACTTTGGCAAGCCGCGTCTCTTCATCGATAACATCATCGTTGACTCTCGCAATCCGCGTGTTTTGTATGTAGGCGGCCACCGGCACAACATGCCGGGAGGATTCTTCAAATCAACTGACGGCGGCGTTACGTGGCGGGAAAGCGCGCAATTGAAAGACCAGGCTATTCATTCGCTCGTCCAGTCAGAAGCGAATCCAGACACTTTGATCGCCGGAACGTTCACCACGATCTTCCGTTCAGACGACTCCGGTGAGACATGGAAACAGCTTCCAACCGCGAAATTCTCCGGACTCAATCACGTCGAGTCACTCGCGATCGATCCGCGCGGGACCGACACGATTTACGCCGGTACTTTCTATCTGCCTTACAAATCGCTTGACGGTGGTCAAACCTGGAAGTCGATCAGAAACGGAATGATCGATGACTCCGACATCTTCGCAATCGACATCGATCCGCGCGATCCGAACCACATCATCGCCTCTGCTTGCAGCGGTATCTACGAGAGCAAGACCGCAGGCGAGAGCTGGCGCAAGGTGCAGGGCATTCCTTCTCAATCGCGAAGGACGCGCGCGATACTTCAGCATCCATCAGTTCCGGGCACCGTTTTCGCGGGCACGACTGAAGGCTTCTGGCGCTCCGACAAAGGCGGTGATCCAGACTCGTGGATGGTGACTACGTCGCGTCAACTCGAGATCAACTCGATCGCGGTCCATCCATCGCGTCCCGACATGGTCTACATCGGAACAAATAACTACGGCATCATGGTCTCGAGTGATGGAGGAAAATCTTTCGTCCCGATGAATGCCGGATACAGCGGTCGCTTCGCTAACGCGATTCTCGCCGACCGTGAGACACCAAATCGAATTTATGCGTCGACGATAAATACTGCGACGGGCGGCGGATTTCTTTTTGTCAGCAACGACAACGGTGAGACCTGGCGTCCTTCGATGCGCAGCATGCCGTCGCGTCTCATTACGTACGCGATTCTCCAGGACACGACTGACGCGAATATCATCTACCTCGGTACAAACCTTGGAATCTATCGATCCATCGATCGTGGAACTTCGTGGGCGCCGGTGTGGGCCATCGAGAAAAAGAAACCAGCAAAAGGAAAGAAAGCGGCGACACCGGCACCTGTGGCTCCGCGTGCGCGCAAAGGCGCTAAACCCGACGACTCGATGCTTCGCGTACAGGAAGCACTGAATGCGGCCGGTTATCACCTCGGTGAACCTGACGGCAAGGCTGGCCCAGCTACTACGGCTGCGCTCAAGAAGTTTCAGGGTGATCGACACCTGCCCGTTACCGGCCGGCTCGACGCAATAACGCTCGCTGCGCTCGGCATCGCAAAAGGTAATGGTTCAGAAACAACCGAGCGAACAGATCTGATTCTGACTGACGCAGTCAACACACTGGTCCATACCATCGATGCTGAGACTCAGCAGCCGGCATTTCTCGCTGGAACCAGCAGCGGCCTTTATCGCAGTCTGGATCCAACGAAGGGTTGGCAAAAGCTTTCGTTCGGAAGCCTCGAAACAGGCGTGACGACGATCTCCACTACGCCGCGTCAACCGGAAACGATCTGGGTGGGAACACCGAGTTCGGGAGTGCTCGTCTCACGCGATAATGGAGAGACGTGGCGCAAGGTTGAGGGCGTTCAGACGGACGTTCCGGTAAACGCGATCGCTCAGGATCCGCAGCGGCCTGATTACGTTTACGTTGGTACGAAGCAGGCGCTCTTCATTTCTCATGATGGTGGCGCAAAGTGGAGGATTCGAGGCGCTAATCTTCCGTTCGGCGACTTCACCAGCATTCTGGTAAACCCGCGCAATGGCAATGAAGTATTTGTCGGCAACGCATATCAGACCGGTGAGATTGGCGGCGGCGTTTTCCGGACCACCAACGCGGGAGATTCGTGGGTGCGAATCGATCCGAAAGGCCGACCTTTACCGAGTCAAAGAATCTGGGCGCTTGCGTTCGATGCGCACAATCAGAATGTACTCTTTGTAGGTTCACATTCGGCTGGTGTGTACGTCGTTCCGCGAGGCAACGAGAGCGTATCATCCGCGCAGTAAAGTTTTTGTATAGGTCCTATAGGACATATAGGACCTATAACCTCCCGTCTCACCTTGACATCCGATTTTTCGGCGTGTACATTGCCGCCCTACCCGGTAAAAAAGGCGGCGGGTGTTTGTCGGACCAAGCGGGGTAACTACGGCAGGGCGGTAATCGAAACAAATTAATTCGACATTTCAAATCCAAACGGCTCGCTTCCTCGCCAGCCTTCAACTCCCGACAACGCCAAGGTCAATCCAGCTAAAGGCCGCTGTACACTGTCCGACAGTCAGCGAACACCTGTGCTGATTGTTCCGGCTTGTGAGGCGCGATAAGATCTTCCACGCGCTGAAAAGTTACCGGGCTCGACAGGAGTATTCATGTCTAGTGAACAACCCAAGCTGAATAACAGCGAGGTCGACAATAACAAAACCTCCGGCGAGTCGCAGACTGCGCCGCAACAAAACGTCATGGCTTCTCAACCAGCACCTGCACCACACACACCCGAACCTGATGAGTCCGACGAATCGCGCTCCAGCGGCGACGTCGATTTCGGTCAGCTCCTGGATCAATTCGAACAGGAACAGGCGACCCTCGAGGAAGGCGAAGTTGTTCGCGGCACCGTAGTGGGCTTGAGCGAACGCGGCGTCGTCATCGACTTTGGTTACAAGTCCGAAGGCATCGTTAACCCAGCCGAGTTTACTGAGAACGGTCAACTCACGGTCAAAGCCGGCGACGAAGTGGAAGTGCTCGTTAAGAGCATGGAGACCGCCGATGGGCTTCCGGTCCTCTCGCGCGCCGATGCGGTGCGCATGAAGGCGTGGGACGATCTCGAGAAGGCGTACCGCGAGGGCACCAACGTCAAGGGCCGCGTGATCGATCGCATCAAAGGCGGATTGCGTGTCGACATCGACGGCATCGCCGCCTTCCTGCCAGGTTCGCAAGTTGATGTGCGTCCGGTGAGAAACCTCGACAGTCTGCGCAACCAGATTATCGAAGCGAAGGTGATCAAGCTCAACCGCAAGCGCTCGAACGTGGTGCTTTCGCGAAAGGCTGTCATCGAGCAGGAGAACACCGGCAGAAAAGATCAGACTCTCCAGCAGATTGAAGAAGACATCGTCGTCGAGGGCCAGATCAAGAACCTCACTGACTATGGCGCCTTTGTCGATCTCGGCGGCGTCGACGGCTTGTTGCACGTTACTGACATGTCATGGGGTCGATTGCAGAACCCGAACGAGTTGTTCCGTGTCGGCGACAACATTCAAGTCAAAGTGCTGAAGTTCGATCGCGAGCGCGAGCGTGTGTCGCTCGGCTACAAACAACTGCTGCCGGATCCATGGTCCAGCGTCGAAGAACGTTTTCCAGTGGGCACGCGTGTGAGTGGACGTGTTGCCAGTGTGGCTGATTATGGCGCCTTCGTGGAACTGGAGAATGGTGTCGAAGGCCTGGTCCATGTTTCGGAAATGAGCTGGTCCAAACGCGTCAAGCATCCGAGCAAGGTGGTTAACCCTGGCGACATGGTCGAGGTTGAAGTTCTCAGCGTGGATCCCAGAGCACGACGCATCAGCCTTGGCATGAAGCAGGTGCAGGAGAATCCGTGGCAGACACTGCACGAGCGTTACCAGGTCGGAACTCGCGTTCATGGGCGTGTCAGAAATCTGACTGACTTCGGCGCTTTCATCGAGATCGAGGATGGCGTGGATGGACTGGTTCACGTTTCAGACATTTCGTGGTCCAGGAGGATCAAGCATCCGAGCGAGGTGTTGAAGAAAGGACAGGAGATCGACGCCGTCATCACCAGTATCGACAGCGAGAACCGCCGCTTGTCGCTTTCGATCAAGGACCTCGAGCCCAATGCCTGGGAGAAGTTCACTACGGATCACCACCCGGGTGACGTGGTTCACGGGAAGGTTGCGAGATTCGCGAACTTCGGCGCGTTCATCGAGCTCGACGACAACCTCGAAGGTCTTTGTCACATTTCTGAGCTGTCCGAAGAGCGAGTGGCGAAGCCCGAAGACGTAGTGCAGCTCGGGCAGGAGATGGACTTCAAGATCCTGCGCATCGATCCGGAGACAAAGAAGATTGGACTGTCAGCCAGGGCTGTCGGCAAGGACGAGCCCATTGTCGATACGAAGATCTACTCGTCAGAGGCGGGCGGCGGTATGGCCTCGCTGGGCGAGCTGGCAGACTTCAGTCTCAACAAACCCGAGAGCAGCGACGAGTAACATTAAAAGCGCAAGTAAGGGAGCTGCAGATCTTCTGCGAAAATCTGCGGCTCTGTCTTCAAAGTCTTGCCTCACCCGTTCATTATCTGATAGTGTACGGCTACGTAACCTCGCCATTATCAAGACGTTATAAAACTTCAATCGAGGTGATGCATGACAAAAGCAGAACTCGTCGAGGACGTTGCGCGAGCGGCTGAACTCACAAAGAAGGACGCTGAACGTTTGGTCGAAATTGTCTTTGAAAGCATCATTGAAACCCTCAATCAGGGCGAGAAGATTGAGTTGCGTGGCTTTGGTAGTTTTCGTGTGAGAGAGCGCGGTGCGCGCCGCGGCAGGAATCCCAAGACCGGCGACCCAGTCAGCATTCCTGCGAAGCGAGTTCCTTATTTCAAACCCGGCAAGGAGTTGAAAGAACTCATTAACGACGACAGTCCACGCTCACCTGCATCAGGCGGAAACTCCTCACGGTCCATCGGTGACGACAACCGCCAGCCGCCCATTCTTTAAGCTTCAACAAGTCGAGGTGTTGCATTGGAGAGATTGTGGAGTCCCTGGCGTGCGAAATACATCGCGTCAGGTGTTGACTCACAGGCCGAGGGTTGTGTTCTGTGCAGCATTGCGAACGACCCCGAGCATGACGAGACTAACTTCGTACTTCACCGCGCCCAGCACGGCTTCATTCTCCTGAATCTTTACCCGTACATCACTGGACATCTGATGATCGTTCCTTACCTGCACACGGGTGAGTTTGATTCTGTGCCGAAAGAGGTCACGGATGAACTGATGGACCTTGCGAAAAGATCGCAGACCGCTCTGCGTGAGGCTTATTCCCCGGCAGGCTTCAACATGGGCATGAACCTCGGGGCCGCCGCGGGCGCCGGCATCACGGACCACATGCACATCCACATGCTCCCACGCTGGTCCGGCGACACCAACTTCATGACAACCGTCAACAACACCCGCGTCCTCCCCGAAGACCTCGAAACCACTTACTCAAAACTCCAGCCGAAGTTCTAGCCACAAAAAGGCACAAAAAAGCACACAAGGATAAATGCGTTCTGCATTGTCCACCTTTCCTCGTGTGTTCTCTTTTGTGCCTTTTTGTGGCTACCGTTTACTGACTCTTCGTGGCAGCGCCTCGTCTTCGACTTCACCACCACGACTGATTGGAACTTCCGAAGGTTTGCTGTAGCTGATGCCTCGTTCTTCGCTGTCGAGATTGCCGGCCGGCAGCGGCGGCAGGGGACCGGTGAGAGGTGGATTGAATCCTGGATAGTCGATACGTGCGTGATAGATCGCGGTGAGTGCGCTGATCATCGCTTCACGAATGATCGTCAACTCCTGCAATGTCACATCGCATTCATCGAGCTGACCATCGCTGATGATCGCGTCGACGATCTTCACGACGATCGCGCGAATGTTTTCCGGATCGGGTCGCGCCAGCGATCGCGCTGCTGCTTCACAGGAGTCTGCGAGCATCATGATCGCCGCTTCCTTGAATTGTGGCTTGGGACCGGGATAACGAAAGTCTTCTTCCTTCACAGTCTCATTAGGCTTGGCTTGAGCCTGAGCTTTGCGCAGGAAGTAGTGAAGAGTTCTGGTACCGTGATGTTGGGGAATGAAGTCGGCGATCTTTTGTGGTAGTCCGATCTCCTTCGCCAGTTTCGCGCCGTACGTCACGTGGCTTGTAATGATCTTCGCGCTCTGGTACGGACGCAGTCGATCGTGAGGGTTATCGCCCTGTTGGTTCTCAACGAAGTATTCGGGCGCCGCGAGTTTCCCGATATCGTGATAAAGCGCGCCGATACGTGCGAGCAGGGGATTGGCGCCAACTGCGCGACATGCGTCTTCCGCCAACTGGCCGACCGCATGAGAGTGTTGATTCGTCCCCGGCGCGCGCATGGCGAGTTGGCCCAACACTGGAAGATCGGCGTTTGAAAGTTCGAGGAGTTTGACGTCGGTAAGTATTCCGAAGAGCGACTCGTTAATCGGCAATCCACCGGCGGCGAACACCGCCGTCAGCAATCCACCCGCAATTCCAGCCCCAGCAGCCATCAGAAACGTTCTGAACGTAAGCGGCTGTTCCGAGTAAGCAATCAGAGCCAACGCCATCACGACGTTCGCCGCGCCAACAAGCAGACCGGCGAGTGTTACTGACTGGCGCTCGCGATAGCGTCCGATACCGTAAATCGCGACCGAACACGACACCATCGCAAACAGCGCCTTCTGCATGCCCAGCGGCGCGAGCATTCCAGCGAACAGCGCGGTAATCATTCCCGTCAGAAATGCCAGTTGCGTGTCGACTAACATCGCGACAAGCAGCGCCGCAGCCGCGAACGGAATTGCAAAGTTCCAGATCGCGGGATCGTTAAACGGCGCCTGCATCCTCGCGGCGACGCTATCGCCGAAAGTGAACCCGATCTTCATCAACGCTGTTTGGACCAGGATGGCCGATCCAACTAAGGCAAACGCTTTGTGTTTACCCAAACTCAGCGCACTGCCCGTGCCTCGGTGTTCAGCGAATTTCCACGCGGCCCAGTAGACCCCGATAACGACGAGCAGCAATCCAAAGAAGTTGTGCCAGGGTTTGCCTGTGCGGCCCGTGGTTTTAATTGCATTGATCTGGGCGAGAATCTGCGGCGTGATGGTATCGCCTTCGCGCGCGACAACCTGGTTGCGCTTCAGCGTGATCACAACCGGTGCGACGCGGCTGGCTTCCGTTTCCCTCGCCGCCGCAGTCGCCGTTTCGTCCAGGACGACATTGGAGCGGATCAGTGGCAACAGTGCTGACGTCAGTGCCGCCTTCTGTTCTGTCGACCATCCTGGAAGATTGACGATTCTTGACTCGAGGCTCCGGCGTGCTGACGAGAGTGGAACCATACTCGTCCGCGGTGACGAAATAATCATCTGGGGAACTGAATTGCGAACGTCGACAAGTACGATCTCGTGCTGCAACCGAGCGGCGTCATTGTCGAGGTAGATGTACTGCCCACTAATCTCTCGAATGATTGCTGCCAACCGATCCAGATCTGCTTCATTGAACTTATGCGCGATGATGGCCTGCGCTACTGCCTGGCCTCCTTCACCATTCCAAACAGCCGGTTTGTTTTGGCTCGTTTGGTTTTTCAGATCTTCCCACGCCGAAATAAAACTCTGGACCGAAGTGTCAGCGCGACTCGAATCAAAATTGAAAACAGCGCGCGTCGATGCTCTTGCGGTGGTTTTGCGCTTCTCAGTTTCGACGGCATCCTCCGCGGTGAGATCCGCTGGAGCGACGATGGAGCGGTTAAGCACTTCGCCCAGTTGATAATAGCCCGCGAGGCCCGACAAAGGGTTGGTCAGCAGCAGCAGACTCGTCAGCAGAACCAGGACACCGAAGCCGATGAGGAATCGGGTCCTTGGCTTGAACACCATGAGCGGGCGAAGTGCATAGGCTATGAGCTTATCGCGCGCCTGGCTAAAAGGGGTCTTGAATCGTGGACGCAGTCCCATTACGCGATGCGTGAGAGCGGCGCGGATCTGTGCTCGACGTCCTCGTCTGATCTTGCTGCGAGATCGCGGGCCAGAACCGCACCTGCTTTTTCCAATAAAGCATCCAGAGTGGCCGGCTTGATTGCTGAAATTACGACCGTTTCACCACTATCGAGTTGACGGGCCTGACGCACCGCTGCTTCCAAAGCGTCGGGCTCCATCAAATCAGCTTTGTTTAGAGCCAGTATCGATGGAATTTCTGCCAGCTTTAGTTCGGCCAGAATTCTCTTTACAGATTGAACCTGCTGCACCCAACGCGGGTTCGACATGTCGACCGCGTGTATGAGCAATCTGCTGTCGCTGATCTCTTCGAGCGTTGCGCGGAACGCGGAAAGCAGATCGGGCGGCAACGCGCGAATAAAACCGACCGTGTCGTTGATGATGACTTCCTGTTCGCGCGGCAGACGCAACCTGCGCGACGTCGGATCGAGCGTCGCAAACATGCGTTGCTCAGCGTGCACGTCGCTTTTTGTCAGCGAGTTTAAGAGCGTAGATTTCCCGGCGTTTGTATAACCGACGATCGAGATCACCGGCAGGCCCTGTCTGGTTCGACCTTTGCGACGTTCCTGACGACGATGACGTTGCGCTTCGATCTCTCGCTCGAGACGGTTGATGCGATCGCGAACGCGACGACGATCGGTTTCGAGCTTTGTTTCACCAGGACCTCGACCGCCGATTCCACCGGCCAAACGCGAGAACGCCGAATCCTGGCCGGCGATCAAACGTGGCAGCAAGTACTTCAACTGCGCCAGCTCGACCTGGATCTTTCCTTCTTTGGACTGTGCACGCTGCGCGAAGATGTCGAGGATCAACTGCGATCTATCGATCACTTTCAAATCCGTCGCTTCAGACAACGACCTCACTTGCGCGGGCGACAGTTCGCTGTCGAAGACGAGCATGTCGGCGCCGAGCTGGAGTGCGCGGATGATGAGTTCGTCGAGCTTGCCGCGTCCGAGCACGGTGCGCGGATCGATTGCCTGGCGTCGTTGAATGATCCTGTCCTGGACGACCACACCCGCCGAAGCTGCGAGCTCGGCAAGTTCCGCCATTGATTCTTCGGCATCGGCGAGCGATCCGGTTGCGACGCCCACCAGGATCGTGCGGTCACGCACTTCCGCGCGTCGCGCTGTACGGCGGTTGCGCGCCATCTCTTCCTCGAGGGAGTCGATGAGCGCACGGAAATCGTGATCGAGTTGCGAGGCGATCTTCGGTTCGAGGAAGGCGTAGAGTTCAGGTGTCGTTCCATTGTCGAGTTCACCTGCGTGCAGCGGTAGCAAATGTGCGGCGCGAACGAGCCCGGGCAGGCCGGAATCGTTGTCGACGTCGATTGCTGCCATCAGATCGAGTCGCAAGAGTGCGAGGTCTGTTAAGTCGTCCTGTGTGAGCGGCTCGCCGCGAAGATGTGTGTGTACACAGCGCAGTCCGCGAAACCTGCCTGAGGCGACGCGGACACGCTTGAAGTCTGGTAGTTCGATACGACGATTGTCTCCCACCATCACATACGGAATATGTCCCTGGCGATCGATGAGTGCTCCGATTTGCCGGTGCGTTTCGTGAGAGAGTTCGCTCAGTTGCCGTGCGAATTCAGGAGTGACGATCTGGTCGGGAGGTATGCGGCGAGTGTACAGCTTTTCGATGCGCCGTAATTGATTTGGTTTTAACCCCAGAGTATTGCCGAGAACGCTGGTGATAGCCTTTTCCTTCCTATACGGGCGCGAATTATAGCATAAGGAACTCTGCGCATCTCTGCGATCCTCTGCGTCTCTGCGGTGAAATAGCCGTAAAATCTATCACCGCAGAGACGCAGAGGACCGCAGAGATACGCAGAGGGAACAAATTAGGACGCTGCCCTGCTCCTGCTCCTTCTGTCCTTCTGGTATCATGAACCGCTTCATGGCTGCTGCCGGCAAAATCCTCAACATTGACCCTCCCTACGGGCTCGCGGGCGGCGAGATCGTAATCGACTGCTCGGGTTTCGATACCAGCGATCCGTCACAGTGTTCGGTGCTGGTCGGTGACTCACCGGCGCAGATTGTTGCGTCTGGTTCACGTCGAGTGCTTGCGACGATCCCTGAAACGAAAGGCGGCCGTGTTCAAGTAAGACTAAAGAGCCGCGATCAACTGAGTGAACCTGCTCAATTCACGGTCGGCCGAAAGCTGGCCGGCGATCTTCATCCTGTTGCGAACCCGGCATTCGATCCGGACGATGGCGCGCTCTTCGTGACGCGTTCGGGATCGCGTGGCGAGGAGTTGCCCGTTACGCTTTTTCGCATCGACATCAGCGGCGATGTTTCTGAGTACTCGGGCGATATTCCAAACCCGACCGGCATCGCTTTCGGTCCCGATGGTGAGATGTTCGTCACGAGCAGGCTCGAAGGAATCGTCTACAAGATGAATCCCTTTAAGGACGCCGTTGTGTTCGCACGCAATCTAGGTGTTGCAACCGGGATCGCCTTCAGCAAACACGGCCTGATGCACGTCGGAGATCGAACCGGAACGATCTTCAAGGTTAACGGCATCGGTGAAGAGCGTGCGTGGACTCAGGTTGAGCCGTCGGTCTCAGCGTTTCACATGGCATTTGGACCAGACGACTCGCTGTACATCGCAGGTCCGACTGTCACCAGCTTTGACTGCATCTGGCGAATTAGTCCCGAGGGCGACACAGACGTTTTCTTCAAAGGACTCGGGCGTCCGCAGGGCTTGGCGTTTGATCGAGACGGAAATTTGTACGTCGCCGCGGCGCTGCGTGGTCGTCGCGGGATTGTTCGCATCTCGCCGGACGGCAGCGACGCGAGAGTGATCGTTGCGGGTATCAATCTTGTCGGTCTGGCGTTCAGCGCCTCCGGAGAAATGGCCGTCGTCTCGATCGATTCCGTTTACACTTTGCCAACGCAGATCAAGGGGACTCTGTTGCCTGGGTAGTTCAGGGTTCAAGCTTTAGCTTGCTGCTTCAGCAAGTGCACCTAAAGGTTGAACTCTGAACGCCGGAATGCTAAGTTCCTGCATCTTAGTAACGCGAGTGTTCAATTGAATCCAGAACAACTGATTCCACATCTCGTCATCTACATGGTCGTTCTGCTGCTCGCAATTTCGGCCCACGAGGCGGCGCACGCCTGGATGTCTAACAAGTTTGGTGACGACACCGCCAGACTTCTGGGACGCGTTACGCTCAACCCTATTGCACACATAGATCCGATTGGCACGCTGCTCATCCCGATCGTGAGCTTCATCTTCGCCGCCGGCGGCGTTAGACTATTTCTGCTCGGATGGGGTAAACCCACGCCTGTAAACCCGCTTCGCTGGCGTCAGAAGGATCTCGCAAATGTAATGGTGTCGATCGCGGGAATCCTGGCGAACCTGCTGATCGCGACGATCGCATTCATCATCATCAAGATATTTCGCGTCACGGGTTCGTTTGAGTTGATTCCTTCAGACATGCAGGAACCAGTGGCTCTTTTGCTCGAGAGCATGCTGATGATGAACATCTCGCTCGCAGTGTTCAACCTGCTTCCTTTTCCGCCACTCGACGGAAGCAAGGTGCTGGAGACGTTTCTCCCCGAGAGCATGCAGCCCGTTCTGGCCACACTCGAGCAGTACGGATTTCTAATCCTGATGGGGTTGATGTACCTGGGCGTGTTTGACGCGATAATGTCGCCGATCATGAGGCTCGTAGTCTTTCTCTTATACTTATAGCGCTCATCAGTCGATGAACGAAGAGACTCCCGAGACAGTATTGGAAACTGCGGAAGAACGTGCGACTCCGATGAACGTGGCCGGCGCGATACCACGGATCGTGACGGACGACGTCACGGATGATCTGAAAATTCTGCTCGGCGAGTTTGAAGGTCCACTCGATCTTTTGCTGCACCTCATCCGGCAAGAGCAGGTCAGCATCTACGACATTCCTGTAGCGCGTATCACCGACGAGTATTTGCGTTACCTGCGCGTCATGCAGGAAATGGACATTGCTGTCGCCGGAGATTTCCTCGTAATGGCGGCGACGTTGATCGAGTTGAAGACAAAGATGCTCCTGCCGCGCGATCCGCTTGCGGCGCCGGAGGCAGAAGAAGATCCGCGCACTGACCTGGTCAATCAGTTACTCGAGTACCAGAAATACAAAGCGGCGGCGGAGATGCTTTGGTCCAAAGCGACCGTCGAGCAGGCGGTGTTCAAGCGCGCAGAGCTCGAGACTGACAAGAACAATCCTGAAGTCGCGGTTGGTTTGTTCGATCTGCTGAAAGTTTTTCAGGACATCCTCGCGCGACACAAGGAAGAGGCGCTGCTCGAGATCGAGCGTGAAGAGATCTCGATGGCCGAGATGCTCGAGCGTCTGCGAAACATGGTGTTGTCGGCAGGCGAACTCAACCTGCGCGTCTTTTTTGAGCGTGCAAGATCCCGGCGTGAGCTTGTGCTCGCGTTTTTATCAATATTGGAGTTGGTAAGAACTACGGAAGTCAAACTATTTCAGCGCGAAACGTTCGGCGACATCATCGCGCGTGCGACAGGCGAAGCAGATGGCAGCTAACGAAGAGAGTGTGAATCAGGAACTGGACGAAACGGCGTTGAATGAGGAAGCGAGCCGCGAGCTTGCGGCCATGGTCGCGGAGGCGGAGCAGGCGTCGACGGGCGGCGAGGAGGAAGGTGCTGATGAGGCGCCTTTGAGTTCACCGCAGAGTCACGCCGAACGCGCCGCTGTGATCGAAGCGCTGATATTCGTTTCGGATGAACCGCTCAGCGTGAAAGCCATCGCTGAGGTTCTCAAGGAAGATAAAGAGCTCATCAACGACACCGTCACTGCATTGGCCCAGGAATTCAATTCGCGGAATGGCGGCTTACAGCTTCGCGAGGTGGCTGGTGGCTGGCAGTTTGCAACACGACCTGAGTATCACGAGCACGTACGTGCGTTTTTGAGAACACGGCCGAGCGCGAAACTCACGATTGCATCGCTGGAGACGCTCGCCGTTATCGCATATCGACAACCCGTGACGGTCCCCGAGATCCTCGAAATACGCGGTGTCCAGTCGCCGTCGGCGATCAAGACTCTGTTGGATAAGAAACTGATCGTGGCGAAAGGACGAAAAGACACGATTGGCCGTCCGATGATGTACGGAACGTCGAAAGAGTTTTTATTACAGTTCGGACTGAAAGATTTGTCTGAATTGCCGAGTGTCGAGGACTTCCACGACCTGAGTGGCGGAGCTTAATGGCCACAAAAAGGCACAAAAAGATTCATGGAACAGCGTCTGCAAAAACTTATCGCCGCGGCGGGAATCGCCTCGCGCAGGCATGCGGAAGAGTTGATCGTTGCTGGTAAAGTTACCGTCAATGGGCAAATCGTTAAAGAGCTCGGGACCAAAGCCGACCCTGACAAAGATCACATCAAGGTAAACGGCAAGCTCATCAATCCTCAGCTCAAGTCTCGCGAGAACGTCTACGTTCTTCTCAACAAGCCAAAGGGTTATCTATCGAGTGTTTCGGATCCGGAAGGGCGTCCCCTCGTAACGGAACTTCTGCCACCGTCGCTCGGCAAGCTTCACCCAGTCGGCCGCCTCGACTTCAACACGGAAGGACTCCTGCTGCTCACGAACGATGGCGAGCTCACTAACTTCGTGACCGCCGCTCGCAATCGTGTCGAAAAAGTCTACGAGGTCAAGGTAAAAGGCGTTCCAACTGACGCAGGAATCGAGCGGCTACGACGCGGAATCACACTCGACGACGGCACACGCACCGCGCCGGCGAAGATCACCAAACTGCACGAGACGCAGACCAACGCCTGGTATGAAGTCTTGCTTCACCAGGGACGAAACCAGCAGGTGCGCCGCATGTTTGAATTGATCGGTCACTCAGTGTTGAAGCTCCGCCGCACACGCATCGGATTTCTGAATGACGAGAATCTCAAGCCCGCTCACTACCGTCTTCTATCTCCCGCGGAAGTCGCCAGAATAATGAAAACGAAGAAAACTAGCCGCAGATAAACGCGGATGACGCAGATATGATCT
>JBIOUJ010000232.1:0-18193 GCA_044867025.1 Pyrinomonadaceae bacterium | reverse complement strand
CGCCTCCGCGGTAACAATTTATGGAAAAAGCAGTAACCGCAGAGGCGCAGAGGAACGCAGAGATACGCAGAGAAGAAACTCGGCTGAAGCGCGGTGTGAATGAAATAATGAATTGCATTTACAGATGACTTTCCAACCAATCAACAAAACGTCTCGTCATCTCGTCGATGCCCGTATTTAGCACAGGCGTGATCGGACCTGTGCCTGATGGTGGGTTCGGGCCCGGTGTAACCGAGCGCTGAAACACGAACAGATTCGCGAATACATTAACGGAAGGCCTGAGCCTCGCGATCAGTGCGGGCTTGTTCGTGATCGTCGTGCCGGCCACGGTTCCTCCGTAAGCTTCAACGAAGTTCCGGATGCGCCGCCCGCGTGCAGCGAAGAGCGCACTACTCGAGATGCGAAAATATTGAAGCAGCGCGTTCGAAAGTGGACCTTGCAATGGAATCGCCTGCATGAGTTGCGCGGAAGGGGCAGCGCCGCTCGCGCCCGCACGCATCGCGAAACTATCAATGTCACCAAACAGATCCGAGTCGCTCGCAAACCTCGTAAAGTAAGCAGGAAACGTACTCGCGTTGGTTCGCGAAAACCATGCATCCCATGCCCACTCCGCTGCCGCCGATCCAACATCACCCGCCCAGGTGGCCCATTCTTCATTAGGTAAAGGAACCTGAAAACCCCGAACGGTGACGTTCTGTGGGGTCAGCATCGCGTCGATCCCGGTGAGTATATGACCGATGTCAGTACCTTCAACGACCTGACTTTGCTGTAGCGCCGACATTAGCGGCGCATGAAGTGCGGCTGTCGGATCGTTGCCCGGAGCCCACGGGCGCGCAGGGATGACATAGTCCCAAACGGGATTGCGAGATGTGCTCCACGGCGCAGAGCCGTAGTAAATCTGTCGCAACACAGATAATGCGGTTCGCGTATCGCCCACCGCGGTCAGATTAAGTCGTTGCTCGAGGCAGCGAACCAGAAACAGGTATTCGTCGAGGGTAGTTGCGCGCGGCAGCAGATCGCATGGCTGCTGAGTGCGGTGAAGTTGAGAAAACGAGACTCGTACCGATCGGTTACGAGCGCGTCCCTGCGACGTCGCATTGGTATCTAAGAAATTCGTCGTATCAATTGTAAAGCTGAACAAAAGCTTGCTTTGCACCACGCGGGGCATTGCGTTGATTACAGTCCGTACGCGCTCCCTGCGTAACGAGAGGTTCTCAGAGTTGCTACCAACACAGTCGGTAAAGCCAGTCACGGCAACTCGCATTGTCGGATCGCCGGCGATGAACGACATCGCTTTCTCCCAGTCAGGATCGGTAGTGACGCCTGGCGGAAGCGTGTTTCTATTGACAGCAAAGTCAACGATGTCCAGCGTAAAAGGCTGGGCCGACATGTTTAGCTCAACGTTGCGCGGAAGAACTCCACCCGGAGATCGCGATTGAGTGACTTCACCCGTGTCGCGGTTTGGACAAGTCTGTCGCTGAACCAGCGAGCTCGTTCCACGTCGCCGCGTAATACGACTTACAGTTTCATTGCCTACGGTTCGTTGAAGTTTGTCGATCGGTGACGCAACTGGACCATTCGCGCCTGGCTGATGAACCTGCGACGTCGCTGGCCGCGTCATTTTTTGTAACCTTCTCGCCAACTTAAACGCCTCGACGCTTTATGGTCCACATTCCAGAACGATTTGTGCGCCTTGTGGAGCTTGTGCCTGATTGAACTGATCGATCGTCGTTCCTACGCAGTCTCCACGTTTTACTGCAAAAGCAGTAAGAGAACGAGCATAAGCTTTCCACGCCTGTTCCCAGGTTCGGATTCTCGCTTCGAAGTCTGCTTTAGTCATTCGCCTGGCGCCTGTGAATTGTGGCGGCGCATGTTGTTCGAGAAACTCGATTACGTCGAGTCCATGCGTGCCTTCGTGAAAACCCAGTGTCCCTGTTCTGGGTGTAATCGCTTTACCTGCGATGTCTTCCGGAGTTGTACCTCGGCCATAAGCAGACTGTGATGCCGCAGTAATTCCGGGACGAAATCTAGTCTGGATGAACATGGTAGGCGCCGGCGGTGGCGTGAAATCTGCAACGACACCACCGGTTACTCGATACAAGGGTTGTCTCCATCCTATGTTGTGTCTTGTTTTCGCCGCCGGCACTAGTGTCGCGTCAGTTATATCGGGTGCGATGGTGACATTAAAGCCATTGACCGTGAACGTCACATTACCGGCGCGATTGACTGTGAGACCTTCTCTGATCGGGGTTGAAATACCGGGCTCGAGGTGGTGCGGAATCTGGTACGCCCACATCGGTATGCGACCGCTGTTCTCACGATAGAGATCAGCTTCAGTCTTGCGTAGAACAGCGGCAGCGCGTCGCATCATCACGCGGAGCGCACCAATGTACGCCGCGCGCAGCTCACGTTTCAGGGCTGCATCGCCCGCGAGATCAGTGTCGATGATTTTTTCCTGGTTGACGACGGCGGCATACGATCCAGTGAGAACGCGATCGAAGATCTCACGGGTCACGGTGACTCGCGGGTTGCTGTAGTACTGCGCGGTGTTGTTGAAGAAATTGATAGTGTCGCGAATGAATTCGCGCCGGTCCGCCGCGCTCGGCTGCCGTTGCAAAACCCTTCGCGAGAAAAGCTTGAGCGAGGTTCGGTTGCCGACTGTCTGCTGGAGGTAATCGAAGCTGGTGAGCGGCTCGTTTTGCGCGGGCAGCGAGGAGCGTGACGATGTCTGTGCTGAAGACCGCAAGGTGGATCGTCGCGTTGTTCCTCGTGGGGCTCTTGGCATCTAAACTTGCTCGTTGGGTGTGGGGAAATATTGTTTCCGCGCCGCATTCGACAGGTATTTGGTCAGGAGAACGTTTAGTTCTTCCGGTCGTTTAGGCGCAAGCGAGTAAATATGAGCGAGGTAACTCGAGGCAGTCTGCTTGAAGTGCGGCTCTACCTGACGCAATTTAAACTGCTGCTTGTAGTATTCCGTTTTTGGCGCGCCCGGCTTGGCGGAAAGGTCGGGAACGTCATCGGGATCGAATTTGGGATCCATCGCCTGGTCCAAGCGGTTCCATGTCTCCAACCACCAGCTCGCACGATCTGCTCGTACGGTTGGCCAGTCGTTTCTGTCGCTGAGCGGCTCCGAAGCGAGATGAAGAAGCAGACGAACAAGTGTCGGAACGGGGATGGAGGTCGCTTTCCGAGCAAAGGTTTGCTCAGCGATCTGCCAGGTTGCGGCTTTAGCAGATTTGTCTCCGCTGTACGGCGCCGAATTCAGCAGGTCAGCAATTGTTTCTGCGAGCCGGCCGTACATTTCGTTAGGTTTGTTTTCCCATTGTCTGAGCGTCGCGTTCGCTTCATTCACAAAATCAGCGACGGTCATCGAACTAGCCAGACGTCGCAATCGCTGTTGTTCTGTTTCGAGCTCACGTTCCAACTCTTCTTCCACGACAGAATTCCCCTCATTCCTAACAGCAATGTGGCGTCGTCGCTGGACCCGTCGCGGCAATGCATGAAGGCGGATCAGCAAGAGCTCTCGAGAATGGGCCCGCTCCTGCTTTCGAAATCGTCGCGTTTCCAGCACTGTCTACTATGCACACATGCGACGCGGTGATTAAGGTTATCACGGCCCCTCCGGGAGCCTGATACTCCCATGGAATGGGCCACAGGAACGTACCTGTCCAGTCCGGGAAAAGGCCCAAGAAGGTGCTGGGGCTGGAAGTTCTCGATGAGACCGTGTCAACACCGAGCACAGGACAGCCCGTTGCGACGTTACCACCTCCGACGGACGCCCATCCTCCGAGGGGGTGTGGGTCTCCATTCGAACCACTAAAAGAACCGGTACCGATGCCGGTGGCTGTTCCTTCGCGGAATTGGATAGCGCTAAATGAAACATCCGCGGGAAGAATAAACGGGGTGCCTCTAAAGCCGACCGATGCCGTACCAGCTCTATGACACAGGCCCGTTCCAGCGACTTGCGCCATGTAAGCACTCACCGGTGCTATGACTGGTATGTCAACCGTGATCAGTTGACTGCCTACCGCCGGACCTGTAGACACCATTAAAGCCAACCGCTCCGTTGCGGGTACGTTCCCGGCAGTGTAAGTGTCGCGACCAGGTACATTCAGGATTGTTCCAGCGCCCGTGACAACGATCCACTCCACGCCGAAGTGTTCGGCAGCAGCAATTGCAGGTGTCGCAGTATAGTCCACGAAGATCGTTTCACTCAGCCCGAACCTGGTATGACTCCTCCCCGCGAAGTCGTCGCTGGGAACCAAAGTTGGAGTGATCACCGGGCCCGTTCCCGGAGTGGAATCGATTGTCACTCGGCGGTTCGGTTCGAGAGCTGTAGTATCGAAATCGCTAGTTTCGCCGTGCGCAAAGGTTGTGGTCTTCGTATCCGGCACACCGATGCGCACAAGCTCGCCCTTTACGGCTTCGGCTCGATCACACGATAATTGCCAGTTGCGTCGTTGAGAGCCGTCTGTGCTGGCGTAACCGCTGATGATTAAATCCCGGCTCATACCTAATCCTACCCAGAGTCCGACATAGTTTTCGATGAGAGCCAGATTGATCGCGCTGAGGTCGGCCAGGTTGTGATCAAACATAAGATTTAGCTCGCCGAGAGTTCCCGTAACGTCCATCGTAATGCAGGGTAGACCGCGAGGTGCGAGTGCTACGTTCGCTCTTCGTTGAATGACAGAAGCAAGGGGCAGGCGCAACACCGGCATTACTAAACTGAGAGCGATTTGGGGCAGTACAAGACCCCCGTTTGACAGAAGTGGTTGAATGCCGTCCTCAGGTTTTATTACGCTGGCCTCAAGTTCTCTTTCGCGCTCATCAGGTTCCTGTTTGCGCTCGTCAGGTTCTGTTTCCGGTTGAGTTTGCGAAGATTGATCGTGAGATATGGGCGACGATTTGACTGGTTCAACACCTGACTGCTGCAACGTGTGCGTCAGTTCATGCGCAATCAGGCGTTGGCCCTCGTCCGTCGATGGTGCATATTGTCCGGCGCCGAAGTAAACATCCTGGCCCAGGGTGAATGCGCGAGCGTTGACCTGTTCGGCGAGCTCGGCAGCTTGAGCGTCCTGGTGAAGTCGCACGCCGCTCAAGTCGGCGCCAAAGCGTGGCTCAAAGAAATCGCGCTGAGGTTCGGAAAGTGGTGTGCCTCCGTCGTGGTTGTTATCTAGATCTGTCTCGAGGTTTTTGGGAGCTTCAGGAGGATCGGGCGCCGCGAATTCAGCCTGAACGAATTTTTCCTCGTCGTCCTCTTCTTTTTCTTCTTCTTTCTGTTCGGTCTGCGACTCGGTCTCCGGCTCGCGCTCTTCACGATCGGCCTCGCATCCGGCACACATGCGGCTGATGTGGACCGGAGCGCGAGCGAGCGTAACGCTCGGATGGTGATGAGTCTGCTGCGACTGCGAATACCCGATCGAGCTCGCCGCATGAAGAGGCGCCGTGGCTGATTGCGGTTCAGGCATCCGCATCACTTCGTCGGCGACCCGATCCGCTTCGCGCTCGAATTCATCGCCGGGTTCGCTGACCTCGAGTTTCGGTTGGATTACGCGTGAACGCAGCAACGCGCCCATCGCACGGTTGCCAACCGCACGCTGCAAACGGTTGATCGACGTAAAGGCACCGCGCGCACCGCCGTGCGACTGTTGCGTCGTCGCGCGTTGCGGATCTGCGCGCTGGGGCGGTGCTGTTTGGTGAGTAGAATGAGCGCTCACGCGCGATTCACCTCATTCTTTCTTAATCGCCGTGGAGAGCGGCGCTTTTTTCGCCGCGCGCTTACTCGGCGGACTACCCGCTGGTGTATCCGGTGGGGGTTCTGTATCCCTTGGAGTTTGTGGAGCCCGTTCGAGAACACTGATTCTCTCATCAAGTTTGCTGACTTGATCTGTGTGCAACGCGATCTTCTCTTCGTGCTCTCGAAGCGTGTCGCCGCGCTTCTCGAACCCAACAGCAGTGCCCATCATTTGTGCAACCGGACGATATCCAAGATGTGTATACACGTCGTCCATTTCCGCCGGAATATTTTGGCGTAGTGGAAACTTGGAGAACAGCCAAACCAGTAGACGCGGACTAATCACGTAGCGGCGGCACTCGCATTCCACGATCTCGATCGTGCTCTGCGCGCAATTGATTTTTAGCTTCGCAAGTCCGACCGCATTTGAATCTTCGCAGCAGCCGCAGCTCGAGCATGGAAGAGGTAGATCGATACAGTCCTTACGGCCGTCAGTCGGTTGCGCAGCGAGACCAAGGGACTGCTCTTGCCGGCCCATCGACGCTCTCAAATTGGCCGCACCTTGCCCTGGGGGCGCGGGGGCAGGTGCTGGGGTTGATCCGCCGCCAGGCAGTTGACTCATTGCCTTGCGTCCCTTCTTCAACGTTTCCAACAAGCTCTCGTTGGGCTCTGGATAATCCTCGGGGCACGGGCATCGATCCCAAAGCTCAATGCAGAAACCCTCCCGAATCTTGGAAGCCTCACAGTTGGTTTTCTCACCAGCAGCCTTGCACTCGTCGCCCGGAGTAAACACCTGTTCAGGATCCGTCAGCCTTTCATCGTAACGAAGCACAAGGTATTTATTAATGACATTTTGATCCGGATTTTGCGGATCGGGAGGTGGAAGACATTGTGAACCGTATTCGTCTTTGCACACCTTCGACAGATCCACAGTAACGCACTTGCAGACTTCGACCAGGTTGCCGCAGCAATCGAGCGCCACACCCGGATGTACGGTGAGACACAGGCCGCGCGGCTGAATTTCAACTTCGAGGCCGCAAACAATTCCGGAGCCGAAGAGATTTCGATTCAAGCGCTTCAGCGCCTCGCGGTGATACGCCTGCTCTGCGCGCAGGTGCTCGGCCGTCAACAGCATGCCGTTATAGAACCGTGTCCGTGTCAGGGAATCGTATTGGCACAGTTTCGTTTCGCATTCGGTTTTGGTCTTATTGATCATGAGCTTGCCTCTTCTGTTTCAATCGGCTCTGCCTCCAAAGCCAGGAATCACTGGGACATCGATGTCAGTACCACCTGCGGTAGCGGGTGGGTCACTCTTAGAATTCAAATTCATAGGAATATCGCATGCTCATCATCCACCCACCCGCTACCGCAGGTGGTACTGACATCGATCCAAGTTCAACTCGTGACTTTCGAAAAAGCCTCATCTGTTTCAATCTCCGCGGCGCTTAGTACGTTCGATCTCGTTGGCCCACGGTGAAGTAAGTGATGAATTCTCCTCCCTGAACACCGTTCCCGGTCGGAAAGGCGCGAATCAATTCCGCGTCCAGCGCACGGTTGTGAACATCCAGCACCATGCTGCCGTGCAGCACGATCTCAACCTCCGCCGGTTTTGGAAGTTTCTTGCATACGGCCCGCAAGTTGTGCTCGATACAGCGATGATCGAAGTAGTACGTCGCAACATTGCCCGCATACTCAACATGGTCCACCGGAACGAGATAAGGAACGGGACAACTCCCGTCAGTAACAGGCATGTAGACAGACAGCCGCAAGCTGCGAGGATCCTCGACCGTCTCCTGATTCATCGCGTGATCGAATGTGACTTGCAAACGTGTTTGCATCAGCAGGTACAAAAACTGGTCCACATCGTAATGATTGTCCGGTCTCTGCCACTTCCAGTTGATGTGTGAAATGTGAGCGAGGCCTCCGTGAAAGCAACGGATGAGATTCGCTAGCGCAGGATTTGTGTAAACGATTCTCCGGAATTTCCATGACTCTTCGTCGATCTGAATCTCAGCGTTTTGCCCTTGACCTGGCTCGAGTGTTCCGATGGCCAGCACAACACAATCGCAGTCCTCACACGTCGAACACTCGAGAGAAGCGTCGACCAATGCTTTGTGAACGGAGACTGTCTTGCCGAGGCCTTCGTAAGGACAGCAAAAGTCGTTGTGATCTTTGGGGCACGGCTGGTCCCTGTTCGGATCCTTTGGCTGATTCGGGTCCCAGGCGCGAAAGCGTAGCCTGTAATGATCGCGGATGTGGTTGTACTCACCTTGCTCACTCTCATGACAACCAGTACGCGGTTTGACCGGTTCGGTCTTGCACTCCTGATACTCGAGACACAGTACCCAGTGGATCGGATCGGACGGTTGGTAAGGATCGATTTCCAACTGTTCCGCAATCTTGTTGGGATGAAGTCGCTGTGGCTCACAGACGAGCAGCTCGTGGCCGCAACAATCCAATGCCAGGCCCGGCTCGACGACAAAACAACCGTAATCCACTTTGACTTCGAGCCCACAAACTATTCCCCAGCCGGCGATCGTGCGGTTGATCAACCACCGCTTCTCGTTGAAGTACTCTTGCTCCGCTCTGAGGTCGCGAGCGCTCAACATCTTGCCGTGGAAATAGTTGTTTCGTTCGAAATGCTTGACCTTACACACGTCGCATTGACATGAATGAGTTGACTCGTGTTGCTGCATCATTGTTCTCCGTAACAGACTGCGGGCGTGCCGATGGGACCGCACTCTCCGCCAGTCAGCGTTGTGTCGATGCCTAACTCCGGACCATAAGAAAACCCACTCAAGACCGAGCGCCCGAGAGATGAGTGGCCGATATAAAAAGGTTGAGGATCTTCGACCCTGAAATTCATATCGACAAACGTGTTTGGTCCAAGTCCCGCGGTTGAAACAAGACGAATGTCGTAGCCGACGTGCGCGGGCGTGTTTTCTCGAATGATCCGGTGCAAGCCGCGTTCGTGTCGCCGAAACTCCTGCGGCGAGAGGTCGAGTAACAGGGTGAAGTGATTTGCCGCCGCACGGAATGGATTTATCTGGACCCGGGATGTCTCGCGGAGTTTTGATTTTCCGAGCGCAGAGGCTCCAAGAATTGTGCGCTGATCTTTCGCGAGATCTTTGGTCGCACGCGCGGTGACACGTGTTTCGAAACCCAGACGCGAGCCGGTTCCGAGGATCAGCGGGCGCTCTGTTTCAAACGACTCGCGAATGAACGGTCTCTTCGCAGTTACGATTTCAATGAACTCCGCCAGCCCGGCCGGTGTTCCCTTCTTCTGGTAAAGCGACGATGCCTTGCCGATCAGTTGCTTCTTCACTTCGGGTGACCAGTCTTCTTCCACTCCGAGATCGAGCCACTGCGCGAGCCAGTCAAGAAACTCCTTCGGCGTCTGCTCCGGATCAAACACTTCCGAAATTCTTTCGATCGTTCCCTCGAGACCGGAAGAAACCGTTTCGAAGGTCGAGAGGAAGCGCTCCAGTAACTCTCGACTAGTAGGATCCTCCTGATAAACCGCAGGCAGGTATCTGAGAAATGAAAGACGCGGGTAATAGACGCGCATCTCGTGGACCGCTGCTTTCGCGCCCGACGCGAGTCCGGAAAGCGCTAACTTGATCCACAGGTAACGCCTGGTTTCAGTGCGAAAGACAATGCTGTGCGTCAACCGCCGTCTAAACGTGCTTTCCGCGGCGGCATTTTCAGCAATCTCGACAGGCGAGAACGCGCGCAGCACCTCCGGCTCTTGCCAATCGAGTAACGCTTCGAGCGTGTCGGCTCGTTCTTTAACCGGAGTCGTTCGATTGATGATGTCGTTGACCGCGCTTGCGATACCGGCTTCACTTGAAGTCGCAAAAGAAACATCGACCGTGCCGCCGGTGTCGATGTCTGCTACCAAATCGAGCCGGTGCCAGCAGTCGTTTCCCTCGCCGCCGCTATCCAACGTGCCGCTATAAAAAACTCCCTGGTTCCCCGCAAGACCAGTCTGAAATGAGAAGCGCGCGATGCCCTCGAGTGCTCCGGCGTAAAGATCGCCAGCGGCACTGAACGTTAGCGAAAAGATCCTTGTTGCCGGACTGAGATCGCCCGTGCTGCCGATGTAACCACCATCCGGTGAGAACTCGTGAATGAGTTGTGAACCATAGTTGACGAAAAGATTTCCGCTCGAATGGACCGCGAGAAGCTTTGGCCTGAAGCCGGGGGCGACGTCGTTGAAATCTCCAATCTCGTCGTGGAACGAACCGTCTGGCTGGAAGCGGAGAAAACCTTTCGCATCTTTGTCGATCACATAAACCCATTCACCGTCCGGCGCGGCGCCGATCGCAACAGGACGCGAGAGATGATCCCTACGCGGTGGCCGAAGCTGGCGGCCATAAATGTCGTAAGTCGCGATGCCGTGACGATCGAGAACGAAGAGTTGTCCCTTGGACCATGCAAAATCGATCGGTTCCTCCAACGCGATCTCGGCGATGATTTGAAACGTATCGGTGCGAAGCGCAATCAGTCGTGAACCAGTTCGATCGAGAAGCCAGATGCGTCTCATTGCAACGAGCATTCGACCAAACTCGTGCTCGCGTTGTTCGGAACAATCGCCGAGCGGGACCATCGGCTCAATCAACGAACCGATCGGGTCGAAACGATATAGCTCGCAATTGTGCATCCAGAAGATGCGGCCGCACTCATCAAGCGCAAGGCTTGCAACAGAGGTGACCTCATCTGCTTGTATGGCCCAGCCGGCAAACGCGGGACGCGAGAACAGAGCTACGCCTCCACCTTTTTCGCGCTCGAGCTTGTAGCTCAGTCCGTAATCCCAATGGGAAGAATCGCGGAAGATCTGTCGACGGAAGTCGTCCGGCTTCATGCGTTCCTCCCTGAATTTGTTTCGATTGTCAGATTGTGCGAACCCGCATAGACGAGTCCGGCCAGGGGAATTGGGATTGCGCCTGTTCGATCGGGTGTTACGGGAACGTCGTTTCTCGACGCGCTTAACGTGAGGTTGGAAACGAAGTCGATACCGGTAACGCCTTCCAGGATCGCATAGACCTCTGAAGGAAACACCGAGCGGCCGAACGGCCAACGAGTCGGGCACGGAGACCTGGTCGCGGTTTGCCGAACAGAGTCGCGACTGGGTGCAGCAGTTTTGTCCGAGGGTTGAAGTTCACCGTTGAGAAAAC
Organism: Pyrinomonadaceae bacterium; assembly: GCA_044867025.1. GTDB lineage: Bacteria > Acidobacteriota > Blastocatellia > Pyrinomonadales > Pyrinomonadaceae > PSRF01. The sequence goes on along the minus strand of JBIOUJ010000232.1, from coordinate 7,282 downwards.
GATCCAGCGCCTGGCGCGCGCGTTCAATCACCGTTTCCTGTGCCGCGCCTTTCAGCAATCGCAAACTCGCCGCAACGCTGACCTCTATATATATAGGACGGATCACGCGAATGTCGTCGCAAAGCAGTCTGCCGCGTTGCAGTTGCTGCTCGACTTTTCGCACGAACGGTTCCGACGGCGGCTTCGGTTTCCCTGTTCTTCCGGGGCGGATCTTTGGGACTACAACAACGCTGATGCTTTCCGGAATAGGACAGTTAGTGAGCGCTTTTGCTCGCGCGACAAAAGCATTCGGTGTCGAGAGCGCGAGCGACTCCAGATCGTTCGGCGTAACTGCGCGCTGTGGGCGACTCAGCATCGCGCGTGTTCGGAGTTCCATTTCATCGAGAGGCTCTGGATCCTTCCCACCGAAGCCGGGCTCGGGGTTTGTCAACGTCACGCCGGGAATTGCAGCGGTGCGAAATCTCCACTTCAGACCTCGCGCAACATTTCCCGCTCTGCCGTTGGACGCTCGATACCAAAGCGCCGAAACCTGCTGGCCCTTCGCCGGCACCTGGCCGTTGAGACCGTTGCCGAATTCAACACGCCGGCTCTCGACGTCGAAGAGAAAATGTTTGCTGGTTGGATTGGAGCTATCGAGTGACGGAACAAGAGTCCACTGTTCGCCGGCAACAGTCACCGCCACTGGAGCACGACCGATCAGATCGTCGATCTCGCTCGAAGGTTTCGACTTTAGCGTCTTGTTGAGTTCCTTGATGCGCTCAAATTCAGCAAAAACATTGCCGCCGGACGTCGCGAGATTACGGCGTAAGTTACCGGAGAACTCGGGATCGCTTTTCTCGATCTTCGCTGCGATAAGATTCCAGTCGACAACATCACTGCTTACGATCGTCGAAGGCTGTTCAGGGTCCGGAACAAGCAGCGGGCCTTTTTTCAGCTCGAACGACTGATCCGGCTTGCCGTCGCCCGTACCGAGAGATTCATTGCGCACAGTCTCGCGTTGAGAGCAAGGCAGAACGTTGAGGTTGATGCTGCGAAGACGCGGTTCGATGTCGAAGTAACCATTTCGAATACGCGCACGAAGCCAAAAGCCAAGACTGGGATCAGTGTTCGTTGGAACTGCGACAGTGATCGTGCCACTCTGCGCAAACCCCTTCGTTTCGTCGTTCACAACATCGAGTGTTACCCATCGATTCCCCGCGGCGAGATATTCCCAGACGAGATCGATATCGGTTGTGGTCGTTTCCTGTCGTTCGATCTGCAATGGATCGTCTTTACCACACCGCGCCACGAGATCGTCGGTGAAGACGTCAGCGGTGAGACGTATTTCACGTTCTTCGTCCGCGTGAAAATTATCGAAGCGCAGCGTGAGTTGTGCGCCTTTGTCCGCATTCTCGCCAAACGCGAGGAATGTGATTCCCGGTCGAGCGTTCGCTTGTGTTTGATCGACGCGACCCGAACTGTCTTCAGCGATCACTTGAATCAGCCGGCTGCGCGTTAGAAATAGATCCTGCTCTGTCTCAAAGACGATCTCAGTGCCTTCCAACGGCGCCAACTGTGTGCCTGCCGGCAGAAAAACTCCACTATTCAGGTCGCCGTCGACACGCACGCGAACGCGAGCAGGTTTGCGCAGGCCGCGATCTCCACCTGCAAGTCGAGTAAACACTTCGCGATGTTTCCGGCCTACGCGATTGAGTTGATAGAGTTGCATCTCGGCGAGCCAGGCAAATAACTCGATAAACGTCATGCCCGGATCGTGAACATTGTGGTCCGTCCAGCGAGGCGCAACGCGCGGGATCAACGCGCGGGCTTCTTCCATGAGATCCGCCCAGCGACGGTTATCTAGATTTGGAATTTCGAGAGGCATCTTCTAAGCCTTCTTGATCGCCAGCTTGTGATCGCCACTGGCTAATAATTCGTTTGGTCCAATCGTCACGCGATCCGGATCCTTCTTGTCTCGAAACACAAACACCAGGTCTTCGACGCGATCGACGTCCGCGATCCGTTCCAGTAGCGCGAACACGTCCGAACGTGTCACCGGTCGTCCAAACTCCCAACCTTCTCCTTCCGGCCCACCACTGACGGGATGAAGAAACTTCTCCAGTTGCGTGCGTGCTTCCGTTTCAACCGCGGCCGCCTTCTCGAGCGTGGTGACGAAAATCTTTGCCTGCACGCTGACGATCACGTAGTCGGGTGGACGCACGACGATTCGTTCACCAGCGGCGACAACGGTGGGAGCGCGCTCCCGCAGGTAGTCTTTGACGACGCGGCGCAGTTGCAATGAAGGACACGGGCGAGGATCGGACGAGTTAGGCACAATGATCAGGCTCACCCACCCACGTTCCTCGATGGGTTGGTGGAATTGTCTTGGATCGCACGGATCGGGAAGGCCCGTGTCGCTTCGAATGAGATTGGTGGTCCCAAGACAACGCGCCTTCGCAACCTGCCGGGACGCTTCGAACGCCAGCTCTTCAAAATCTTCCACAGAGACCGCGCGGTCACGATGGCTTAACCGTCGTGGTCCAATCGTCAACATCTCCTCGGTATCGGCTTTATCGGATCCGCCACCGGCCGGCGTGGGATTGAACACAGACTCGATTCCGGCAACCGCCGTCGCGAGACCTTGAATCTCATTCGTCTTCACATTTCCAATCGCGCCGCCTCCGGTTCGATAACTGAACGCGCGAATGTTATCGACACCAGCAGGCACAACACGTCCATGGTCACCGTCACCGAATCGAAGCAGTCCCGCAGCGCGATCGATTTCATAGCAACGGTCTTCGGGACCACAATCGAATAAAGCCTTGACCGTTTTCCAACGGACCCACGTGCCGCCGAGGTCTTCGCGATCGGTTACGCTGCCTGTGCCAAGCTCACGTTCGATCCGTTCTCGCTCTTCCGCTGACAACGCTTCCTGAACACGGATGTCTTCGCCTTCAAGCACGTCGCCGTGTTGCATTGCATGAGTTTGGTTTTGCTCACCGTCACCGGATGCGACGATCTCTTCGGTGATCGTTTCGCCTTGAACGGCCCAGACGGTGTTTAGAAACACTCCCAGCAATAACGGAAATGGATACTCTGCGGCAGCGGCGGCGATCACTGTTGCGACTTTCTCCTGCTCCTCTGCTTTCGGTTCTTCACACGAAAACGCTGCTTGAGTCTCGTCGACTTCGACGTCGGCATCGGCCAACGCCCGATCGACGCGCAGCGATCCCTTGATCCAGTAGAGCGACTCCCCGAAGCGTGTCTCTTTCGTTAGCTCGTCGGAAGCTGAAACAGTGAGGATTCCCTGGCGCGTGAGAGCAACAGTACCGTCATCGGCGTCGAGCTTTTTCCACTTGCGATCTTTGCGGAAGCTCCATTCAAACTCGGGCGGCTTGGTCTCATCAAAGTTTCGTTCCGCCGCGTCGATTAACATGCGGACTGGTCCTGTTTTGAATGTCTTATCGAAGCCGAAGAAGATCGTGTACGAGCGATCTTCGAGTGTCTGAAACGGCGGAAAGTGAGAGTCTTCAGCTTCACACGCAGCGGTCTGATCGAGGAAGTCAAGATTGTTGAAGGTCAGACACGTTTGAGGAAAAACAGGCTTGGCCTTGTAAGAGAGTCGCAGCGACTGAACTTTCGGAGGACGAAGACTGCTCTTTTCCGAAACGATGCGTTGATTATTTGCCGGCCCTTCGATCTTGAATGTTTCGCGGCCGTAGTCACCGCCAACCAACCGTGCGCGAATCCAAAAGTTTTCCTGGCCCGCGACCTCCGTTTCCTCGATGTCTTTCGGCAGGCTCTTGATCGTCACGGTGCCTGATGACAGAAGATTCCGAGTCGCGTCAGTTACTGTCAGGGAAACCCAGCCGCGGCCATTGAAGTACTCCCACGAAAGCTCCGGAACCGTGCCGGGATCTTCGACGGACAAAAACTCAGTTCTTTGTAATACGACCAGCGCGTATACCGAATAAGCAAACGAGCCACTCGGCAGAGTCGAATTCAACGATACAACTCCCGTGAGCCGGCTGTAGAAGTCGACCGCTTCGAAGTCGCCGTCAATTCGAACGGCGAGACCTACTGCTGGGGTTTTATCGGTTTTCGGAACGTGAAGAGTCAGGAGTTTATTGGTCTCCTCAGGTCGCGCTGGTCCAACGTTATCGCTGTCAACCAGGATCGTCGCGCCGAGCGACGGCAAATCCGTGAGCGGGTTATTCACGCGGACCAGCTTATGAGCACCCTCATAAGAGATGATGTTCCTGCTTTCGTTCGTGCTGTCGGTAACAGTGAGAGTGCGACCCTTGTATTCATCATCATTAGGCGATGCTGACGGAGCCAGCAGCACCGCGCGCCGGCGTGGACTGGATATGCTGGCGCCACGATGGATCTCGAAGTGCCACGTCACGAGCGAGTTTCGATTGCTTGCAGAAAACACGTCAACCACGATCGGCGTTGCCGCGGGATCCGAAAGAGTCGCGGGCGCACCTCGCAGATCCGGATCGCCGAACCTGATCCTTCGTGCCCATCGCGGATCACCACTTCCATCGATACCGTCAAGTCGTTCCCACAGTTGCTTGTCAGCGCCGCAGAGGAAAATGTGCTTGCCTTCCAGATCGAGATCACCTTCAGCATCGTCCTCAATAAAACCTTCAGGCGCCGGATCGTCTTCAGCTATTCCTTCCGAAGGACGGCCGAGATCGATCCATTCAAATTTGCCGGCGACTTGGGCAGAGGGTCGCGTATCGCATTCGAATAGTCTTAATTGATCGCTGCCATCGGTCCCGACGACGAATACTTTTGCATCGGGACCTCCGCCGATCGGCTGCGCAAACGGACGCGACTTCGCTTTGAAGGTCGTACTCGTTGGCGTGAGTGGGGTCCACGTCGTGCTGCCAAGCGTCGCGTGAAGGCGGTAGACGATGCCATCATCGCTGGTGACAAAAACGAGAATGTCTGACCCGGCAACCACCACGAATGGTGAAGACGCGCACGTCGGCTCTCCAGTCGCCTGGCGAAACCAACCGCCGAATGGCACACCCGTAAAATTAATGGTTCTCCAGGAGAGCTTGTTGTTGCCGTCCACAGCAAATACAACAGCAAAGAACTGTGACGGCCAGCCGGCAGGCAGGGCGATGGCAGCCGGATTGAAGCGTACGAACTTCTTTCCGCCGCTCATATCCGGAGCGTCCAGATCGAACCAGACAGGATTGGTGTTGGTCCCGCTGCTCAGATGGGAGTGGCCCCAGATTTTATTCGCGCGATTGTTTACTTCATTGTCGAGCGCGTCTTCGGTTTTGGCGAAGACGAAGATCGTATCGCCCGAACTAGTCGTAATCGCGGCTGGAACAGAGTCTTCGACGAGAAAATAACGAGAGCCTTGAGATCGTTCGGCACTCGCAACGTCAAAGGGACTGTTCAGGTCGATCCATTGCCCGGTGGCGACATTCAACTCGTACAACTTGCGGCGCAATCCGACGGAATAGGCGCGCAGCCCTGCGTTCGACTTAACCACCGCTGGTCCAGCCAGCGTCTGCAAGTCGAGATCGAAATTTAGTTTGACCTCAGCTTCTTTTTTCGAGAACGCTTCTTTGCTCGCGATGTAAAACTGATCGAACTGGCGCGGTTCTGTTCCAAACGGGAAGAATCCGATGCCGGGATCGACTTGAACGTCGAGTGGCGTCGCATTGTAAAAACCCTGGTCCGCGAAAATGCCGATTGGCGATCCCGTAGTTACGGTATTGACGCTCACCCTGATCGTTTCGATTTCGGGGAGTTCTCTCGATCCGACTGGAAGGTCTTCTTTGAGTGCCGCACGAATCCATCGGCTCTCTCGTCCACCAACAGTCAGAGGTTTGATCTCAAACGGCGCCGGCTTCACCAGCACGATCCGGCCACTGGAAGATAAGCTTCCGGTGCCGTCTGACCTCACGTTCAACGCCCGCCAGTGACCGGGAGGTATCAAGGTTTCATCCTCGGTCCAAAACTGCCAAACGAGATCGAGAGGCTGAAGCTCCGACTGCGCGTCCTTCAAAGTGATTTCGAGTGTGATTTCGACTTCTTCTTTGATCGTGAAGAGATTGTTGTGGCCGATAAAGATTATGTGCTCCTGTTGATCGATGCCGTTGAAGACTTCGAAGTTTCGAATAGGAAGGACGATGGTGCCTTCAGAAGAGTCCTCTTCGAACGGCTGAGAGAGCGTGACAAAGTTTCCTTCTTCAACTTTCTCGACGACATTCTTCTGTTTGCACCCGATGCGGAGAAACGATCCCGCCTCCAACTCGGTCGTGTGATTCAGTTGCACACGATTCGATCCCTGAGGCACAAAGGATTGAATCTCGTAACCGAGCTCAGTAGGTGTGCGCGGTTCCTGCTTCAAGAATCCGGGCGGTGGGCTGAAGATCTGGTCCTTGAGAGGATCGACGCCATACATCGCCTTCAGCGCGCCCGGTATCGCGACCAGCTCGTCTTTAGTCTCGAATGGAATCTCGTCGTCCGGTCCAGGAGCCGTGACACGCGTGAATGCGGGAACGCGAACCACTGCTTCGAGTCCGGAAGCTAAACGAAAAGTAACTGCGGCGCGAGCCGGACGTGCAGGCAACAACGTGATTCCAAGCTTGTCGAGGAACGCGACGAAATGTTTTTGCGGCGCCTGGTCCATCCGGATCGCGACTATCTCGGCGAGCTGAGCAAAGATTCGCATGAGGGCAACACCCGCGCCCTGCTCGTCAGTCAGGTTCAAGTCAGGCGTGTAGTGAGGCGCAAAGCGTCGCAGCTCCTGGAAAAAGCTCTCGACGCGCCGGCCATCGACTGCGGGTGGAGAAATCACGCTAACCTCGCTCCTTGATGTAAAACGGATAGACCAGGTTCAACTGGTTGTTGGTTCCGCGTATCTGGTAATCGATCGAGATGCGCAGTTGCCCGTCGAGTCCTCCGTTTGATTCTGCGTTGACGCGATCGACGTCGATGCGCGGTTCGAATGCCGCGAGTGCTTCGCGAACGCGCGTCTCGATGTCGGTAAGTGTTGACGTATTGATCACTTCGAACACCAGATCGTGAATGCCGCAACCGAAATCCGGTCGCATCACGCGTTCGCCCTTCCGCGTGGAGAGGATGATCCAGATCGATTCGCGAATGTCTTGCTCAAATTCCGAGAATCGAATCGTGCCTTCCTTCTCGTGCAACCGCACCGGAAAACTCCAACCGCGTCCGAGATGTGCTTTTGGTTCGAGCATCTGTTCTTGCTTTATGAATCAAACTTGGATCGATGTCAGTACCACCTGCGGTAGCGGGTGGGTCAACCTCC
>JBIOUJ010000231.1:0-14351 GCA_044867025.1 Pyrinomonadaceae bacterium | reverse complement strand
GACCCGCCGGCGAACTTCGATACGGAGGCTCCCTACATCGTTGTTAATCTCGATGAGGCGTGTCGACAACAACAAGTTGGTGAGGGTTGGTTCAAAAATATTGATGAAGTTCCGGCTCAGGCAATTTCGATGTCCATTAGACAGATCTTCAGAAGCCGTGAAATCTTATGCATCGTTCCGGATCAAAGGAAGGCGCAGGCAGTGAAAGCCGCTGTCGAGCTGAATGTAAATCCAATGCATCCTTCTTCGATCCTGCAGACGCACGAACGTGTAACGTTGTATCTCGATCACGCGTCGTCGTCACTATTAAAGAGTTGGGTTCACAATGCATTTGACAGATATCTGAATACTCTTATTTAATCATTGCTGTCGCTTGATCCTTGTTACCCGATTTCCGCAATACCACATCCCCCGATCCTCGAAGCAAGCGCACGAGCCCCCTTAGCATTCCTTCCTTTCGTTAATAGGTTCTGCACACATGTCTTTGGCGGCTAGTAATTCTTTGGCGAGAAAGCCGAGGCCTGAAGCTAGTGCTTTTAAACGTTGGCTAATGGCAGGGTATGTCAAAGAAATGGAAGGTCCCTTCGAGCGTGAGAAGGAACACCACCGTCATCATCCGTGGTGGAAAGTGATGTGCCTCACAGGCGTCGATTATTTCTCAACCCTCGGTTATCAACCAGGGATTGCCTTTCTAGCGGCCGGTGCCTTGGCGCCGGTTGCAACCATGATACTTGTACTCCTGACGCTATTAGGTGCGCTCCCGATCTACCGTCGAGTCGCTGAAGAAAGCCCGCATGGCGAAGGGTCCATCTCAATGCTTGCAAAGCTGCTGACGTGGTGGAAAGGCAAGCTCTTCATTCTCATCCTGCTCGGCTTCGTGGCAACCGACTTCATTATCACGATCACACTCTCGGCAGCGGACGCCACCGCTCATATCGTCGAGAACCCATTCATGCATGGCCTTCTTTCGAACCTGGACCACACGACGGTAAACATCGGCATCACTCTCCTGCTAATCAGCTTCCTTGCGGCCGTGTTCCTGAAGGGCTTTAAGGAAGCGATTGGCATCGCCGTCCTGCTGGTAGCAGCGTACCTCCTGCTGAATTTAGTAATTATTGCCGTGGGCGTTTCCCACTTGATACAACACCCTGCGACGATCTCAAACTGGCAGATCGCTTTGCTCTCCTCAGATAGAGTCGGCGGAAACTGGGTGATGGTGATCGGCCTCAGCCTGCTCGTCTTTCCAAAGCTGGCGCTTGGACTTTCGGGTTTCGAGACGGGTGTTGCCGTAATGCCTTTGGTGAAAGGAAGCTCGACAGACACAGAGCAAAAACCGGCGGGAAGAATCCGCAACACCAAAAAGCTTCTCATGTGCGCCGCTCTGATAATGAGCGTAATGCTCGTGGCGAGCAGCTTCGTGACTGCGCTATTGATTCCAGCCGAGGCTTTTCGGGCCGCGGTAGGGGATCACCCTGCCGGTGAAGCGTCGGGCCGCGCTCTCGCTTACCTCGCTCACCAATACCTCGGAGAAGCTTTCGGGACGGTGTATGACATAAGCACAATTCTCATTCTATGGTTTGCCGGCGCATCAGCGATGGCGGGGCTACTCAATATCATTCCACGATACCTGCCGCGCTACGGCATGGCCCCGAGCTGGACGCGCGCCATGCGACCACTCGTGATTGTATTAACGATCGTCGCCTTCGGCGTGACTTTTATTTTTAAGGCCGATGTGAACGCACAAGGCGGGGCATACGCTACCGGCGTACTCGTGCTAATGAGTTCGGCGGCGGTCGCTGTTACGCTCTCCGCCTGGCGCAGGCAGCAAAAGGTTCTGACAGCGGTGTTCGCGTTCATCGCGCTCGTCTTCGGCTACACCACTGTAGTCAATGTCATTGAGCGTCCTGACGGCATCAAGATCGCCGGGTTCTTCATCGCGCTCATTCTGCTGGTTTCGTTCCTCTCACGGCTTGCGCGCACTACTGAACTGCGCGCAAACCGTTTCGAGATCGACGAGAAAGCGCAACGCTTCCTCGACGAAGCAGCCGACCGAGGGACTATTCGCATCATCACTAATCCCCCAGAGGAGAGTAAGCCTGAAGAATACCGGCGTGAAATGGCAGAACACCGGGAGGACCACAACTTGCCGGCTCGCGATCCCGTTCTGTTTCTCGAAGTGGAGGTATGCGATGCTTCCGAATTTGCCGAAGTTATGAAGATAGAAGGTGTGGAGGTAGGCGGCTATCGCGTGCTGCGTGCAGAGAGTTCTGCCGTACCGAACGCTATCGCCGCCTTTCTCCTTTACCTCCGCGATCAGACCGGAAAAATTCCACACGCGTATTTCCATTGGGGTTCAAAACATCCCATTGCCTACCTTTTTGATTATGTGGCTTTCGGCCGTGGCGATACTGCCCCCGTCACTCGAGAAGTGCTTCGGCAGGCTGAGCCCGATGAAGAGAAACGCCCGGTCATACATGTTGGTGGTTACTAAAACAGAATGAGCCGTGGATTTTCTTTTCAAAGAACTCAATAGTTTTGCTCTTCGCTATTGGTGGCGGACAACCAGAGCATACGACTGCCGGAACTGCGCAATTCGGTGAGCGCGAACTACGATTTCCGTTGGACCAACCGGCGGTTGAGCCACCACGATCTGTTCGACGTTGTTGGTTCTATCGAACGCCGTCGACCCGGCCGGCACGTTACCGTGGCGCTCCGGACCACCGGGCAAACGCACGATCAGATCCAGATCGTTTTGCAACGCCTCGCCGGCAGGATCGGTCCACACCAACGTAACCTTGAGTAAGTTTGCGTTTGCACCTACGTTGACTGTAACACTCTCTTCATCTCCGGTATCCAACTCCGTATCTTCGTCCTTGATCGTGATTAAGCTCGGTGGTCCAACGGTGGCCCGCATGTCCACCCTGCCAAACCCTTCCGCATTGTTGGGGATTACGCCTGCTTCGGACGGCACATACTGGCCGGTAATGTTCCGTGCGCCATTGATCAACAGGGCCTTAACAAGGGCCGCGCTCGGTCTTTCCAATCCGCGGTCTTTAATCAGGAACTCCCGCACGAGCGCGGCACAACCCGCTACGAGAGGTGTCGCCATGCTCGTGCCGCCCATGAAGTAGAACAGGTTGTCCGCCGACAGAGCCCAGCCTCGATCTTGTGTAGCGCGCGAACGCGCCGAGAGTATGAATGTACCCGGCGCCACTACATCAGGCTTGATGCGCTGGGCGCGGGTTGGACCACGGCTGCTAAAACCGACCATGCCCTCCGGGTTGTTTGAGACGTTATCGGAAGCGATCGGTTCCGCGGGAAAATCCTCGGGCCACCCCTGCTTGTAGGTAAGCGTGAAGTTGGGCCGATCGTTCTCAGTCGCCCCAACAGTAATGCAGTTCTTGGCTGTTGCAGGCGGAGTGACGGACATCGCGTCGATCTGGCCATTGGCGTCCCTGTCCTGACCCTCGTTGCCAGCAGAGAAGCAGATCACGCAGTCGCGATTGTTCCAAACGAACTCATCCACCTCTTTTGAGTTCTGGCTATAGACTCCACCAACCTGCGCGCCGACCACACCCCACGAATTCGTGTGAATGCGTGCGCCATCATCCACAAAGGGTGGGCGGAAGAGATTGTTTAAGTCATCTGGAAGTCCTCCTAAGTTACCAGATTGGTCGAGTACCGACTGCAGGACCAAGCGTGCACGAGGAGCTGTACCCCGAATGCGGACTCCGAGCGTTGCAGACTGCGCATCTCCGAGAACTGAACCGGCTACGTGTGTGCCGTGGCCCTTGGGGTCGTTGGCGTTGCCCGGACGCCCAAGAGCGTAAAGTTTGGCAACACGTCCCTGGAAGGCAGGATGCACGTTTGTCGTCGAGCCCTGGTCGAATCCCGTATCGGCCACGGCGATAACCTGCCCATCTCCTTCGAAAGGTATCGCAGTGTTTGTAGGATTCGGTTCGAGACCGAGTATTCTGCGGGCAATGTCGTTATGCAGTTGGTAAGGAAAAACTTCTTCTATGTGGCGCACTTCGTCGATGTCGGCCAGATCCGGCAAGAACCTGCTCTCGACAGTAAGACGCGCTTTCTGCTGGCCCAGACTGAGATCCGCCGGATCTACTCGCGCGGCGGCCGCCACTTTCTCGCGAACAGTCTCCGGATCGACGCCGTTATGGAAAACGATGTCGACTGTCTTCGGCGTGGTACTGAGGGTCGCGACGGGCAGCGACGCTACTTCCACGATGTTACGCTCGGCAGGCGCATCAGAAACATTGGCCAAGGTGGGTGCCACCTTAAAGCCCTTGAGATAAATGTTAGCCCACGTGACATAAGGCAACGCGCGAATCTGACTCAGGTCCTCCGGTTCGTACTTGCAGAGGTATGTGTTTTCCGGCACGTATTCGAGAATCTGTGCACCGTAGTTAGCCAGTTCTTCCTTCTGCGCGCGATCGAGGGGTTGCGTCGTCTGAACAAGAATGAAATTTGAATCGGATGCATCCGCCGGTAGTACGCTTGCGGCGAAAGCCGCAGCAGCCGGCGACGGAGCCACTGGGTCGGTGGTAATTCCATTGATAGTTATTTTGGCCATAGTTCGATATTCCTCTCGCTATCAAATGGTCCGACATCAGAAAACGTAACCGCCGATCGCTTTTCGCAAGAGAGCGAGGTTGCTGATATAGTGGCCCGCGCCCAGATATACTTTCCTTAGCCTCGTCATATAAGTATGCAGCTGTTTTAGATGATTCTGCTCTAAGACTTGGTGTTGCCGATCTGAGACGGAGTTCCGGGTCAGCATAAATCAGGAGACCTTTATGAGTAATCATATTTCTGATGATTCTGATTGTGTTCCGAGCCGCTCACTTCAGGATCTGTCCAGCGCTAACGAACCCACACTCCGAATTCTTTTGTACACGGATGATCCAGACGTGGCTGACGAAACGACCGGATGGAGTTTGAGTCGCATGACGGCACACATCAAAGCGCGTCCTCCGGCTTTCGCCAAGTTATGTATAGACCTAATCAACAGAAACGCAGGAACGGAACAGGGCGCTGATAACAAGTTATATCCCGAGCTGATCAGCAAGTATCACCAAATCTGGTTCTTCGGGACACACCAAATTAACAGGAAGAATTTTTCACTTGGAGTCCTGCGCGGCGGCCCCGACAGCGAGCTCGACGACAAGGAGGTGGCGGCACTCAAAAACTGGATGAAGATAGGAAGCGAAAAGGGTCAAAATGGAGGAGGCGTTCTCATGACCGGGGACCACGCCAATGAACCTCCGGACGATGCGATACCTTTCGAAGATGAACCTTCACCGGATCCTCCTGATCATGAACATTTTCTGGGGCTTGGACGCGCGTTAGGACATCGAGTTCCGCGGGCTGGACGGTTGAGAAAGTGGAAGGGACCACCGACAAGATTTAAGGAGGACAGCTTTAACTCGCAGGTGCTGACTGCAGGCACTGATCCCGACAGCATAGGACTACACTCTGATCCCGTTCCACAACAGTTGATCCTGCGGACTTTCAACTCTCTGGGAGAACCCTTGCAAAATGGACAGCCTCACCCGCTCTTTTTATATATGCCAGACCGCTGGATTCAAGTCTTTCCGGATCACGCGCATGAGGGATCGGTCGTTATACCGCGCAAGTTGGGCGAACGCACGTGGCCCAAAGGAAAACATATCCAACCCAAGCCGCGCGTGGTGGCACATGGGGTCGACAAACGTAACGCGCGAATACTCAACATCGTAGCTGCTTATAATGGTGACAGTGCCGGTGTCGGACGGATCGTAGCCGATTCCACCTGGCACCATTACTTCAACGTCAACCTCAACCTCTTCCGACCACCAGGCGAAGAAGATTCGCCGGCAGACCAAATAGGACGGTTTTATGCCAACCTCGCAATCTGGTTATCTCCTTATAACATCCGTTCTGAGATGACTAGCGCGATGATCCATTTTCTCGCCCACGACCCGACTATCTTTGAAGTGGCAGGTCCACCCATACAAGATCCAAGTACTGAGGAGCAAATGCTCGAAGCATTAACGATCGGCCGGCTGGCTTTTGCATTACTTTCAGAACTTGCTTCGCCTTGCGAAATCCATGAGTTGCTTCAGACACTGATCTATAAGCCTGATTCCGCAAAGTACGAAACCGTATATCTCCCGGATAGCGCCTCAACGCTTAGTTATCTTCCGTCTAAAGAATTGTTGCTGGGCAATGTTGTGAGTCGGTACCGTCGAAAAGTCGCAATGATCGAAAGCTCAGGTAACGAGTTCGACACACAAGATCAGATGAGGTACGTCCTCGACAATAGTTTCAAAGAAGCTGTTGAACTGCAAGACAAACTGCTCTCACTTACCACTGCTCAGATCTTGAACTTCAAAAGTAATTAATTGAAAGGAGAATGTAGTATGGCTTTCTGCGATGTAAGAGATTGGGAAATGAATTTGAATTTTGATAACTCAGGAACCGACCCTGAAACTCTTATCTTCAGATTGGCGGCTGGCGGCGGTGGCCGAGTAGATGTGTCGAATGTCAGGATGTCCGATCTAAGATGGACCTGTGCTTCGGTGGGCACACCTGGTGAAGCGAACGCCAAAGCCCTTCTAAGCTTTGTCTTCCGATTCAGACGTGCAGGTAAGGAATTTGGAGCGATGATGGCGGGATTTGCGCATGTCAATGAAATTAACCTTGTTACCTTCCGGGGCAGGTTTCGTACCTTCAACTTAGACAACCGGCTTCCCGCAGCCGGCAATGGTCAACTCCAAGTTCTAGCTTTAGGAGAGGCGGGTGATACCGGAACAGGTACGGGGACACAGACCTGACCAGTACGGCAACTTCGATCGTTGATCTAAACAGAGGCCACTCGCAAGAGTGGCCTCTCGCCTTTTACGACACCTCAACTCGTAATACTTCCTCCGCAAGCCTCATACAAATATGAATTCGCCCAGAGGAGATAAAGCCATGAGTGAACAACTCGCTGCTAATCGACCAACCATCAAGATCCTGCTCTATACCGACGATCCCCAAGTCTCTCCAACTGCCCACTTAGGTGAGTTTCTCGGACTCGGATCGATGATCGAACGACTAAATCAGCATGCCCCGACCTTTGCCGACCTAAACATAAAATGGATAAGCAGAAATACCGACAGCTCAAACCACGCCAATAACAGAATCGACGCCGTGCTGGCGCAAGAAGCTCAAACGGGTGAGCCCTTCGACGAGATCTGGTTCTTCGGCCTTCATCAAGCAAACACGGAGAAGTTCTCTTTGGGAGCGTTTCGCGGCGGCCCAAATAGTGAACTCGATGCTGCTGAGGTGGCGGCGCTCCAGCAATGGATGGGCACCGAAAATGGATCTCATGGTGGCGGGGTTTTAATGACCGGCGACCACGCTAGTTCCTCCCCGCCGAAACTTCTCGCAACACCCAACAACCCTTGTGGAGACATACCTGCAGGCGCGGATTTTCTCGGTCTTGGTCGGGCGATTGGACGCTGTGTACCAAGAGCGGGATTGTTGCGAAGGTGGGAGGGACCCCCGACTAATCGCGCCGAAGATAGCTTTAACACTATTGACATGTCTGGATTCGAGATGGATCGCACTCCACAAACGCTACATCTTCGGAAGCTGAATCTAGATGGTGACCCTGATAGCAACGGAATGCCGCACCCGGTATTCTTTTACGGACCAAATCAGTTTATCGAATTATTCCCTGACCACGTGCACGAAGGCGCCGTGATCATACCTTCTAATTTAGAAGGATGGCCAACTGGACCAAAGGGACAAACGCAACCGCAGGTAGTGGCGACCGGCATAGACCCTCGAAACGGTCAAGCACTGAATATCCTCGCGACCTATAACGGCGACCTCACCGCTGTTGGTCGCATAGTCTCCGACTCCACGTGGCATCATTATATGAATTTGAACTTGAGAGGCTTTCAACACCCTGCGCCAAAAGGATCTCCGTCGGATCAAATCGGCCAGTTTTATGGGAATCTGGCGATCTGGCTGGCGCCTCGTAACAAGCGCCTTCAGATGGCCCGAGCGATGTGTTGGCAACTTGCCCGGTACACGCTGCTGCTGGAGGAACCTGGCGATCCCGAAACTATTGGTAACCTGGCCAATTCGGTTTTAGGAGAGTCAACCTCGCCGTGCGAAATTCACGAGTTGCTGCAAGTACTGACACCGCTCGAGTCCGGCGGGTTGCCTGCGGCGACTGTACCGGGAAGTAACGACCAGCCATCACGCGAACTGTTTCTGGGTGTGGTTCTCGACGCATATCACCAAACCATGATCCAGGCCGAAACTGAGAATCAGTTGGCCGCAAATCAACCTCAGGCAAACACTATCGACAAACTAGTTGAAGTCGCTTTCAGAAGGACTTTTGTCGAACAGGAAAGGCGACTTCAAAGAAACTTGGAAGCAGTCAGCTCTGCTAAAAACAAAGCAAAGTAAGAAAGGAAAAACTCCCATGGCATGCGACGCACCAAATCAACAATGGAAGATCGATACCCTAATCGATGGTCATCCTGAGTCAGAAATGGCAATACTCGTATTTTGTCTCAGCATCAAGGACGGCATAATCAACGGCGAGGGCTCCGATTTGTCGGACGGAAACCCTGTGCCCATTTCACCAGTAACTGGAACCAGTCAGTCTATCGCCCAGTTGGACCAGGGCGTTGATGTGCTGCCGACGCAGATGACGCTGAATTTTACCTGGCGTGAGTCGACGGTTATGCTTTCGGGCACGACCTTTCGCGACGGTAATCAGAACAAGTTTCTCGGGAGGTTTTTCGCCTTCAAATCACCGGCAGTAAATGGAGGAGGTGGTCCGGTTGTTGCCGATGAGACCGCGCCCTCTGGCAACGATACGGGAACAGGCACCGGAACCCAAACTTGATATTAGTTCAACACGTTCTGCCGGAGAGGTTAATGACTTTTCAATCACTTGGTCATAGACTTACCCCGGCAGAACAAAACTTCTCACACGGCTAAGCGGCAATGAATTCTCTAATTCAAACATTCATGCGGCGGTCTCCGCTTTTGTTCTTACTATTCACGGCCTGCTTGCCATCAGCGGGTCAGACCACCCAAAGCGATTCTTGCCGAGAGCCTCAGGACGCCGCACAAACGCTCAGCTCAAACGCTTCCCTCAGCCGCAATATAACGCGCAATCAAA
The DNA here is from genome assembly GCA_044867025.1 of Pyrinomonadaceae bacterium. GTDB lineage: Bacteria > Acidobacteriota > Blastocatellia > Pyrinomonadales > Pyrinomonadaceae > PSRF01. Next base: position 5,167 of record JBIOUJ010000231.1, on the reverse strand, counting down.
GACACGTGTTTGAACTCTCGTTGCAGCCCCGCCAATACGTGCATGCCATAGTCGAACAAAAGGGGATCGATGTAGTTGTCAGGCTTCTGGATCCAAATCGGTATCTATTGATTGAAAGGACTAGTCCGAATGCTAAGGTTGGTCCCGAAGCCGTGTCGACAGTCGCGCACACAGCAGGAACTTACTATCTCGAAGTTTGCGCCGATAGATCGCAGCCCGCCCGCGGGAGTTACCAATTGAAGATAGAAGGTCCGCGAGAGAGTACTCCGGCGGATGAGAAGCGCGCGGCTGGGGAACATTTGCTCATGGAAGCAAACAGTTTGGCGCGCCAACAAAAGAGATTAGAAGCTATTAACAGTTTAGAGCAGGCACTTTTGATCTGGCGTGAGCTCGACGACATTCGTGAACAAGGTTACGCGCTATGCAGCATAGGTGAAAATTACAAGCTTCTACGTGATTTCCCCAAAGCAAAGGAGCGCCTGGACGAAGCCTTTTTGCTATTGGGTAAGGTCCCGGATTTTGCGGGTCAGGCTACTGTTCTAAATTGGATGGGCGCGGCTTACCGTGATCTTTACCGTAATCAAGATGACAGACTCAAAGCCGTTGACATGTATCGCCAGGCTCTGGAACTTTGGGTCCGCGCCGGAGATCTTTGGGGTCAGGCCCTTATTCACAACAACACCGGCTATTTCTACTCCGAGATTAGTGAGCAACGAAAGGCGCTTGCGAGCTTGGACTTGGCCCTTCCTATCTGGCGTGAACTGGACGACCCGGGAATGGAGCTAAATACGCTCAACAATATCGGGAGGGCCAATCTGGATTTAGGGAACCTGACCACCGCGTACCAGACTTTTCAAACGGTACTGGATTCGTGCAGCCAGATGCCTCAGCCCTGCCGGCTTGAACCTTATGCGCGAAATAGTAGGGGAATAATCCTCGATGACTGGGGTGCAACGAATGAAGCCCTGGCTGAGTATCAACTGGCGGTGAAGCAGTTTCATGACGCAGGCAACATCACAGACGAAGCCAAAGTTCTCGACAACATGGGTATGGTCTTCGCCGGCCTGGGTGACGCGTTGATTGCGATGAACCACTTTAACGAAGCCCTCAAGATTCGCGAGCGTGCTAATCATTTCGGCGAAGATATCACCCGCAGCAATATGGGCTACGCGCTGATGCTGTCCGGCAATTATCAGGAAGCACTAAACCAATTAGAGCAAGCACGCAAGCTTGGCCTCACTTCTCACGATCAGCGTTTCCAGGCATACACGCAGATGCGAATAGGCGCCGTTCAGCACGCTTTGGGCCAATTCGAAAAGGCCCTTGAGGCTTACAACCTGGCACTCGAGATACAAAATCGCATTGACGATCGTCGTGGGCAGGCAATGACGCTCAATCAGCTCGGCGAGCTTTATTTGTTATTGAATCGACCCGTTCAGGCCCTCCAAACCTATCAGGCCGCGCAGGAACGTTGGATAGCGCTGAAGGATCAGCAAGGTGAGGCTCTTTCCCTCTATGGAATCGCTCGCGTCGCACGCCGGCAAAACAGGCTGCAAGATGCGCGCGACACGATCGTTAAGGCAATCAAGACCGTCGAGTCGTTCCGTACCAGGCTGACGAGCCACCAACTCCGCATGAGTTACTTCGCAGCCAGAAAAGATTTTTATGAACTCGAGATCGACATCCGGATGCGTCTTTATAATCAAACCCACTCGAAGACGGAGCTCGAGCTTGCCCTCTTTGCAAGCGAAAGCGCCCGAGCCCGCAACCTTCTCGATCTTCTGAATGAATCCCACGCCGATATTCGACAAGGCGTAAAGCCGGAACTACTCGACCGTGAACGCCGCCAAATTGTTCAACTGAGGGAGAAGCGGTGGCAACTCCAAACTCTGGCGAGCAGGAAGCACACCGTGGAAGAGCGTAACGCCCTCGAGAGAGAGCTTCAGACACTTACCGATTCGTTCGATAAAACACAGAAAGACATACGTGAAAGTAGTGACAAGTATGCCGATCTGACTCAGCCGAAACCGTTGAGGCTTTCAGAGATCCAAAAATTGCTTGACGACAACACGATCCTGTTGGAATACGCGTTAGGCGAGGAACAAAGTTACCTATGGGTCGTCACGCCGGATGACATTCATCCTTTCATACTCCCAAGCCGGGCAAAAATAGAAGCAACGGCTGACAGTTTTCGCAACTCACTAACTGCCTGGGAAAGTAGAAAGTCAGGGGAAGATCCGCTCAAGTACACGGAGAAGCTTCGAGCGGCTCCTGCAAATTATCAGCAGCGAGCACTCGAGCTGAGCGATATCGTGCTGGGACGCGCAACTTCAATGTTGGGAAACAAGCGACTGATTATCGTCGCCGATGGCGCCCTTCAGTATGTTTCGTTCGCGGCGCTGCGAATTGCGAACAAGACGCGCAGAGCTAAGTCGGTCCCTGCAACACTGATCGCCAATAATGAAATTGTTTATGAACCCTCGGCCTCGGCCGTACCGCTACTCCGCGAGACTCCACGCCCGGCGCCTACAAAAACACTCGCGGTCTTTGCGGATCCCGTTTTTGATGCGCAAGATGACCGCGTACATCACGATTCAACTCGCGGGAAAAATGATTCCATCACGCCGGCACTGCCGCGCGAAACGATGCGCGCCTTGAGAGACGCGGGTGATATTGGTGGCGTTTTGCGGCTCGAGCGCTTGCTGTACTCCAGAGAAGAAGCCAACGGCATTGTTGCCGCAGCGGGTCCAAACTCTTCGATGGCGAGGTTTGACTTCGACGCGAGTCGCGCCCAGGTTCTGAGCCAGAAATTGCAGCAGTTCAGAATGGTCCACTTTGCTACTCATGGAATTCTCAATGGGCAAAATCCGGAGTACTCAGGGCTGGTGTTTTCGTTGGTGGACCAGCGCGGCCTTCCTGAGGATGGTTTCTTACGACTTGCCGATATCTACAACATGAATCTTCCCATCGAGATGATTGTTCTAAGTGCGTGTCAGACAGGAGTTGGTAAACAGGTGAAAGGCGAAGGCCTGATTGGGCTAACCCGCGGTTTCATGTACGCGGGGGCTGCTCGGGTGGTGGCTAGTTTGTGGAAGGTGGATGATGAGGCTACCGCCGAGCTCATGAAAAGCTTTTACACACACCTGGTGGCAGGAAAAATGCCCGCGGCGGCGGCACTGCGGCAGGCCCAACTGGATATCATGAAAAACCGGCCCGAACCATACTTCTGGGCTGGATTTGTCTTGCAAGGCGAATGGAGGTAGAAAGTATATGAAAACAATTCTGTTTCGCGGCATTTTACCTTGCAAGACAGCGGCAGAAGGTTTCATACTGCGGCCACAACGTAAATCGGCAGAATCGCCTCAGGCCGTTGCCAGGAACCTGAACCCCTTACCCCCTGATGGATCTGAACCAGGAGAATTTCGACCGGCTATTAAACTGGCTTCATCCAGATCATGAAGAAGCCGGGAAAATCTACGTGAAGATCCGCTCGGGTTTGATTAAAAAATTTTCCTCCCACGGTTGTTTGCTCCCAGACAAACAAGCAGATATCACTATGGATCGGGTCGCGAAAAAGTTACCCGACATAATTGAAAAGTATGTAGGAGAGCCTGAACCTTATTTTCAACGCGTGGCCTATTATGTATTACTGGAATATTTCTCCAAAAATACCGAAGAAGTGGAGTTGCCTAACGATCTTCCCTTCGAGGCGTCGGACGAAGATGAAGGTGTCGAGCTCGAGTTTGCCTGTCTGGAGAAGTGCCTCCAAACCCTGACACCGCAGAAAGAGTATTTGATCAGGAATTATTATCTTGGAGACAAGAAGGCAAAGATTCAAAGACGAAAGGAACTGGCATCAAGTTTTAATTTGGAGTTACCCGTGTTGCGGGTTCAGGCCTTGCGTATCAGGCAAGATCTCAAAAGTTGTATCCTTAACTGTTTGAAATCTCAGGGACACTGAAAGCTTATGAACGAGCACGTTATAGATGATGGCCTCGCTAGAAAATTCCTTCTGGGGCAACTATCGCCCGAGGAGCAGGGCCGGATTGAGGAACGGGCTTTTGCTGACCCTGATGTTTTCGCGTTCCTGCAGGCGACTGAAGACGACTTAATGGATGAGTTTCTCTACGGCGATCTTTCCTCCGAAGAGAAAAAGAGTTTCGAAAAGTTCTTTCTCCACAGACCCGGGCGGCGTCAGGATCTTAGAATTGCGCGTGCGCTTCGGCGATATCTGGATCACGAAAATGAGCCTTTAGAAGTCGTGGCCCAAAGGGCAAATGTCTCCTTCTGGCAAAGGCTGGGTTTGAATAGCCTGACGGGTCCATTAGCAGCCGCAGCAATAATCATTGTCGCCATCGCCGTGTTGTTGCTTGTCATTCGGGCGATCAGGCGAGACGAAGCACCCGTGTATCAAGCTCAGCAACAACAACCGACTCCAGTCTCCACGCCCACGTCTTCAGCAACTGAAACACCGGCCCTGAGTACGCCTACACCGGTCGAAAAAGGAACCCCCGTAAAGCCTTCACCATCACCTCGACAAACCTCAGTGCCTGTTTTTGCCATACTAACTCCTGGTGCACCGACACGCTCGGAGAGCGACAAAACAGTGTTGCCGTTTCCCTCCGGCGCCGCGCCACTCGAATTACCAGTCATTCGAGAGACTGGCCACCGAACCTACCAGGCGCTTCTGCAAAAGGACGAGCAAACCATTCACACATGGAACAACCTTCACCTTCAAAAAGGAAAGGCGGGTAAGGCCGTTGTCGTAACAGTGCGGGCGGGCATGCTTGAAAAATCTAAACGCTATCGCATCGTGCTCAACGGAGTGTCTTCGAGTGGAAAAACTCAACAACTTCACACGTACCACTTTCAAGTATCCGACACAGAAATTCGCTGAGTTACAGCCGGCCGCCACCCAGCTGATAATCAACGCATCATTCCGCTCCAATGTCAGTCCACCTGCGGTAGCGGCTGGGTCGATGATGAGCATGCGATATTGTCATGGATTTTGGATTCTGGAGGTTGACCCACCCGCTACCGCAGGTCGTACTGACCGTATCCAACAGAAATTCGCTGAGTTACAGCCGGCCGCCACCAGCTGATAATCAACGCATCATTCCGCTCCAATGTCAGTCCACCTGCGGTAGCGGCTGGTCGCAACTCGTCT
>JBIOUJ010000230.1:0-40395 GCA_044867025.1 Pyrinomonadaceae bacterium | reverse complement strand
GATCCGCGTTCATCTGCGAAAATCTGCGGCTTACCTTCATCTTCTTCAGAATCCTGTCCGCCGCGTCTTCACCGGCGGCGCGCAGCAGTTGCTCTCGATAGAGTGCCGACGTGCGGCCCGTTGGATTGACGATCAGCGGTCCTTTGCGGTTCGAGTTCAGATAACTGCGTCCGGTAAGCACAACCTTCGCCGTAACGGGCTCCAGCAGCAGGAAGTCGAGTTGAATGTCGTCGTAGTTGTTGCTCATCGTGTCGAATGTCAGACTGAGCAGGACAACGTAAGTCTTCTGTGCCGACTTTGCCTTCTGGATTGCCTCGCCGCGCGTCATATCACGTTCAGCGGTGTCGACGTCCGCCGTAGACCTCGAGCGCAGACGGTCCGCACACCCTCGCCGTGCCGCGTCGTAATAGGTAAAAGGAATATTTATGTAAACGGAGTTCCGCTCACTCGCGACCAGAAACACGAGCTCCGCTTCCTCTTTCTTCTTCGCTACAGGCGACGGTTCGGGAGTCGGCGTCGGAACGGGTGCTGGTGGAGGAGGTTTCACCTGCCGGCGTCCGGATTGCGCCTGAACGGACACCGCGAAGATTAGTAGAAACAGGACAGCAATGACATGTTTGTAATTCATGGTCGTCTTGCTCTGATGAGGTGGTCCGGCAGATTGTACCACTCATCCTGAGAATCCGAAGAGTGATTTGCTACACTGCTCGCCCGATGGGAATTCAAAAACCGGAGCGCCTCATAATCACTCGCGTTCGCGATCAGGCGCCAATCATCCGTTCGTTCGATCTGCGTCCGCGAGGCGCGGAGCAATCGCATGCGTTTGACTTCACACCCGGCCAAGTCGGAATCCTGCGAGTTGAGCCGGAGACGCCAGGCTACTTCGCGTTCGCAAGCGCGCCTGACGACAAGGACATTGAGGTATTGGTAAAACAAAAAGTGGGCGCCAGTTGCGTAATCTACGACATGAAACCAGGCGACGAGATCGAGTTGCTCGACATTGTCGGTCACGGCTTCAGGCTCGACGAGATGAAAGGGCGCGATCTGGTTTTCGTTGCGATGGGGACCGGCGTCGCTCCGTTGCGTTCAGCTCTACGCCACGTGTTGAAACGGAAACACGAGTTCGGACAGCTCGTGGTGTTGTACGGCGCGCGCACTCCGCGCGATTTTTGTTATCAGGATGAGACGGAAGTCTGGAGAGATGCAGGTGTTGAGTTACGCCAGGTAATCTCGAGACCGGATGGCCACGACTGGTCTGGTCCAACAGGTTACGTGCACTCGTTGTTGGACCACGTGTTGCCGAGTCTCACTTCACCGATAGCGTTGATTTGTGGATCTCCGGAGATGATGGGTCAAACTCGAGAGCGTTTGGGAAAAATGGGATTCAAGCCGGAAGAGATTCTTACGAATTATTGAATGTTAGATCTGAAAAGAGCGCGGGAGTTCATCCGTTGTCAAAATGAACGACCGCGCCCTTCGCGCACACAGTCCCAACGACGGGCCTGCCTCCCACATGCGCTACCGTTGATCGGGATCCACCCCACCCGGCTCCCGATCGTCGAATTGCCGAATATACAGGGGATGATTCTGATGAGGTATCAGGCGTGGACTGATTCGGTTGTACTTGTTTCCCCTACAAGCCACAAAGAACCACAAACGCCTTTTGTGGCTTTTTGCGGCTAATCAACGAGATGGTTGCGGATGGCGTAGTGAGTGAGTTCGGCGTTGGTCTTCATATCCATTTTGTCGAGGATGCGGCGGCGATACGTGCTGATCGTTTTATCGCTGAGTGATAACTGCTGCGCGATCTCGCCGACAGTCTTGCCTGAAGCGATCCCTAACAGCACTTCGAGTTCACGATCCGAGAGACTCTCATGAGGCAATTGTTCCGGACGCGTGAGTTGAAGCATGATCTTTTCCGCGAGGGATGGTCCAACATACTGACCGCCTTTGACGATCTTCAAGATCGCCCGGCGCAACTCTTCTCCCGGGCTCGCCTTGTTCACGTAACCAGACGCGCCTGCTTTGAAAGCTCGCACCGCGTACTGCTCTTCGGCGTGCATGCTCAGAATCAAAACCGGCAACGCCGGCTTAAGCTGTTTGATGTCACCAAGCACCTCGAGACCGTTGCGACCGCCAAGAGAAATATCGAGTATGACGACGTCCCACGGTTGCTCGCGCACGAGCGTCAGTGCTTCAGCGCCTGAGCGCGCTTCGCCGAAAGTAGCACTCGCCTCAGTGAACATCTCTTTCAGTCCACGACGCACGATTTCATGATCGTCAACTGTCAGAATCCTGAGCATGGTTAGGCGCCGAGCGGAACACGGACCGTCACAGTCGTTCCAACTCCTTCTTGTCCGCTAACATTTACTTCACCACCGACGAGCAGCGCGCGCTCTTTCATTCCGAGCAGGCCCAGCGAGCGCGAATTGATCCTTTGACTCTCGGTGATCCCCTGCCCGTCGTCCCTGACTTCCATCTCGAAGTACTCTTTCGTGTCGCATAGCTTGATATACAGGTTACTCGCCCGCGCATGTCGCAAGACGTTTGTCAGAATCTCCTGCAAGATGCGGAAGACCGCCGTCGCCTTTTCGCGGTTCAATTCGACTTCGGTTTCACTTGCCGTAGTGGTCCAGTGACAATGGATTCCAGTGCGCGATTCAAACTGTTGCACCTGCCATTCGATCGCAGCGACGAGACCGAGATCGTCCAGCAAACCCGGCCGCAGTTCCGAAGCGATTCGTCGTACGGTATTGATCGTCGTCTCGATCACAGTCGTCATGGTTCCAAGGCGTTTGTGAACTTCAGGAATTCGCGAACCATTGCTGCCGCTGTTCAGTGTTCGATCGATTTTTTCGAGATCCCATTTCAGTCCGGTCAACGCACCGCCAAGTTCGTCGTGTATTTCGCGTGCGATGCGCGTGCCTTCTTCTTCGCGTGCGGAGCGTATCCGTGCGGAGAGTGCTCGCAGCGCGTCCTCTGCGCGCTTGCGCAACGTGATGTCGTTCGCTGCCCAGAGATAACACGGCTCGTTATCGAGATCGATCAGCACCGCGGACGTGTTGGCTATCGTTTCCTGCCCGTCTTTGGTAGTGAAACGAACTTCCAGATCCGACACGGGTTTGCGCGTTGCGAGTACCTCGCGAATTCTGTCGGTTAAGCCGTCACCCATGTGAGGAGACAGCGCAAAGATCGGGCGATTGATTATCTCGTCTCGGGTAAAACCGGTGTCTCTAACCCATGAATCATTCACTTCAAGCACCACTCCATCTCGGATGCGCAGGATGCCCATTCGAAACGGACTAAGGTTAAAGATTTTGGCAAAGCGTTCCTCTGAAGTGCGCAACGCTTCCTCGGCTCGCTTGCGCGCGGTGATCACCTGCGTGAACAGAATGAGCCCGCCAATCTCACCATTTCCTCTACGCCACGGAAGACTTTCCCACTGCAGCCATCCATTATTACCGTCGCCATCCAGGTAAGGATCTTCCTCGCATCGCTCGACGGCTCCGGCGAGAATGCGGCGATGCGCCTCTTTCCAGCGTTCCGGAAGGTCGGGAAACACGTCGTAATGCGATTTGCCGATGATGTTTTGTCCTTCGAGATGATACTCGGTGAGAAAGCGATCGCTGACTTGCAGGTAACGCATTTCAGTGTCGAACATCGCGATCGCAGCCGGCGTGTGTTTGATGAACAGGCGAAGCAAAGCTTCATTCGTTCGGACGGCGTCTTCAAACCGCCGGCGCTTATCCACCAACGCAAACAACAAGATCGCCAGGACCACAACCAAAAACAGAATTGCAGGTGTGCTAAACATAATTCTTCCCTGGCGGCTGAGAGGCGGGGCTTTGCTGGCGAGATTCTACACGTGGATCGATGTCAGTACCACCTGCGGTCGCGGGTGGGTGGATGATTTAAATCTTATTGACAGAATTCAAAGTTGCGTCTAAAGTCACGCCGCGTTTCTCTACGAGCAATCGGGATTGGTAAATCAGGGCCTCCCAAATTTCCTGATGACGTTCTCGAGCCGTCAAGGAAACTCCCCGCTGGCCCATCCAGAACCACCATTTCCCGACCATCGATCCGGCGTCGCCGCCCAGACCATCTCGACCGGATCTAATTAACCGTTGTCAAAACGACATTCGTGTGCGCCGGTTTCTGCAAACCGTAGTACCGAGTCCTTGTACATCTGTCTGTTTTTTTCGACTAAAGGAGCTATATGTCTAATTCCCCCGCCGAACGCCGCCGCTCATCGTCTATTGGTCTGCCGAAACGGTTAATTTCGCTGGTCGTAATCTATGCACTTCTGCTCCAGTGCATCCCGGCGTTCAGTCGCGTGGCTCACGCTCGCACCACCATTCCAACAAACTGGAATGAGGTAAAGTCCGAACCGGCCTTACACAACGAACTCGCGACGCTCACGCCTCCGCCAGTGGCACCATTGGCGGAGACCATCACCGATGCCGTTATCTCGCGGCACAAGCCTACGCTCACTAGCGGCCGCATCGAAGGTTCGCTGCGCGTGTTGCTCGGTGAGTCGTTCACCATCAGCAATGCGACCCCAATCACCTCCGATCTCTTTCTGCCTGGCGATCCGTCCGTTCAGCTTAACACCGGCGCACAGCACGGCGGATTGAGTAACGACGGCGGCGCCGCCTCGCCGGTGAATTACACATTGACGCTGTCCAGCAATGCGAATGTTCCCGGTCGCATTCACACGCACGCCGACGCGATCGAGCTGCCGGCAGTCGATGATTCAATTCCCGCCGCCAACGGCACGCGCAACGTCACCGTCAACTCGCAATCTCAAATCGCTTCCATCGGCGACTGGCAAACCATCCGCGATCTGAACATCAACGGTTCTCACATCACGGTCGACATGCCGCCAGGCAATTATGGAACACTCACGATCAACGGAAACAGCCAGGTAAATCTCTCGGCAGGCACTTACAACTTCGCCAACACTTTCAATCTCGACGGCAGCGCGAAGTTGCAGGCGACGGGCGCCGTGGAAATCAACGTCGCGCGCGACCTCACGATCAACAGTGGCGCGTTGACGCTCGGCAGTTACACCTCGCCAGCCAATGTTCATCTCAACGTGCTCGGTGCACTACTGAACATCAACGGTAGCAGCCAGGTTTCGGCGCTAATCAGTGCTTACCACGCGCGGGCAAAATTGAGCGGCACTGCTCAGGTGCGCGGAAGGATCATTGCCGACACCGTGACGCTGAACGGCGGCGAGGTAACTGCCGCCGTGTGGCCGTTATTGTCTGGTTGCACGATGACGGTGTTTGGTCCGCGACAATTCGACCGCACCGCGGGTGCACCCAATGAGTATGTGGAACAGTTTTCCTTGCCGGCGGGCACAAATGCACCTCACACGCTGCACGTCCAGAATGGCTCGCTGGAGGGCACGGATCGCGTCTCGAGTGCGACGATTGAAATCAACGGTGTCACCATCCTGACAGGAACTGAGCTGAACGTGAACGTCGCGTCAGTTGATCGCACACTCACTTTAGGGGCAGAGAATCAGATAGACGTCAAACTCGACAGCGATCCCGGCTCCTATCTGATCATCAATATCACCAGCACCATTCCCTGCGTCGATACGACGGCGCCACTGCTCGACGTCACCAGTCCGGCAAACAATTCCACAACCACCGCAAGTCAGATAACCGTCAGCGGTACCGCCTCAGACACGGAATCCGGAATCGCACATGTTTACGTGAACGATGTCGAAGCTTCGTACAGCACGGCGACCGGCACGTGGAGTTTGGCCAACGTGGCCCTGGCGCTTGGCGAAAATCAGCTCGTCGTACGCGCGGTGGACCAGGCCGCTAACGAAACCACCGTGACGGTTAGAGTCACGCGCGAAACGCCGGAGAATCATGCGCCTACGGTCGACGCCGGCGCCAATCAGACTTTGGTGCTGCCGAACAGCGCCTTGCTTGATGGCCACGCGACTGATGATGGTTTGCCCGAAGGCAGCACTCTCACCACCACGTGGAGCAAGATCAGCGGACCAGGAACAGTCACATTTGGCAACGAACACGCGTTGTCAACCACAGCCTCGTTCAGCACGCACGGAAGTTACGTGCTGCGGTTGAGCGCGACGGATGGTCAATTGACGAGGGTTGACGACGTCACGATCACCGTCGATCCACAAAACCAACCACCAACCGTGAATGCGGGCGCGAACCAGACAATCGCGCTTCCTTCTACTGCCTCATTAAACGGCATTGTCACGGATGACGGTCTGCCTGCGGGTAGTACTGTCTCGACTGTGTGGAGCAAAGTCAGTGGTCCCGGCACGGTTACGTTTGGAGATCCAACACTGGTTGATACAGTCGCGACGTTCAGTGAAGCCGGCACGTACGTCTTGAAACTCACTGCCACCGACGGAGCACTAACGACCGGCAGTGAACTCACAATAACGGTACACCCGCAAAATCAGGCGCCAACCGCAGAAGCGGGCGCCGATCAGACCATCTCGCTACCCAGTGACGCGCAGTTGAATGGAACTGTGGCAGACGACGGCTGGCCTTACGGCAGCACATTAACGACAACCTGGACCAAGGTCAGCGGTCCGGGCACCGTCACCTTCGCGAACGCCAACGTCACAGTAACAACAGCAAGCTTCAGCGTTGCGGGAACATACGTGTTGCGTCTCACCGCGTCCGATTCACAACTCACTACGTCGGATGACGTACAGGTCATAGTCATTCCGCAAAACTTCGCGCCGGCGGTCAACGCCGGAGCAGATCAAAATGTATCGCTGCCGAACTCCGCACCGCTCAACGGAAGTGTGAGCGATGATGGCCTGCCTGCGGGCAGCACGCTCACGACTACGTGGAGCAAAGTCAGTGGTCCAGGCGACGTCACGTTTGGGAATCCGTCTGTGACGGTTACGAGCGCTTCATTCAGCACACAGGGCACGTACGTCCTGCGTCTGACGGCCACTGATTCTCAACTGACGACAAACGATGAGTTAACGATCGTAGTAATCGATCTGCGCGTGCCGCCAAACGCTGATTTCATCGTGCCCGAGTCAACCGGCGTTGCCGGTTCGGTTGTCATTACATCGTCGAGCGGCACTCCCGCCAATTTGCTGGACAACAATGTCGCGACTGCATGGTCCACGTCCAGCATCACCAATCAGTTTGCGAAGATGCAGTTCATCGATCAGGAGTCAGTGTTCATCGATCGAGTAAGGCTCCAGGGCTTAAACGCGGTTGCCGGAAATAAAACCGTCAAAGACTTTGATGTCCAGGTCTCTTCCACGACTTCCGCTGATGCGAGCTTTACGACAGTCCTCACGGCCACGCTTCTCAACAATGGTCAGCTCCAGGAGTTCGTCTTCCCTGGTGGACCAGCACGCGCGCGCTTCATCAAGTTCATCCCGAAGAACAACTACGGGAATGCCACAAACATAGAGCTCGCCACCTTCAATGCGGTTGCAGTCGGCAGCGCTGATGGTCTTGTCTCGCTTGCAGATCGCGCTAACGTCGCTCTGATTCAATCGCCAAGTTTACTTGCGAACGGCGCCGCCATTTACAGCTCGTCTTATGCCGGCGGCAGCGCTACGGCTAATGGATTTTTAGTCTACAACAACAATGCCCCTGGTTGGGTTGAGCCGCTGTCTGCAAACCCATACGCGATCATTCAACTTGCCGGAGGAAAGGTTTATACGGTGAAGGGTGTCAAAATTTCACCCACCACCTTAATAGCCTCGCCAAACACCCAAACTGCGGTTCGGAATTTCGAGGTATGGGTGTCGTCAACGACACCTGACGACGCCTCTTTTACGAAGGTACTCACGGCCACCACCGCGTTAAGTACAATGTTCCAGACATTCCTCTTTCCTGGTGGTCCTGTGCAGGCGCGGTATGTGAAATATGTACCGCTCACGAATGGTGGCGCTACGTCGATCCAGACGCTCTCTTTTGATGTGCTCGCTGAAGGCCTCGCCAGGCCCGTCGCGGTGTCAGGTGAGATCGCCAGTAATTTCAATCCCGCGGAAGCCGCGTTTGATTCAGATGACAGCACCAATTGGTTCTCACAGAGTGGTGCGACTACGAACGTTTGGGTAAAGACGTCGCTCGCGAACGAAGAAACGCGAAAGATCTATGGAGTTCGCATACTTCCGGTCAGCGACTTCAGCGTCGGCCAGCGCGGACCAAAGGACTTTGACATCCGTGTTTCAACGACCACAACTGATGATGCAGCTTTTACAACCGTTTATTCAGGTACTGTGGCGGGTACCATTCCGGCTGTGTCTCAGGAGTTTCTGTTTCCAACGCTGATCGACGCCAAGTACGTTCAGTTCTTCTGGAAAAACGGTTACTCAACTTCCAACATCGGTGTCCGCACACTTGAAGTTCTCGGGCCATCATCTACAACAGGAGTGTTAGTTGCTTTCTCCAGTCAGGAAGACCCCGCGAGCAATGCACTCGATCTGAATCCGTCGAATCAATGGGTGACTGCGCTTAACCAGCCTACGAATCAGTGGATGAAACTGCTCATGCCGCGCGCCGAACTCACCACGATTCAGCACGTTGCGTTGCGTCCCGCGATAGCTTCCAACGGGAGTTTCAGTGCGCCAAAAGATTTCGAGCTTCAGGTGTCCGCCACAGACGCTGCCGACACGTCTTTCACAACAGTGCTCGCAGCCACGTTGTCTAACTCAACTCAGCTACAGGACTTCTATTTTGCGCCGGTGCAGGCGCGGTATGTCCGGCTGTTGCTCAAGAATAATTATGGCAACGGAAGATTTGGCCTCGCGAGTTTCTATCTGTATTCAGCGAATCAGATTGGAACCACCACACGCTTCATCGATCGGTCGACGGACACTGACGGCTCAATTGCCAGTTGGCTTTGGAATTTCGGCGATGGTACGACAAGTAATCAACGTCATCCCACTCACGCGTTTGTTGTGCCTGGTGAGTATCTTGTTTCGTTAACGGTGACTGACGACAGCGGCCTCAGCAGCACTCGGCAAGTTCTTTACCGCGTAATCAATTCCAGGCGTGTGGATTTTGCATTCTCCCCGATGATCGCACACGAAGGCGGCGAGTCAGTGCGCTTTAACGACGTTACGCAATTGCTGTCTGACGCGAACACGCAGCGCCGCTACGACTGGGGCGACGGCACCACGCTGACGCAAAGCACAAACGTGAGCTTACACCAGTTCACTGATAGCGGGACGTTCTCAGTTACTTTGCGCTCAACCGATCCGCTTGGAGTCGATTATTCGGTTACCAAACAAGTCGTCGTGCTCAACATGACGCCGACAGTCGACATCCCCGCGGGTAAGACTGTGGTCTGGGGTGAGCCATGGACAAGTGCGCCTACGATTAACGATCAAAGCCCCGTCGATCGTCTTTCGCTGGCGGGCCTTTGGAATTTCGGCGATGGACAAACGTCTCAGTGTACTAACTGCACAAATGCGAACGCGACTGTAACTCACGCTTACAGCAATCCCGGCACATACACGGCGGTTCTGACGATAACTGACAAGGATGGCGCCGGCCAGTCTGACAGTGCGACGTTTATTGTGAACAAGCGGCCGGTCCTGCTGGCGTTTCAAGACACACCACCCGCGGTAGTGGGCCAACCGGTGCTCCTGCGTGTTCGTCTGACGGATCGTTTCGCAAACCAGCCTCTTACCGGCCGGACGATTCAGTTTGAGCTCAACGGCGCAACCACAACGGCTGTCACGGACGCTGATGGTTACGCGCAAGCTCCAGTGACATTCGCTGCCGGCCTCGGTGCAAACACGGCGACAGCAACATTTGCCGAAGAGGAGTTTTATCTCGGCGGCTCGACTTATCGTGTGTTGCAGGGACCAGCGGTCCAGCAAACCTGCACGCGAAACAGCACCGGCACGGATTTCTGGTTGATGTTTCCGGGCAACTTCATTTCTCAAGGTGTCGGTGCGGCCGAGGGAACGATGCTCGAGATTTCTTCAGAGGTTAGTACGACGGGAACAGTCACTATCCCGGGCCAGAATTTCACTCAGAATTTCACTGTAGCCGCGCACACAACAACACGGGTACTGCTTAATAATCACTATCACCACAACAGCAATCAAATCGAGGGGACCGGCATACACGTTGTTTCGCAACAGCCAGTTACTGTGTATGGCTTCAATAACATTAGGGCTACGATGGATGCGTACCTCGGTTTGCCCACCGCAGCGCTTGGCACGAGTTACATCATGCTCGGATACCGAAACGGCGGCATGGTCAAAGGCACTCAGTTCGGAATCGCAGCCACGACTAACGCGACTTCCGTAACGATCACGCCGTCCGTCACCGTCGGAACCAGGGTCGCAGGCGTTCCCTACAGCATCACGCTGAATTCAGGTCAAACCTATATGCTGCGAGATGAAACGGGGACCGACACTGATCTAAGCGGGACGACGATTCTTTCTGACAAACCGATTGCCGCTTTCGGCGGTCACCAATGTGCCAATATCCCCGTACCGATTTCTTACTGCGATTACGTGATCGAGCAACTGCCGCCGATCGAGACCTGGGGCACACACTTCGCGACGGTGCCGCTCGCCACTCGCACGTTGGGCGATACCTTCCGCTTTCTTGCAGCCACGAACGATACGCACGTGTTCGTCAACAGCTCGAGAGTCGCCACGTTGAATAAGGGTCAGTATTTCGAGACGATCATAAATGGATCAGCCGAGATAACTTCGGATCGTCCGATTCTGGTGGCGCAGTATTCCAACAGCCACCAGTACGATAACCAGGAAGGCGATCCGTTCATGATGCTCATCCCGCCGCTCGAGCATTATCTGAACAATTACACCGTCAGATCGCTCACTGGTTTTACTACGAATCTCATCAACGTCGTCGCACCAACTGCCGACATCGGCGCGGTCATGTTGAATGGCACCCCGATCGCCGCATCGAGCTTTGTCCCCATCGGATCGACGGGTGTTTCCGGTGCGAAATTAACCGTCGCTGCCGGCACCCACTCGCTTACGGGCCCACATCCTTTCGCTGTTTATGTTTACGGGTTTGGCCTCGACGTTTCATATGGTTATCCGGGCAGCGCCTGTCTCGCTGTCGTCACTGGTCCAACTTCAGTCACGCTCGCGCCTGAGTCTCAGAACGCGACTATCGACACTCAGAGTTGCGTTACGGCTACGGTTAAGGATCAGAACGATACGCCGGTCAGTAAACAGAATGTGAGCTTCACGATTGTGGGAGCCCACCCGCAAACACCGCCCGCGGGCGTTACGAACGAGCTGGGCCAGGTACAGGTTTGTTATACGAGCAGCACGGCTGGCGACGATCTCATCACGGCAACCAGCAATGGCTCGTCCGATACGGCGAGCGTTAGCTGGCGACCACCGAACCAGGCGCCGGTTGTTAATGCCGGTGCGGATCAGACAATTACGTTGCCTGCGCCGGCTAACCTCGCAGGCTTAGTTACTGATGACGGCTTGCCGGTCAACACACTTACATCGCAGTGGACCAAAGTCAGTGGACCAGGCGCTGTCACGTTTGTTAATGTAAACGCTGCGGTGACTACTGCTACATTCGGCGCACCGGGAGATTACGTGTTGCGTTTGACGGCCAGCGATACGGCGCTGAGTGCGAGCGATGACGTTCAGATAACAGTCAATCCAGTGCCGCCTAACAACGCGCCGACTGCGAATGCGGGACCCGATGCGACGGTCACGATCAACGGCAATCTGGTTCTGAATGCAGGCAACGATCTGGAATTGGTGAATGGCGAGATCTCGAATTGGACTGAGGTCCAGGGTTCGACTTGGACACGCGCCAATGCCGGTTCGTTCGCTGGTTTCCCGGCTCAGCAATACGGAGACGCATACTTCTTTGCCGGCGACGCCGCACAGGCAGAACTGCGCCAGGATATCGACGTCACGGCATTCGCCACGTCGATTGCCGCAGGCTTGCAGCAGTTTGAATTCAAGGCCCACGTGCGCTCGGCGGTCGAAGCCGCGCCGGATTCGGCTCGCGTCATTCTCGAATATCGCGATGCAACGAACGCCAATGTGATTGGAACGCTCGACTCGGGAGAGATCACGACGACTGGCGTTTGGCACTTGACTGAAGATCTGCGCGTCGCTCCGTTCGGAACCGGCTGGATTCGTATCCGTCTGATCGCGACGCGCAACAGCGGCGCAACGAACGACGCGTTCTTCGACTCGATTAGTTTGCGCCCGATTGGTAATGCAGCGGTCAAACTCGCGGGAACCGCCGCGGATGATGGTTTGCCGTTCGGCAGTACTCTGTCTACGAGTTGGACCACCGTTAGTGGACCAGGAACACTTTCGTTTACCAACGCAAGCAGTCCTGTCACCGGTGCCGTCTTTACGACTGCGGGTACGTACGTTCTGCGTCTGACCGCCAGCGATGGAGACTTGTCGACGAGTGACGACGTCACCGTAATCGTCAATCCTGTCAACCAGGCGCCGGTTGTCAGCGCCGGAGCGACCCAAACAATCACCTACCCCGCTGCTGCCACTTTGAATGGAACAGCTACGGATGATGGCCAACCTCCGGGCAGCACCTTATCAATCGTATGGACCAAGGTAACTGGACCGGGAGCTGTTACGTTCGCAAATCCAAGTGCCGCCGGCACGACGGCGACGTTTAGTGTCCCGGGCACGTATCTACTGCGTTTGACAGCCGACGATTCGGAATACGCTTCTTCGTCCGACGTAACTGTCACGGTTAACGCGCCAAACAACGCGCCTCCAGTTGTGAACGCTGGGAACGATCAGACGATCTCTCTGCCCACGGACACAGTAAACCTGAACGGCACAGTTACCGATGATGGTTTCCCTGTAGGCAGTACTCTGTCTATCAACTGGACCACGACGAGTGGGCCAGGCACTGTCACGTTCGGAAACGCCAACAGCGCGACGACGACCGCGCAGTTTTCGACCATCGGAACGTACGTGTTGCGTTTGACGGCGAGCGATGGTGAGTGGACGGTGTCTGATGAGGTAGTGATAACCCTCACTCCCGCCAACCAGGCGCCCACCGCAAACTGCGGTGCAGATCAGACGATTCTCTTGTCACAACAGGCATTGCTGAACGGCACTGTCAGCGATGACGGCTTGCCGTTCGGCAGCAGCCTCACGAGTACGTGGAGCGCGATCAGTGGTCCGGGCACAGTCACCTTCGCCAATCCGAATGTGACAGTTACGACAGCGACATTCAGCGCGACGGGTGTTTACGTTCTTCGTCTGACTGCCGGCGACGGAAGTCTGAGTGCGAGTGACGACGTCACGATCACCGTCAATGAGAATGTGGCGCCCCCGTCGGTTGAGATCACTTCGCCCGCAGATGGCAGCGATTTAACGGAGCCGACTCCGGTCACGGGTTCGGTGAGTAACGGCGCGTGGGTGGTGGAGTACAGCCTGAACAGCGAGGATGGCAGCGCAAACCAGATCTGGACGCAGTTTGGATCGGGCAATGGTCCAGTAACGAATGGACCACTCGGTACTCTCGACACGACACTGATGCTCAACGGCATCTACTCGGTGCGTCTCACGTCGACGGACGAGTACGGGCAGTTCTCCTTCACGTCGATAGGTGTCGTCGTCGACAAGAACTTCAAAGTGGGCCAGCTACAACTTGCTTTCAGCGATCTGAATGTGCCCGTGGCGGGCATCCCGATCGAAGTCATTCGCAGCTACGACAGTCGCGACAAACGAGTCGGCGATTTTGGTGTGGGTTGGCAACTGGGCTTGCGCAACGCGCGCGTAGAAAAGACTGGCGTGCTCGGCTTGAGCTGGCATCAAACAGTCTCGAGCGGCGCGATCCCGACTTACTGTCTCGAACCCAACCGTCCGCACAAAGTCAGCGTCACGTTTGGCGATGGCAAGGTCTTCAAGTTCCTTGCTTCGACTTCAATTCATTGCCAGCAATTTGTGCCGGTCACTTCGACGGCGATGACGTTCACGTCGCTGCCGGGCACTCATGCCACCCTCGAGGTCGTTGGTCCAAACGACTTGCTGGTGGAAGCGCAGGGAGGCATACCCGGGCCCGTGCGCCTGCTTAATCAAAACAATCCCGACATTTTCAACTCATTCACGTTCCGTCTGACGACGGATGAAGGCGTTAGTTACGTGATCAACCAGCAGACCGGCGTCAGCAGCGTGAGCGATACGTATGGCAACATGCTGACGATCAACGCGAACGGTGTGATTCATTCGTCGGGCAAGAGCATCACCTTCACACGCGATGGCCTCGGTCGTATTACGCAAATCACCGATCCGAACGGCAACCCGCAGACTTACACCTACGACGCCAATGGCGATCTCGTAACGTTTACTGATCGAGAAAACAAAGCGACGACGTTCACTTACAACTCGGATCATCACCTGCTGACGATCGTCGATGCGCGCGGTATAAATATTCTGACAAACGACTACGACGCCGCGGGACGTCTGATCGGTCAGACCGATGCGTTCGACAAGTCGCTGATCTATGACCACAACATTCCGGGACGAGTTGAGACCGTCACCGATCGGCTGGGCCGTCAAACGCGGTACGAATATGACGAGCGTGGCAACGTGCTGCGGCAGATCGATGCGAAGAATGGTGTCAAGACGTTCACTTACGACGAGCTCGACAATGTTCTCACTGAGACCAACGAGCTCAACAAGACCACGACTTACACTTACGATGCAGCGGATAACCGTACCAGCATCAAGGATCCACTGAACAACCTTACGCAATTCACCTACAACGCGGCGCGGCAGGTGTTGACGGTGACGGACGCGCGCAACAAGGTGACGACTAACACCTACGATGCCGCCGGTACAAACCTGCTGACCACAACTGATCCGCTCAATAAGACGACGACTTACACCTACAGTTTCATCACGGGCCAACGCACGACGATGAAAGACGCGTTGAACAATTTGACCGAGTATGGTTACGACTCGGCCGGCCGCTTGACCAGTGAGAAAGATCCGCTCAATAACACGACCACCTACGGTTACGACGGAAACGGTAATCGGACAAGCCAGACGGTGACGCGCACTAACGCGCTGGGCCAGGCTGAAACGATCACCACCACTTACACCTACGACAAACTGAACCGTGTGACGAAGACGACGTTTGCTGACAACTCGTTCACGCAGGTCGAGTACAACGCGATCGGATTACAGAAAGCGACGGTCGATCAGCTCAATCGTCGTACTGAATTTACCTACGACGACATGGGTCGTTTGACGCGCACCGACTATCCGGACGGCACGCATGACGAGGCAACGTACGACGCGGAAGGACGGCGTCTGACGAGCAAGGATCGCGCTGGTCTTCTCACGACGTTCGAATACGACGAGCTGGGCCGTCTGACGAAGACCACCTACGCAGACAACACCTTCACCACCACTGAATACGACGCTGCGGGCCGGGTAAAGAACACGACCGACACGCGCGGCAACGTCACGCATTTCGAATACGACGACGCCGGCCGGCGGACCAAGGTTCGGAATGCGCTGTTGCAGGAAACCACGTTCACGTACGACGCGAACGGCAATCAGTTGACGATGAAGGATGCGTTACAACGCACCACGACCTACGAATACGACGACAACAACCGGCGCACAAAGACGATTTATCACGACAACAGCTTCGACACTGTCGTCTACGATGCTCTCGGTCGTACGGAGTCGAAGACTGACCAGGCAGGAAAGACGACGCAGTTCTTCTACGATTCGTTCGGCCGTCTGACGAAAGTCAAAGACGCGCTCAACCAGGAAACCAGTTACAGCTATGATGAACTGGGGCAGCAGTTAACGCAGACGGATGCGAACAACCACACCACGCGCTTTGAGTACGACAAGCTTGGCAGGCGTGTGAAACGCATTTTGCCTGCGGGTCAGTTTGAGACTTACGCGTACGACGCCGGTGGCAATCTGCAAAGCCGCATTGACTTCAACGGCAAGACGACGACGTTCACCTACGACGAGATGCATCGCATGTTGACGAAGGTGCCGGACGCGTCGCTGAACCAGCCCACTGTCACCTTTACTTATAACTACAATGGACAGCGCGCCACCATGAACGACGCATCGGGCGCGATGGTCTACAACTACGACTCGCGCAATCGGCTGCAAAGCAAACAGACGCCGTTTGGCACGTTGACCTACACCTACGACAACGCCGGTAACCTGCATACGCTGCGGTCGTCTAATACCAACGGCGTGAGTGTCGACTACACGTACGACCAGTTGAACCGGCTGAAGACGGTCAAAGACAACCGGCAGTTGGCGCTGAATGGTGGTGTGACTACTTACAACTACGATGACGTTGGCAACCTCGATAATTATCAATATCCGAACGGCGTCACTACCGGTTACAACTACAACTCGCTGAATCGGCTCACGTCGATGAACACGGCGACCGGCGGGGGAACTCTCTCGAGTTACACCTACACACTTGGACCAGCAGGTAATCGCACGGCGGTGAGTGAGCTCGGCGGCCGTACCGTCAACTACACCTACGACGGTCTCTATCGACTCAAAACGGAAACCATCGCCAACGATCCACACGGCGTTAACGGATTGGTGAGTTACGACTATGACCTCGTAGGCAATCGTCTCTCGCGCACCTCGACCGTTGCCGGCGTGCCGTCGCAAACGTCAACGTTTGACGCCAACGATCGCCTCAACGCCGACACATACGACAACAACGGCAACACCACGGCGTCAAACAGCAACAGCTACGCTTACGATTTTGAGAACCGTCTCACCTCGTTGAACAACGGTGCAGCAACGTTTGTCTACGACGGCGACGGTAATCGCGTGGCGAAGACCTTAGCTGGCATCACAACCAACTATCTGGTCGACACCAACAACCACACTGGCTACGCGCAGGTCGTTGAAGAGTTGCAGGGCGGCGCAGTTGTCAAGCAATTCACTTTCGGCCACGACCTGATCAGCCAGCGCATCATCGGCGGCGCGTTGAGCTTCTACAGCTATGACGGCCACGGCTCGGTGCGTCAACTAACCGACGCCACCGCTTCCATAACCGACACCTACACCTACGACGCCTTCGGCATATTGATCTCCCACACCGGCACCACCCCCAATGACTATCTCTACAGCGGCGAACAATTCGATGCCAACCTCGGTTTCTACTACCTGCGTGCCCGGTACTTGAACGCCGCCGGAGGCAGATTCTGGACAATGGATTCGTACGAAGGAGATGTTTTCGATCCGATATCGTTGCACAAATATCTCTACGGAGAAGCTAATCCCTTAAACCGAATAGATCCATCCGGCAACGTCTCAGTCGCAGAGGTAGTACAAGTTGCTCAGTTAGCCGCGTTGCGAGTCTACACATTCATCCAATTTTCAAGGACCATTCAATTAGTAAAACTGGGTCTGCAAATCGCTAACCTTGCGGGCTTACTTTTCAGTGAACAGTATCGCGGCGAGTTTTTAGCTTTAGGCCCTGACGCCGCGACGTTCGTATTTGACGATCTCTTCGAAGTTGTTGGTTCGGCGCGAGCTGGAATTAGGTCTCTTAATGAACTCTTGCAGTTACGGAGAGGATATGAATTCGAGGTTAGAGCGTTGTCGTCTTTGGTAGATGAACTTCAAGCTGCCGGTAAAACGACGGCCGAAATTGCAAGAGAGATGACCACCGCCCGTCGCTTTATTGGAGTAAGGTATAAGGACGCTTCACCTCCGCAGATGCAGGATGCGATCTATGTCAGGAACATGGAGCAATATCAAGATCCCCTTGGTCCAAGCTACGAATATCTGCGCAACGTCAAGGGTTACTCGGACGAGCAGATCATTAAAAGCGCCCAGAAACCAGAAGGTGGAGACCTTTGGTGGATTTGGATCGCTCGTAAACTAGGGCTATTGTAAACATGATGCTTCTTCAATCAGCTGAGCGCGCGCGCGATTTCGCAACACTTGATCCAACCAGCGGACGACTGGAATTTTTTTCGGAAGATGGTGCACAGCGAGAACGATTACAGTCCACACTCAATGGCAGGTTTTCGTTAATTGAAGGCATTTTCATTGCCTTATACAGGCAGAACGGTGATCTTAAGTTGAGACTGGGAGACAAGGAGCACATTGTCGATGACATGACCAGCAGTCGGATAGACGAAAGAAGAGGTCGCTTGGCCAGCTTATTACCTGCTCAACTTGCTGATCGGGTGTCCAATGTACAGAACGAGTTTCATTTGATCCGTAACGGAGAGAACGTCGCCAGTCTCATTTATAGCCCGCCGTCCGCTTCAAACATAGCGTTCGATCCCACGCCGTTTGTTGAGAAAGAAGATTTCGACTTCATGTTGTTCATACACCATGTGCTGACTGATTCTGAACGGAGAAAGAACATCTGGGCTTGGGCATGACATTCTACGACACGGGCGTCGCGCCAAGCGGACATTTTTATTTAATCGTTTTTGTGCCTTTTTGTGGCTAATCTCAACTCTGGCGCAGCGGTGGCATTGGTATCGGAACGCTGTACGTAGTTGCGCCTACGCCCACGCCGCCCTCGCATGAATTCGGAGGCACCGTGCACACGCGTCGCGACGATGGACACTCCGCGGCCCAGAACATGTAACCCAACATTCCACTCGTCGTCCCTGCTCCATTTGGTAATACTGTTTGCACATACGCGCCAGTTGAGTTGATTAGCGAGCTGCTGAAACTAGTGCATTCCGCTGCGGCTCTTGTGCCCGTAACGATGTACAGGGCGCCTGTAAACTTCGCTGGTGCAAGCGGCAAAATCGGCGGATCAAACTGCGCCTTTCCGTCGATGTGCTCCTGCCAGTTGGTCTGGGCGTCTGCGGCCGTATTGGGTTGTTTGCTGGGAACCATTGCATTCGCGTAATCCAACACGCGCGTGGTCGTGTTCAGCCAGTCACTAGTCGCCTTGCGCGTTAATGGAATTAACCAGCGGTCGCCGGCTGCGAGATCTATAGTTAATCGCGCCGCATGATTGGCTCCTGAAGCGTCGTAAGGATGGACCGAACGGTAAGCGTTGATGAACGCTTGTAAGGCAGTGAGGTTCGGGTTCATGTTTTCTTCATAATCGATTTCGATGCCGACACCCAAACGCTGGGCGGCCTCGGCGGCGTTCAAACCGAGCTGCGTGGGATTAGTTGCGAGGGCCTGATTCCATGCATCCACATAAGTGATTCCACCGATAGACAGTTGGACACGGATGCCGCGCGTTTTGAAGTAATCGACCACTGCCTGGTTCATTCCTCTCGGTATGCCGTCCAGGGTTGCCGAATCAGTTGTCTTGTTCAGCAATCTGAGTGGCTGGACGAAACTCAAGACCACCAGGTTCACCGACGGCGTGCCATTACCACGGTCGATCAACCATCGGTTACGGGCGTCGAAGTCGGTCATGTTACGCACGCTGGCCCACGAACAAAACTCATTTCCGCAATGCCATGCTCCGTAAATCGATACGTTGGCGAAAGCAGCAGTCGCAACCGGCGCCGGCTTTGCAGAGAGCCCACCGAAGAGTGCAGCAAATATTAGAAGACTCAGCAGAAACATTGGTCTACGCATCACAATTTCTCCTCTCTGCGTTTGCGGTTTGAATCGTTACGGGGGTGTGGGACCACCATAGTAAACGAAAACCGCGAAATGGAAAACGAAAAATCGTTGCGTTCGGCGCCCGAGGTGCGAAACAATCCGCGCAGTTGTTCAGAGTTCGAGCTTTAGCTTGTCCGAGAAAAAGCAGCAGCCTGACGGTTGAACTGTGGAACTCTCACCCAAACAAATAGGAGACAATGATGGGAACCTTCACCCAGGATCTCAAATTCGGTTTTCGGCAACTGCTGAAACGACCGCTGCTCACAATTGCCATCTCCCTCTCGCTGGCACTCGGCATCGGAGCCAACAGCGCCGTCTTCAGCATCGTCGACGCCGTGCTCTTCCGGCCCATACCCGTGCCGAATTCTGCGCGACTCGTTTCTGTCTACACGAGCGATTTCTCAGGGCCGCAATATGGCGGATCTTCGTATCCTGATTTCGTTGACTTCCGCAACAAAAGCGACGTGTTCGAAAACCTGGCGATCTTCAGTGAGACATCTACAACGCTGCGACACGACAATCAGGCAGACCTCGCCTCTGGATTAATGATCGACGGAAACTATTTCGATCTACTGGGTCTGAAGGCTGCGCATGGACGTCTCATTCAACCTCAAGACGATCGGCCGGGCGCGAATCCAGTAGTCGTCATCAGCCATGGCCTGTGGCAGAGACAATTCGGAGCGGATCCTTCGATGGTTGGCAAACCCGTTTTCCTCGGAAGCAACAGCTTTACCGTAATCGGTATCACTCCTGAAAGTTTTTCCGGAACCGATCTTGGTCGCGCGCCGGAAATCTTTGTCCCATTCCACTTGTATTCGCTGCTTGGCTTCGAACAGGCATTGACTACCAACCGCGGTCTGCGCCAGTTTTCGATCATCGGACGACTCAAACACGGTGTAGATGCTCGCGGCGCAGAAGCGAGTCTCGCGATGCTCTCGCGGCAACTCTCCGAAGCGTATCCAGACAATTGGAAAGATCAGAACAAGGCGGCACGCAGGATCACCGTCGTCGCCGAGAACTACGCGCGCGTTCGGCCGGAAGTCAGAGGTACCCTGACGACGCTCGCTGGATTGTTTGTGGTCGTGGTCGCACTCGTGCTGCTAATCGCTTGCAGCAACGTATCGAACATACTGCTGGCGCGCGCGGCTGCGCGACAAAGAGAGATGGCGGTTCGCACGGCGCTTGGCGCGAGTCGAAAGCGTCTCATCCGGCAATTACTAACTGAAAGCCTCCAGCTATCGTTGTTCGGAAGCGTCCTCGGAATTCTTATCGCGCCGATCTGCATCCGCGTTATCGTCGCGACTTTCTTGCCGCCTTCAGCGCACGCGCTGCCTATTGACATCAGTATCAACCAGCGTGTGATTCTCCTGACACTCGGCGTCGGGATGATCACCGGTTTGATATTCGGGTTAGTGCCCGCGCTCCAGGGCAGTCGGAGCGATCTGTCGCTCGCCATGCAGCACGACTCAATGAGCGTACGATACAAAGTTCGAAAACTGAGTTTCAGAAACCTCTTTGTCGTCACACAGATCGCGTTTTCGCTGCTACTTCTGATCGTGGCTGGTTTGTTCATCAGGAGCTTGCAGAAAGCGCAAGCAGTCGATCTCGGTTACAACATCAACAACGTCCTGACCGCTCGGCCTGAGTCTTTGGAGACTCGCGACACGCCGAAGCAGGTTGCGTTTTATCAACAAGTGCTCGAGCGTGTGAGAGCGCTGCCGGGAGTAGAGGCGGCGAGTTTTGCCGACATGATCCCTTCCGGCGGCGGCCGGCGCAGGACGACCATCGGTGTCGAGAACTACACTCCGAAGGCCGGCGAAAGCATGGCTGTGTTATTTGGTGTTGTTGCGCCTGACTACTTCAGGACCATGGGCATGACTCTGACCAGCGGACGTGAATTCACGGATCGCGACAATGATGGTTCGCTGCGCGTGGCGGTCGTCAACGAAACGATGGCGCGCCAGTATTGGCCCAACCAGAACCCGCTGGGAAAGAAAATCAGGCTCGGAGGTAGCGAACAAGGTCCACTCGAGGTTGTTGGCGTGGTGAAGGATGCGGTGCCTTACATCTATCAGACGACACCTTCTGCGTTCTTTTATCTGTCGATGGCACAGAATCCGTCACCCGGAATGGCGCTGCATGTTCGAACCACGGGCGACCCGAGGGCGATGTTGCTGCCGATCCGCAACGCGGTTGACTCGTTAGGGCAAAAGGTGACGCTGCGCGAGGTGAGAACTCTCGTTGACTTCATTGACGAATCACTGCTCATGCTGCGCTTTGCGTCAATCCTCACGGGACTCTTCGGCGCGTTGGCAATGGTGCTCGCGCTGCTGGGAGTGTTTTCGGTAATCAACTACTCGACGAGCCGGCGAACGCGCGAGATAGGAATCAGGCTCGCTCTCGGAGCACAGCGGCGCGACATTCTCAAGCTGATCATGAACGAAGGTCTGTTCATCGTCGGCGTAGGCGTTGTGATTGGGTTAGCCGCCGCGATGGCCGGTGGGCGTCTGATCGCGTCGCTGATGTTCGGAAACAGTGGAACCGATGCGTCTGTATATCTTGTGCTTCCTGTGCTGCTCATCGCCGTCGCAATGTTTGCGTGTTTCATTCCTGCTTACAAAGCGACGAAAGTCGATCCGAACGTCGCACTCAGACACGAGTGAACCGAAGTACACAAGGTTGCACGAAGAAGAGTCGGATTACTATAGTAGCTTCGATGAAGAAAGTTTCGTTAACCGGAATAAAACCAACAGGCACGCCACACATCGGCAACTTCCTGGGCGCGATCAAACCCGCCATCGAACTGGCGCGCGAGTACAAAGCCTACTATTTCATTGCCGATTACCACGCGCTGACGACTGTCAAGAGCGGCACGGAAGTGCAGCGCCTGTCGTACGAAGTCGCGTGTACGTGGCTGGCCCTTGGCTTGAATCCGGAAGAAGTGATCTTCTTTCGCCAGTCAGATATTCCTGAGCTGTTTGAACTGAACTGGGTTCTCGCCTGTTCGACGTCTAAAGGTCTGCTCAACCGTGCCCACGCTTACAAGAATCTTGTCGACAAGAACGTCGAGGCTGGTCGCACCCCTGACGATGGTATCAACGCTGGTGTGTTCAATTACCCGGTCTTGATGGCGGCCGACATTCTTATGTTTGGCAGCGATGTTGTGCCGGTCGGCCTCGACCAGAAACAACACGTGGAAATCGCACGCGACATCGCTCTCGCCGTCAACAAAGACTATGGGAAGAAGCTTTTGAACCTTCCCGAGCCACTCATTCGTGAAGACGTGATGACCGTTCCTGGTTTGGACGGTCGTAAGATGAGCAAGAACTACGGAAACACGATTCCGATCTTCCTGCCACCGAACGAGCTGCGCAAACGTGTGATGCGCATCGTCACTGACTCGAAACAACCTGCCGATCCGAAGGATCCTGAAAAGGACAACATCTTTGCGATCTACCGTCACTTCGCATCGCCGGACGCGATAAGCACCGTCCGGGGCGAGTATGAACGTGGCGGAAAGAGTTACGCCGAGATGAAGCAGCAGTTGTTTGAGTTGTTGGAAGGCACGTTTGCTGAAGCGCGCGTGAGGTACGACGAGCTGATGCGTAATCGACCGTACGTCAACCAGCTCTTACTGCAAGGCGCCGAAAGAGCGCGGTCAATCGCGCGCCCTCTCCTGAACGAGATCCGCAAAGCGGTCGGAGCTAATCCGTAGCCACAAAAAGGCACGAAAAAATTTATCCCATTTTGTGATTCCGTTATGTGCCTTTTTGTGGCTGCTGTTTCAAACTCTTCCGATCGATCTTGCCGCGATCGTTCTTCGGTAAAGAATCAACGTACTCGATCCAACGTGGATACTTGTACAGCGCGAGTCGACCCTTCACGAATTCCTTCAACGCACTCGTCAGCTCATCTCCGGCCGCATGCGACTCACGCAGCACAATGAACGCCTTCGGCTTGATCAGACCGTCACCCGGATCGTGGCCCACCACGGCACACTCCAAAACAGCTTCATGTTGCAACAGACAATTCTCAATCTCTGCCGGCGCAACATAAACGCCTGACACCTTCAGCATGTCGTCACTACGACCGTGGTACCAGAAATAGCCGTCGGCATCGACGTGAACCTGGTCTCCACATGTAAACCAGTCGCCGGCAAACGTCGCTTTCGACTTCTCATGCGCGTGCCAGTAACAGAGCGCGGCTGAATCTCCTTTGACGGCGAGTGTTCCCATCGTACCCGGCGGCACCTCGTTACCCGCCTCATCGGTAATCTTCGCCTCATACCCTTCGACGATGCGCCCGAGGCTTCCTGGCTTTACGTCGCCCGGGCGGTTGCTGATGTAGATATGAAACATCTCTGCCGATCCGATGCCGTCACAAATCTCCGCCCCAAACGTCTCTTTCCAGCGGTTATAGAGTTCAACCGGCAACGCCTCGCCCGCGGAGTAGCAGAATCGCAGGCACGAGAGGTCCTTCCCGGCAGCGCCTTCGACACTGAGCATCGAATTGATCATCGTCGGAACCGTGGTGAGGATCGTCGGACGATAACGTTCGATCATCTCGAACACTTTTTCGGGCGTCGATCGTTCCTCGAAGAGTGCGGTTGCACCGCCGACTGCGAATGGAAACAGCAGATTCGTTCCCGTGGCGTAACCGAAGAAAAGCTTAGGTACTGAAACCGTCAGATCGTTTTCAGAAACACCCATTGTGCGTTTGGCAAATACTTCGGTGTTGTAAGGCAGATCGTGTTGGAAATGAACAGCCCCCTTCGGATGGCCCGTCGATCCCGAAGTGAAAAGCCAGATCGCGAGATCGTCTCGATGAGTATCAGCCGCAACGCACTCATCCGGAGCGGAGCCGACGAGATCATTAAACGACTTCCATGCGATCTGCGATGAGTCGCGGTGTGAGTTGTCGCCAACGACAAGCACACCTCGCAGGTAACGCGCACCCTCGACAGCCTTCGCAAAAGTCTCGACGAGTGATTGATGAACGACAGCCACGCGTGCGCGCGTGTAGTCGAGGTAGTACTTGTAATCGTCAACCGGTAATAGCGGATTGACCATCGTGATCACCGCGCCGATACGCGCCGCGCCAAACCACGTCCACACAAACTCGGGACAGTCAGGCAAAACGATCAGCACGCGATCTTCGATGTTCGCACCGAGCTCGCGAAGCGCATTGCCCGCGCGATTCGACATCCGCGCCGTCTCGCCGTACGTCCACTTCTGTTCCTTGAAATACAAGCAGACCTTGTCTGCGCGTCCTTCCTCCAGGTTGTGGTAGAGGAAGTAATCGGCCATGTTGAAGCGTTCCGGGAATTGCATTTCGCCGCATCATACACTTTTTAAGTTTTTTCCGGTTACTCGTACCGCAGCGCGACGAGCGGATCGACTTTCGCTGCGCGTCTTGCAGGGATGTAGCACGCGAGCAGTGTGGCGACGATCACGCAGAGTGCGACGGCGAAGAATGTGATCGGATCAGTCGGAGAGACTTCGAACAGCAACGTCGTCATCAGTCGTGTCAACGCCAACGCGCCTGCGAGTCCGATTGTCAAACCTACAATGACGAGCAACATTCCATTTGTGAAGATCAGCTTCATCACGTCGCGCCACTGCGCGCCAAGCGCGATACGCACACCAATCTCGCGCGTGCGCTGAGTCACGAAATAAGCCATCACTCCGTAGATACCGGCGGTTGCGAGCACCAGTGCGATGCCCGAGAAGACTCCCAACAGGAGTCCCCAAACGCGTGATTGCCAGATCGTGTTCGCCGACAAGCGCGTCAGAGGCATAACGTTGAAGATGCCGGTGTCGGGAGAGACCTGCCAGATTGCTCGCTGGATGTCGTTCGCGAGCGTCATCGGATCGCCTTGCGTGCGTGCTACAAAGTGAGTTTGCTTGGTGTAGCTCTGATAACAGGCGGTGTAGAGATCGTAACCGACGTCGTCGACGAGACTGTTGTGCTTGACATCACCGACGATACCGATGATTTCTGCACAACCGACGCCACTGTCGTCGCAGTTAATCCGTTTACCTAATGGATCGTCGTTGGGCCACATCCGCTCGGCCAGTCGCCTGTTAATGATCGCGACGTCGCGATGTCCGCCGGGCCTCACGTTGTCGCGGTCAGTAAACACGCGGCCGCGAAGTAACGGAATCTGCATTACACGAAAATAGTCCGGTGAGACGGCCTGATAATTGACCAGCGGATTCTGCTTTTGCTCCTCGACCGACTGGCCCTGGATCGAAAACACGCCTCGATACCACGGCTTTTGACCAACGAACGGCAAATCGCTGTTAGCAGCGACAGCAACTACGCCCGGCACAGTTGCGACCTGTTGCAGCAATTGCTGATAACGCCGCGACATAAACTCGACGCGGTAATCTTCCTTCCGGTAATAGGTTGGGTTGATTTCGAGATGGAGCACGTTCTCCGCCGTGAAACCAGGCGACGTATTCTGGAGTCGAGTAAAACTTCGCAGCATCAATCCCGCGCCTGCAAGCAACACGACCGCGAGCGCGATTTCCGTCACCACTAACAGACCTCGAACGCGTTGCATGCCTGCACCTGTGCCGGACTTGCCACCTTCCTTGAGCGACTGGTCCAGATCCACTGACGCCGTTCGTAACGCGGGTATCAGACCGACAACGAGCGCAGTCAGAACTGAGACCAATAACGTAAATATCAGCACACGGTTGTCGAGTTCGATCTTCACAAAGAAAGGCAAGAGCTCCTGCGGCAGCAGTGCAACCAGAATTCGTAGACTCAACGCACCGAAGACGATGCCGCACACGCACGCGATCGAAACAAGGAGCAATGCTTCCGAGACTGATTGCCGGATCAGCCGTCCTCGACTCGCTCCGAGCGCCGCGCGCAGCGCCAACTCACGCTCGCGAACAGTCGCCTGCGTCATCAGCAAGTTCGCGACGTTCGTACAGGCAATCAACAACACAAATCCGCAGGCGCCCAACAGCAGCCAAAACGAGCGGCGTAATTTGCCAAACCAAAAATCGCGCAACGGGACAACAGTTGCCGTGATTTCGGCGTTCGTATCCGGATAGGCTTGCGCCAGGCGAGCGGCGATTTCTTTCATTTCCGCGTGCGCCTGTTCCACTGAGACGCCTGACTTAAGACGGCCTATCGCTTGATCTATCCGCCAGCTGCGAGTCTGACGATCGAAGTAACGATCGTTCAGCCACCACAAGTCGCTCTGAAACGGAAAACGAAAACCGGGCGGCATCACTCCGACAACGGTTAAGCTGTGCCCATCAATTCGCAGCTGCCGTCCGATGATTGACGGGTCGCTGCCGAATCGTCTTTGCCACAAGCCATGACTCAAAAGGATGGTGTCAGAATCTCCCGCGTTTGGACCATGCCCGATAAACGGTGTTACTTGCAGAGTTGAAAACAGATTCGCGGTGCCGAAAGTGAGATTGAGCGTTTCGGTTTCGTTCGGAAACTCGAGATTCGCATTCCAACGCAGATTGAAAAACGCGAGGTCGCTGAAAACATTATTTTGGCGGCGCCAATCTTCATAGTCGGCAAACGACACTCCGGCCGATTGACCGCGCTCCTGTGAATCGACCATCACCAGGCGGTCAGGCTCGCCGTACGGCAGTGGTCGTAGAAGAAAGGCATTGACGACGCTGAAGATGG
Organism: Pyrinomonadaceae bacterium; assembly: GCA_044867025.1. Taxonomy (GTDB): domain Bacteria; phylum Acidobacteriota; class Blastocatellia; order Pyrinomonadales; family Pyrinomonadaceae; genus PSRF01. The sequence continues at coordinate 13,157 of JBIOUJ010000230.1, read as the reverse complement.
CGGTGTTGGCGCCAATTCCGAGGGCCAGCGTCAGGATCGCTATCAGAGTGACGGTGGGATTCTTGAGCAAAAGTCGCTTGCCGTAGCGTACGTCCTGAATAAACTCTGCGAGTAACATCGGTAACGCCCTTTCTTGTCGATGGAGTGCGATTTGTGCTTTTTGTGTACTGCTTGTCAGTACTGTCAGTACCGCGCTACGGTACTGACCGTGTCCAACCGTAATTTCAAACTCTAAGGCAAGGCGGACCTATGAAACAACAATTAATTCTGTCAGCATTATTGATCGTTCTGTTTGCGACGTTCGTGTTCGCGCAGGTTGCGACCAGCAGCATCGAAGGCAACTGGAGCGGCGCCGTCGAGGCGGGCGGTATTAAACTGCGTGTCGTATTCAAAGTCTCAAAAACAGCGACCGGTTTTCAGGCGAAGTTTGACAGCATCGATCAGGGCGCAACTGATTTGGATGTAGATACTGTGACCGTCGAAGATCGCGTGGTCAAGTTTGAAGCGAAGAAATATGGATTCAGGTACGAAGGCAAACTCAACGATCAAGGCGACGAGATGAACGGAGTTTTGTACCAGGGACCGGCATCGCTGCCGCTGGTACTAAAGCGCGTCACCGATCTGCCGACGATCAACCGGCCGCAAGATCCGAAGAAACCTTACCCGTACGATGAAGAAGAAGTCAGCTACAGGAATGAGAAGGACAACATTAAACTTGCCGGTACGCTGACGTTACCGCGCGGCGGTGGTAGCCATCCTGCTGTGGTACTGATTACGGGAAGCGGTGCGCAGGATCGAAACGAGACCATCGCAGGCCACCGTCCTTTCCTCGTGCTGGCCGATCATCTCACCCGAAATGGCATCGCCGTTCTGCGAGTGGACGACAGGGGTGTAGGCGGATCAGAGCCGGGGAGTCCCACGGCGACCAGCGAGAATTACGCCGGTGACGTTCTTGCCGGAGTCCAATTCCTGAAGACTCGCAAAGAAATAAACCCGAAGAAAATCGGCCTGATCGGACACAGCGAAGGTGGAATGATCGCACCGATAGCGGCCGCTCGCTCAACTGATGTTGCGTTTATCGTTCTGCTTGCCGGCGCCGGACAGCGCGGCGAAGACATTATCTATTCGCAGACCGAGTTGATTCAAAAGGCGATGGGAACGGATCCGGAGGTTATTACCCAAGCGAACGCCTTGCAAAAGAGGATTCATGCGATCGTAAAGGCCCAGGAAGACGGCAAGCGAATTGGAGAACTCGTCAACGAAGACGTGACTCGATTCGTCGCTGGTTTGAACGAGAGCCAGCGAAAAGCGTTTGTGCCTATCGAGTCTACTATCAAAGCGTTGAGCCCGATGTACCAGACGGCGTGGTTTCGCTATTTCATAATGTTCGACCCGACACCTGTGCTGAAGAAAGTTACGGTTCCGGTGTTGGCGCTGAACGGCGAACAAGATCTCCAGGTCCCCTGGAAAGAGAATTTGGATCTGATCGCGGCTGCGCTCAAAGCGGGTAACAACAAAGACGTCACGACAAAGTCTTTTCCGAAGCTCAATCACCTGTTTCAGACAAGTCAGACCGGCGCGCTTTCTGAATACGGCACGATTGAGGAAACGATGTCGCCGGAAGTGCTGAATACGATTTCGGAATGGATTCTGAAGCGAACGAAGTAAAGCCACAAAAAAGCACAAAAGGGTTCACAAAGTGGCGGTTTTTAAGGTTTTGTAGATATGCGTGTGGATCGGAACATCAACACCGGCTTCGTGCGCCATGCGTACGACTGCGCCATTCTGTGACTCGAGTTCCGAAGGCTTCCTCGCGGCAATGTCACGTTGCATGGAGCTCGTTGCGTCTTCAGGCAAGCCGTCGACATTGGCCATCACCTTGTCCACTGAATCCGGCGGCAACTTAATTCCACGCGCGTGGGCCAACGTGTAAATCTCCTCCATTGCCTTCAGCAGTTGGCTGCGCCATTTCGGATCCGAGCGAACGACTCCGGCTGGCGCGTTCGCGACTGCGCCAATACCGCTAAAGGATGCGATGAAGAGAAACTTCGTCCAGAGCGCGACTTGAATGTCTGAGGCCACACTTATTTCCACACCGGCACCCTTGAATACTTGCTCGATCGCGTCGATGCGAGGAGTTCGTCGGTTGTCGAGTTCTCCAATGATAATTGACGGTGTGAGACCAGCATGTCGAATCCGCCCGGGCTCGACGACGAAACTAACAATCCTGCAAAGTCCGCCGATGACTTTGTCAGCACCCAGCTCAGCAACGAGTTGCGACACGGCGTCGACGCCATTCTGCAGAGGCAACACGGTTGTGCCCGCGGCCACGAGGGGTTTCATAGCGTGCGCAGCTTCGGGCACTTGCCACGCCTTAACACCAACGATCACCAGTTCGACTTCGCCGGCTTCTTTAACGTCATCCGTTGCCTTAGCCGGAGAAACGACGAAGTCTCCCGACGGAGATTCAACCTTCAGTCCACTCGTCTTGATCGCGCGTAAGTGCTCGCCTCGCGCGATGAAGGTAACGTCTTCACCGGCGTGTGCGAGCCGGCCCCCAAAGAACCCGCCCACACCACCGGTCCCAAAAACCGCAATCCGCATGTCAAGGATATTAACTTGACGGCGGTTTTAAACCCATCATTCGCAGGTACGTGATGATGTTGCCGTAGTGCAGATTCGTGTGGCCCACGTTCGAGAAGAGCGGTCGAAACTGCGCGTTGCTCGAGCTGTACGCAGCGTTACATTTTCCGACAGCCTCTTTCAGTTTCGGAAGCAGTGTGTCTTTGTCGGTGCCGGCCTTCTCGACTGCGTCGGTGTATTGGACTTTGTTGCCGACCCCGTGCGCGCAGAAGTAGTTGTAAGAATCAGTGATGTGGGCGATCAACTGGCCGAAGGTGCGGACCGTATCTATCGGCTTATAGTTGTACTTGTCTGCCGGAACCATATCCGCGGCTTTCACCACCCATTCGTTGACTTCGTTGAAGCCGTTGCGCAATTCAGTGGAGACGTCGGGGGCCTTTTCCGGCGTTGCCTGGGCAAACGTCGATGCAGCCGGCACGAACAGGGAACAGAGGATCAACAGAATTCTGAGTTTCATAGGGGCCTCCTTTTTGACGGCGGATGCTAAGCAGTAAAGTGCTCGAATGGCAATAAACAATACGCGAACGGTATTAATTCTGAGACGAACGGACCCTTACTGGTTTTTCTTGGGTGTTGCAGCCTGCTTCAACTTCTCGCTGGCTCTGTCGAAGTTCGCTTTATAGACTGCGAGATTCGGATCCTTGTTTTGCTGCCCCAACGTGTGCGCTTTTTCATAAAGTGGCGCCGCTAACTCAAGCCGCCCACTCCTTTCATATGCTTCGGCCAGGCTGTCATAGACATTCGCTGAGTCTGGATAACGCTCGACGTTGGTCTTGAAGATCATGATTGCCTCATCAGAACGTCCTGCAAACATCGATTGATATCCCATCTGATTGATGAGGTTTTCGGGTACCGGAATGGTATGCCTGAACTTTTGTGAGAGCTTCTGATAGTGTTCTTCAACGCTCTTGAAGTCTCCGACTACTTGACCGGTGTCGGGATCTCTGGGTATTTGCCAGCCAGTGAAGACTTTGCGCATCGCAAGATAGTGGCTGTGCAGAACGACTGATCCGTGGTCCTCATCATCCAGCACCCGAGCTTCCCATTCGAAACCCTTCGGCGCGTTTTTTTCGAGTACTTGTTTTAGCTGGTAGAACCCATCTTCAATCGGTCCCGGCTCATGCCCGAGAGACAAGAATAACGTGGCCTGCCATTCTTTTCGGGACTTAAAGAAATCTTCGGCGCGCTTGACTACAACCTGGTTGTCCCACTGCAACGCTGGACTGACCGCAACGTAGGAATTAAACAACTCGGGCCGCGAGATCATGGCGTGAATCGCGAACAGACCGCCCAACGAATGTCCGGCAAGGATTCGATACGGGTCCACGCGGTAACGCTTTTCGATCTCGGGGATCAGTTCCGTTTCAATGAATTTCAGAAACTTATCGCCGCCGCCGCTTGTTGGAAACTGAAGCGCGGTGTTACCGCCGGCGACTGTTGTCGTTACATGTGTGGGACTCAGATCGCGCGTACGGTCTGTATTTGTTATTCCGACCACGATCATCTCGGACATACGCCCATTTCGCGCCAAAAACTCGACCGTGCTACTTGTGTGACTTATGTGAGCATTCCCATCGGTCATGTAAAGCACAGGATAGCGGAGCTTGTTCGTTTCATAACCAGCCGGTACTCGCACCAGGATTGTTCTCTCTTCTCCAAGTACGGCGGAGTTGATTTTCAAAGCGGTAACGCCCGGAGGCACCTGCGCTAAAGTTGAAGAAGAAAGAAGAACCAGAAGAGCAAACACTCCCGCCAGGTTTTTCCAGATACTGAATTTTGAATGGGATGATTCATTGTGGACGAATGGGTGAAGGGTCATGACAGTCTCCTTGGTTGAGGTGCAGCCAAATTACGCTTCGATTTTTGGGGACACAATTCCGAAGACAGTCTAATACGGAGTCAACAAATGAAAGTTCAAGGTTTGTGACGAAGCGGTCAGATGCAGGGGCGAGTGGGACTGCGCGAGGCGCGTTCACGGTTGATGCCGCTGAGCCGGCTTTTGGTGCCTTTTTGTGGCTAAACCTGGTTCCTGTAATATCCTGGTCGCGACGTTATCCTGATGAGTCGAATTCACGCTTCGATACCTCGCGCGGAAGAGACTAGCGAACTATTCGATGACCCGTTCAGCTTTTTAGCCAGAGCGCGTGCATCGCTGGGCGACGTCTTTGTAATCCGCGAAGATAAAGCGCTCTTCTCACGCGCTGACGATTGCGCTGGAGTGGTGGCGGTGTTTGGCCCGGTGAATTACCAGTCAGTCTTAACGGACGCTGACGTGTTCAGCCAGCCCATCTCCGCAGCGCAACACCTCTCGTTGCCGCAAAATCTAATCAACCTCAATCGCGGCCTGCACAGCATGCGAGGCGAACAGCACGATCAACATCAACGTCTGCTCATGAACGTCTTGAGCGAGCGCGGCAATGAAGGACGCCGGCAAATTGTGCAAGCCGGTCTCGAGAAGTTTGTGCAGGAGTGGCAGTACGACCAGCAGATCCCGCTGCTCGCCGAGATGCGGCGACTAACGCTCGGACTTTCGACGCGCTTGCTCTTCGGCGAGCAATATGAAGAGAGCGCGCAACTCGCTGAACTCGCAGCGCAGTATTTTCATGCTCGTCGCGCGGTCGCGTCGACTTTTAAACACCCGGGCAAGACTACGCGCGTCAAGCTGGTTGGACTCGGAACATCGTTGGATGAGTCCTTGCGGCGATATATCGATTGGTCTCGGCGACAGAAAACAAACCACGTCGACGGCCTGCTGCGTACAATTACGTCAATCGAAACATTCTCAGATGATGAGATCGTCGCTCACTGCAACGTGTTGTTCATGTCGAGTCTTGAACCAACAGCGGTTACGTTGACGTGGGCCCTGTTGATTCTGTCGCAACTGCCTGCACTGCGCCGACGTTTGCGTGAAGATCACGAACAGAAGCTGCTCGATGGCACGATCAACGAGACGCTCAGGCTGTTAACTCCCAACGCACTGATGACACGTTTGACCACGCATGCCACCACGCTGAATTCGTTTCCGATTCCGGAGTCCTGCGAGTTACTGCTCTCACCTTTTCTCGCTCACCGGGAGCCGGAGCGGTTTCCGCGTCCCCGTGAATTCATGCCGGAGCGCTGGCACGGACCAAAGCCTTCGCCTTTTGTCTACTTTCCTTTTGGCGGCGGGGCGCACTACTGCGCCGGTCGTTCGCTGGCGACGCAGATGATGAAAACCTCACTTGCTTTTCTGCTGCGACGCTTCGATCTTGTGCTCACTTTCGATCAGGAAGTCGACTGGAGGATCGATATTGTCCTGTTGCCGGGGAACGATCCGCTGATGTCGATTCGAAAGCCAGAGGCTACGTCGATGAGTGGCGGCAAATTGATCGGACCAGCGCGTGAGTTAATTGATTTAAAGTCTTGACATGGGCATATATTCGCAGTCCAATGTGCGCGCTCAAACTTTTTCCCGTTCTTTAGGAGAAAAATAATGCCAACCTCTAAAAAGACCTCAAAGAAAGCGGCAAAGAAGGGTACGAAGAAGGCTGCCGCCACTGGCAGAGCTACGCTCAAGTTTCCCGTCGATGCAGAGCAAGTTGAAGCGATCAAGCGTTGTCTCGCCAAAGGTACCTTGACGGTCACAGTGAGCAAAGCGGATCTGAGTCGCGCTCGTGTGGGAGATCCGTACAAATACGACTAGACGAAAACACGATTTTCAATGAAATACGTCACCGCCAACTGTGGTGCAGTTGCGGTTGGATTGGCGTTTGGTCCAATCGTGCCGGAGTTTGTGTCGGCCAAGCCGGGCTTAATCGACTACGTCGAAATCCCGTTCGAACAACTCCGACACTCGCCTGAATCCGGCTCGATTCAGGAAACTGTGCCCGTAATCCTGCACTGCGCCAGCATGTCGGTGGCCGGCTTCGTGCCTCCCGGCGACGGGATACTGAAGGCCATCGAACGTCAAGCGGAGCGAACCAAAACGCCGTGGATCGGTGAGCATCTCGCCTTTATCACAGCCGAGCCAATCGAAGACGATCGCACACAGCCAACCTCTTTGACCTACACCGTCTGCCCGCAAATGAGTGAAGAGACAGTGGAGCGCGTTGCCACGAATCTGGCCTCGCTTCAGAAGCACTTCAACGTGCCGCTGATTCTCGAAAACTCGCCGCAGTATTTCGACGTGCCTGGAAGTTCGCTGTCGATGGTCGATTTTGTCAGCGCGGTAGTTGAACGTTGCCAGGTTGGACTATTGCTCGATCTCACTCACTTTTTGATCTCGATGCTCAACACAAAGAAAGATCCGATGAGCGAGATCGATCGATTGCCGCTCGAGAAGGTGGTTGAAGTTCACATCTCCGGACTGAACGTGCAATCGGGAGTCGCGTGGGACGACCACGCTGAACCGGCGCCGCCTCTCGTGTTTGATTTATTCGAGCGTGTGATGGCGCGAGTGCGTCCTAAGGCAGTGACGCTGGAGTATAACTGGTCGCCGCAGTTTCCGGAGTCCACGCTGGTCAAGCACCTCGACCGTGTTCGCGAAATCGTGAGGAATTGATGATCGCAAGCCGTGTCCACGCGATTGTTGCTGCCGGGTTGGAGAATCCGGAGCTGCTTGCGCGCTGGAAGCAGGAGCCGGAGTCGCTGCGCGCTTACGGCGTCGATCCTGCGATGTTTGATCTCGATGCGATCTGGAAGTTTGCTGGATTGTCCGCGAAGGTCAAGCACAACGGATTGAGATTCGATCTCCCGCTCACGTTTCGTTTTCTCAGTCTTAACGGCCTCGAGATTGAAGTCTTCGGCTCTTACGCCTCTCACAAAGCTCGAGCCGGAATTCGGTATGCTCCGACTGCTGGAGGGCGCATCGTTGAGCTGGTTGATTTCCTCAGAGACTGGCTCGATTTTGACAAGACTGAACATTCATTGCTGTGGGATCTCATCCGGCACGAAGCTGCATTGGCCCAACTGTGCAAGCGCACGCCATCACCGAGGAGAGTTCGTGTGCCGCACATAGCGGGTGAGGTCATCCTGCACCAAATGACGTGTGATCCGCGTGTGCTCGGAAAACTGTTGCGCCGGAAATCTTTCGATCCCAGTAGAGTGCAGCGGCGTGTGGTCCACCTCTGTTATTGGAATCCCGGCGACACGGGTGAGATCTGTATCCTCGAGCTGAACGAGCTCGGCTATCGCTTGCTTTCACTGGTCGATGGCAAAAGGTCGCTAGCCGATTTCAATCGTCTCCTGGGTGGCAAACCGAGAATTTCTAAAAAACTGATGGATGCGTTAGGAGAACTTGCGCGCGTGGGAGTGATCCGCGTTCATTCGCGTAAATCTGCGGTTAACAAATAGAGTGAGACTTACCCTTGTCGACAATCTGGTAATGCCTGAGGAGCATTCGCTCGAGTTGCTCGACGTTCATCCACACCTCGGCTTGTTGTCACTCGCCGCCGTGGCCGAACGTGACGGGCACGTGATCCAAATCTACGATCCCAAGCGCTTGATCAGATCGGGCGCGCTCAGTTACGACGAGACTGTCTACGATCGCGCCGCGCAAAGCCTGCTGTCGCAACGACCGGACGCGGTGGGTTTCACTTCGCTGGGTTGCAGCTTCTTGTTTGCATTGAATGTCGCAGCGCGGCTCAAGCGGCAGGAGCCGGAGCTTCCGGTTCTGCTCGGTGGACCACACGCGACGATGTTACACCGTGAGATCCTCGAACGATTCACCCAGTTCGACGTCGTCGTTAGATACGAAGCTGACGAGATCTTTCCTGACGTGCTCGCTAATCTCGAGAGCCGCGACTTTGCAGCGATTCCCGGCGTGAGCTGGCGTGCTAATGCATCCGAGCTGAAGTTCAATCCGGGCGCACCCAAAGTCGAAAACCTCGATACGCTTCCTTTGTTGAACTACGACCATTATCCCGTGGCAGAGCTTGACCTGGATCTCTTGCGCGTCGAAGCCGGACGTGGTTGTCCGTTCATGTGTACTTTCTGTTCGACGGCCAGCTTCTTTCAAAGAAGCTTCCGTTTAAAATCGGCTGGGCGACTGGTCCATGAACTCGACACACTACACGAGAAATACGGCTATGTTGATTTTAAGCTCGACCACGATCTCTTCACCGTCAACAAACGCAAGATCCTGGAGTTCTGCGAGGCCGTTAAGGATCGGAAGTATCGCTGGCACGTGTCAGCGCGAGTCGACTGTGTCGACAACGAACTGCTGCACAAAATGGCCGAAGCGGGTTGTGTTGGAATGTACTTCGGCGTTGAGACCGGGTCGCGTCGAATGCAGGAGATTGTGCGCAAACGACTCGACGTCGATCTGGTGGAGCCGACTCTTGCCGTAACCGAACAGCTCGGCATTCAGAGCACAGCATCATTCATTACCGGCTATCACGAAGAGCTCGAGATTGATCTGGCGCAGACACTCGATCTGCTGGGTCGTTGTATTGGGCCGTCCTGTATTACTCAACTACACATGCTTGCGCCGGAGCCGGGCACGCCGATGTTTGCCGAACATCACGATAAGATGGAATACGATGGCTACGCCGGACCTTACAATGCATTCCACGTCGCACCTCAAGATACGCAGCTCGTACTCGATCACCGAGACATATTCTCGACGTATTACTACTACCCGGCAGCGTTGCCGCGTTCGCAGTACAAATTTGCGGTCGAGGCGGTGGATTCGCTTCGTCGCCTTGGTCCAATCGTTTTTAAATACCTGTTGCGTGCTTTTGAGCAGAAACTCAGTCGCCTTGTTTTCGCGATGCGTGATTGGGCCGAAGCCCGAGGCCGTAACGCTCTGCCTGATACTGACTTTGTCGAGGAATTTATCAGCTCGAGATTTGGACCACATCATCATCTGACGTCGCTCACTCGCTACGCTTTGCGCTTGCCAAAAGATGTGAATAGCGAGATCGCACCTGCCGAATTTGATCCGGATCGACAGTATCAACTCGATGCAAACATGCGTCTGTTGACTAACATGCACGATTGCGAAGCGCTGATCGAAAGAATCAGTCACGACTCAACCGGCGCTGGTTTGTTTGCTGAGTCTGAACTTACAGATCGTGTGACTTACGTGTTTACGGGTTCAGCGATTGCCTACCGCATCGATCCCGATCTGCAAGCGCTGCTGAGTTTGTTTGAGCAGCCTCGCAGTTGCCGTGAAGTCACTGACTTTGTGGCTGAAGTCAGCGGCGTCGACGGTTTATCGAGTTCTTATTTCGCACCTTTCATCGATGCGGGTATCCTCATGCCCGCGCTGCATCCCGAGTAAATGACGAATCCGAAGTGGAGCGTGTTTGACCTGGTTGAAGCCTACCAGCTTTCGCGTGCCGTCGCCGTGTTGAATGACTTGAATGTGTTCGGATCGACAAAACCCTTCAGCGCCAAACAACTGGCTGCGAAGCACGGGCTCAACGCAACGCTGCTCGCCGGCGTCCTCGAATATGTCGCGCTCAGAACCGCGCTCTTGCGTCGAACGGCTCGCCAACGGTTTGTCGTTACAGGAAACAACTCGCGTTTTCTGATCGATCTGTATACCGGCGCGTATGGCGGTACTGCGAATCAACTCGCGAAGATCCTGCGTGACCCCGCGATTGCTCCGGCATCGGTTGATCGAGTTCGTTATGCGCGTGCTTTCGAATCGGTCGGTAGCGTGGCACAGGGAATTCTTCCGGACGTGATCAGCGCGTTGGAATTTAACTACACAGTCGATGTCGGTTGTGGGAACGGCGATCTGTTGCTGGAGTTAGCGCGGCGTAACAGGTCGTTTATTGGTTGGGGAATTGATTCGAATCCGGCGGTGCTCAAGGTAGCACGAGCGAGATTGCGGATGGCGCACATCGGCAAGCGCGTTCGGTTCCTGAACTCGGACGGCACGAGATTGCACGAGGAGATTCCTGCAAGCGTAAGATCACAGGTACAGTCGATCACCTGCTGCAATTTCGTGAATGAGATGTTTGCGCATGGCGACCGTCAGGCGATTAATTGGTTCCGCGAGCTGCGCAAAAATTTTCCGGGACGGCCGTTATTAAACTGCGATTACTATGGTCGATTGGGACAGAGCAGGAATCGCAAGCTACAACGCGAGACTCTCTTGCACGATTACGCGCAATTGATCTCGGGCCAGGGCATTCCACCGGCAACGATGGCGCAGTGGCGTTCGATCTATTCCAAATCCGGCTGTCGCCTGGTTCACGTAATCGAAGACACCTCAACGACGCGTTTCATTCACATCATCGGTCTATAGCTGTGTCCAAGATCAAAATTTGTTGACAGTGATCCACGTCAGGAGTAGTCTGCCACGCAGAAATTCCCCTAATCCTTCAAACCCGCGACACCTCGCAAAGTCGCCCTGTTCAATTAAACATATCGAGCACAGGCTATGTTGATGCGCCGTCTGTTATTACCATTGCTCACAGTCGCGTGGTCTATCGGGTTGGGGTCGTCACCTGTATTCGCCCAGAATATTCAACACACTGAAAACAAACCCGACCTTGCTTTGCGCAGTGACGTTCGCGTCGATCCATCGACGCTCGGCATGAGCTTCTCGATCCCGCTGGCTTCGTACCCAGGGCGCGCGGGGCACGGCCTTCCAGTCGCGATCACTTACAACTCGAAGGTCCACCGCCTCGACTTCCAGGGAGTGGACTCAACTCCAGTCACGGGCGCAAAAACGTGGACCGGTGTCGAGTTCGCCGAGCACTCCACCGCCGGTTGGACCAGCACGCTCACGCCGCCACGCGTGGAGTTCACGGGCATGGGCCAGTTTTTCGACTGGCAGGGTCGTGCCGCCTGCCCGGATGTATGCCTCCCGGGACAGGGCACCGTGGGCGATCACTATATCAAGCGTATCCACGTTCATCTGCCGGACGGCTCGTCTCACGAACTGCGTCTGGACGACGCGCTTCACATGATGCCTGTTGAGCCCTTCACCGGAACCTTTCAGGCCGTCGACGGCTCACGCATGCGCTTCGAATCGAATACCGGCGCGGCCAGCGTGCTTTATCTGCCTGACGGTTCGCGCTATCTCTTCGGCCCCTACAACCTGGGGAACGAACTGACCGCCACGCACTTCATAGATCGTAACGGGAACACGCTTACTTACAACGCCGGCACGCGGCAGTGGACCGACACGCTCAATCGTGTCATTACCAACCCTCTGCCGGCCAACCCAGCGGCGAATACCGAGACTTACTTTCTGGCGAAGTTAGTGGGCGGTCTTGTGGCTACGTACACGCTACGCTGGAAATACCTCGCGGACGTACTGACTCCCGACCCGGTGACAGGGCAGCCGCCGCCACTGCGCTACCCCGGTGACTACAAGTGCGCCCCGAATTCGTATCAGAACGTTTCGCCGAGTCTATTCACGTCAAGTTTTGATACCAGGGTATGCGTCGAGCAGGACCAATTCGGCAACGCCTTGCTCTTTAACCCGGTGGTGCTGGCTGAGCTCGTGCTGCCTACAGGCAAGTTTTATCGGTTCACCTATACCGTGTACGGCGAGATTGACAAAGTTCTCTTTACCACCGGAGCCACAGACCGCTTCGTCTACAGTCAAGTGGCGACGCTGAGCACCAGCACTGGGCCTTACCTCCAGACCAACCGTGGTGTGAGTCAGCGGCGGGTGAGCGCGACCGGCAGCGGCACAGATGAATCCCTATGGACTTACGCCGTTACCTCCACCAATCCATACACGGTGCGCACCACTCGGCCCGATCTCAATTACAGCGAGCAGTTACTGCACCGGAGCCGTTACAGCGGCGTTGGTGAAAGCTTCGCGCGCTTCGAGTTTGACGACGCGCGGATGGGAATGGCGTACGAGGAGCGGTCGTATAACTCTTCAGGGTTAATGCTGCGCCGCCGGCTCTCCAAGTGGGTAGAGGGTGGTCCATTGGCGGGCGGTTATTCCACTGCCGCGCGTGACGCCAAGGTGACCAAGCAGGTCTCGATCATACTCGACGGGGCCGGCAGCAATGCGTTGACGGCGACGACGGTCAATCGTTACGAGCAGACGAGCCAGCCGCTGAACCTGACCTCCACCACCGAGTACGGCTTCGACAGTTCGATGAGCAAGACGACCGCGCAGACCGCCGGCGTTGACTCTTTCAATCCCGCCGACGCTTTAGCTATTCGCACGACTGAAACAGCTTACCTGGATAATGCGGATTACAACGCTCGCAATCTCGTGTCGCTACCCGTCGCGGTCACGACCAGGACAGGGATGCCGGTGTCCGGTCAGGTGACAGCACGTTCCGAGCTGCTGTATGACGAAGCGCTTTTCGCGCCGTTGACCTGCGGCGCGACTGTTGGTTGGAGCGATCCGGGTGCGGTAGCGCGCGCGAATGTCACCACTGTGAAAAGCTGGCTCAGCACGTTGGGCGCCTTTACCAATACCAACGCGTATCTGGCCACGCACACGCAGCATGACCAGTGTGGCAGCGTGCGTAAAATCTGGGATGCTCGTGATACCACTCTCAACAATCCGACCCAGATCGAATACTCACATTATTTTTCCTATCCAACCC
>JBIOUJ010000229.1:0-2617 GCA_044867025.1 Pyrinomonadaceae bacterium | reverse complement strand
CTGCGTTCATCCGCGTAATCTGCGGCTAGCGTCAATTCGCGCCGGGATCGTCCCGCTTGTTTACGATCACCGGCTTTAGCAATAGTGAGTTCAAATTGTGTCGTGTGGTTTTGTAGGGACGAGCTTTTTCGATTTGGTCCCAGTCTGCCTCCTTGTAAAACCCGAGCACAAGAGTATCTCCTTTGTGCGTGAGTATTCGAGCCCACCGACGAAAGAACACCTCGCCTCTCCAGGGATCAACTATCGCAACGTAGGAAGCACCCAAACCGCCATCCGACATCGTCACAAGCAAAGCTCGTTTTCTCTTGCTCGTCACAACTTCTTTGACCGTGTCGACCATGTAATACTCTGACATTATCTGCCTGTGGCTGCCGGTGCCGACGTCGTAAATATGCAGGCTCTGACCTTCGTTCTCGAAGCCTCCTGCGCCCTTGCTTGACGAATACACGACGTGTCGCCCGCCGTTGATGGTCCACGCCTTCTGTGCCTCGTCGGCGATCCGTTTCTCTATTCCAGCAACGGTGATGAAAAGTGGTCCATAAATTCCCGTCATTTCAATTCGTACGCTCGTGGCTCTCGGCCCTACGGATGGCGCATTCTGTGCCGGAACATAAACGGCCGAAACGATCAGGAAACTGACTACGGCAATCATTGTTTTCATAAGGTTATCGAATTTCATCGGAGTCAGTGAGCATCATACGAGATCTCCTACAATTCTGGCCTGCCTCGGTGTCCAAGTGCGGTTTCTGCGTTTTAGGCCGTCGGGTGAGATTTGGCGTGAAGACACACTCAGGAGCAGCGTCGCAAGTCTGCTTTTCGGCTTTGCCGAACGACTGATAAGCGTGGCTGATCCGAATTACCAAGCTTTTCGGCAAGAGCGTTAGCAACCTGCTCGGAAAGCGAGTCTTGCAGTGCGAAGAGGTTAGCCAAGTCGACGTCGAAGTTGGCGGCCCATAGCATTGTCCCACTCGCAGCGCCGACAAGCTGGATCGATAAGCGCAGGTGTTCACCTTCACGTTGAGTGCGCTCACCGCCGGGGGCGACTTTGCGGACAGCGGGGCTTACGGCAGATTCCCTTACATACGGAGCGAAGCGATAACCAACTCCCGGGATGGTGATGATGTACTTGTGCTCGTTCTTACGTTCCCCGAGCACACGGCGGAGGAGGAATATGTTTTGCGCGAGGTTCCCTTCTTCAACGAAGCAGTTGGGCCAGATGGTAGTCATCAATTCATCTTTGCTTATCACCCTGCCGCCACTGCGCACCAGTCCGAGAAGAATGTCAAAGGCCTTGGGCGTCACATGCACAGGCCGCCCCTCATGAAAAAGCAGGCGTCGCCGTGCATCGACGTGAAACGACTCGAACTCGTAAAAGTCTTTTGGGAAATCGTTCGACATGGGCCGATCCAAATGCAGTTAACTTGTCGTCGAAGCTACTTTGGGCGCCAGGGTCTTCAAATGCTCCGCGATGTTTTGCAGACCATCGGTAAAGCCTTTTTCCGTAACTCCGAATCCGAGCCGGAAATGCTCCGGCATTCCGAAGCAATCGCCAGGAGCAAGGAGCGTCCCCCGTTCAGCCACAGCACTACAGAACTTTCGCGCATTGCCGCCGCGCTTTAACCAGGGGAAACAGACCATCCCGCCACGTGGACGAACCCAACCTACCTCGTCTTTCCACTCAGCAAAAAACTGATCGAGGAGACTAAGATTCGCGGTGGCAGCGCTGCGAGTACGAGCCAGAATTCTGTCGCGGTGACGCAATGCAACCACTGCTAAGTCCTCGGCGAACGGTGAGTTTGAAATCGTGAAGTAGCCTCTCGCGTCCATGTACTGTCGTTGCCGCGCAGGATCGCGATCGATGATCCAACCCACGCGCAGACCACTCAACGAAAGCGCTTTTGAGAAGGAACCCACTACGATCGCGTGTGGCAGAACAGCCGCGGAACTAGTCTCCTCGTTATGGTAGATAGGGTGATAAACCTCGTCCGATACGAACGGAATACCGCGCTCAACAGCGAAGTCGTGCAACTCACGCATCTGGGCGTTGCTCACGGTTGCTCCCGTGGGGTTATGTGGCGAGTTGATCAGGAGTAACTTTGTTTTGGCGTCGGCGAGCTTTTTGATCTCGTTGAGGTCCACAGTGAAATCGTTCTCTCGGCGAAGATGATAGAACCGCGTTTCGAGACCAAGTAATCGCGCCTCGACTGCGGTCGGCGGATAGCCGGGGAACGGCAAGAGAACGTTTGCGCCAGGCTCGGCCGCAAGAAAGAACAGACTCAGCAGTGCCTCCGATGCACCGGTGAGGATCTGAACTTCATCGACGCCGACACCGTGCACATCTGCGATAGCCTGTCTAAGCGGTCGCTTGCCTGTCACAGCGGAATAAATCAACTGCGTCTCATCAAAGCGCTCCCTTTCGTCCGGTGACATCAGCTCAAGGATCTCGTTCGTGCTCGAGATCGGGCCGGTGCTCGAAGCCAGATCGAACTCGGGCGGTTTGCTCGCGAAGTGATAATGATTAAGCCACTCGTCTAATAAGAAAGGAGGTATCTGCATCTTTTTGTCCTCCATGCAGTCCGTCTCTGCGTTCCTCTGCGTTCCTCTGCGCCTCTGCGGT
>JBIOUJ010000228.1:0-14555 GCA_044867025.1 Pyrinomonadaceae bacterium | reverse complement strand
CCCGCTACCGCAGGTGGTACTGACCGTATCCAACAACGGTTCTCTTTCTTAATACTGATACCGCAGCGACACCTGGACGCTTCGCGGCGAGTAGAGCGTCGCGGCGCCCGTGATGGCCCCGAAGTTTGTGTTGGCGATCGACGCGCTTGGGAAACCATACTGCACGTGGTTCAACGCATTGAACATGTCAGCGCGCAACGTGATCTTGTGTCCTTCCCACGGCATCGAAAAGATCTTCGCGATACCGAAGTCGATGGTCCTGGTGCCGTCAAGGAAGAACGTATTGCGTCCGAGTAGTACCGAGTTCTGGTCGGTACTGCTTAAGGGTCGAAACGCTGAAGCCGGCAGCGAAATACGTGATGTCAACGGATGAGCAACGGTCCGACCCAACACAGTCGGATCGAGCAGAACCGGACGGCTCTCGCTGAAGCCATCGAAGTTCAGATCCAAGGCCGAGGTCGTGACTGTGAACGGAGTTCCTCGCGCCAGTTTCAGCACAGCTGAAAACTGCCAACCGCCGAACGCCTGGCCCATGAAGCCCTTCTCACCCATAAAGAACGGCAAACGGTAGGTGCCATAAAACGTGAATCGATGCGGCGTATGGAAACGCGAAAGCGAGCGTGCGTCCCTTGCGCTGTTCCCGTTTTGGTTGCTGTCGCCGGCTCCGACAAACGTCGCTTCCGAAGTCGTATCAATCGCCTTGCTCCACGTGTACGCAGCCTGGAAGTTCAGATTTCGGCTCAAGCGCTTGGTCCACTCGGCTTGCATCGCGTGGTAGTAGCTCCACGCGGCGTTGGCCACCGCCACGTTCGTCCCATAAAGACCGTTTGGCCTGCGTTCGTTTGTGCGCGGAACACGGAAGCTGTATTCGAAGGCCCCGATCGGAACGACGACGGGACACAGCGTGGTGAAAGGTATCGCAGTCGTTCCAGCGGTGCCGGCGCAATGAATATCGGCCGCTGGTCTGATGATCTGACCGCGCAGGTTCGCTGGATTGTTCGGATGGTCCACCACCCGCACGCCGTTGACGGGATCGTGCAGCGGCAGGTTGTCGAGCGCGTACTTCAACAGACCGATGCCTCGATTGCCGGTGTAGCTTATGCGAAACGCTGAAGCAAACGGCATCTGCCGTTCGATCGTCAGGTTCCATTGCTGTGTATAAGGCATTTCGAGTCCCGGATCGATTTCCGTGATCGTATGGCGCGCTGTTTGTGGTCCAGGCACGAACACAAAGCCATTCGTCGGATCAGCGAGGTTGACCGGATTGAAGCTCGACGTCGCCACGCCCGACTGGTTGTAGAAGAAAGCATTCGGTGGATTGAATCTTACAGTGGCACCGCCCTGTGAAAAGACTGACTGGAAGATGCGGCCATGATAAATACCGTAACCGCCGCGGATTGAAGTGTCGCCTACGCTACCGACCAACCGGTGCATGAAGCCTGATTCAAAGCTCGGACTCCACGCAAAACCGACGCGAGGTTCCAAGTTGTCCTTGTCGGCCTGGATTCCATAGTTAATGCGATCCGCTGCTTCCTCAGGAGCTGAAATGTATTCATACCTCAGCCCGAGGTTAAGTGTGAGATTGGGGCGAATCTTCCAATCATCGAGCCCATAAAAGTTTGCTTCGCGAATACGATTCTCGAGAAAAAATGGACCATATCCCTTTTGGAAATTGGGAGTGCAACCGTTGATGAGCTGATTGAAGCCGTTGCCGTACGGGACGCCGTTACACGTCGCGACCGTACTGCTGTAGAAACCACGCGAAAAATTGTCAGCGAGATCGTCGAGGCGCTGGCGACGTATGTCTGTCCCCATCTTGAAGTAATGAGTGCCCTGGAGGGTCCAGAAGTTGTAAACAAACTGATTGTCGGTTTGATAACGCTGAATCGGAAAGTTGCCGGCGCTGCCAATACTCGACTGAGTTGTGATCGGAGTCGGATTGAAGAACCGAAGGATCGGCGTGTCGTTTCCGGCCGCGATGTTAACGAGTGTAGTTCTCAAACCGAGACCGTAACGAAACTCTCCGACCGAGTTCGCGGAATACAGGTGCGTCCACGTCAAACCCAAGTTCTGTTGTTTGTGATTCTGATCCGCGCGCTCGCCAATGATAATGTCGTCGGCAACGAATCTTTGTCGCGTATACTGCCAGCGAGCACTGAAAGTATCTTTCTCCCAGGGGTTCCAATCCATTCGCTCGGAGTAATCTCGCGCGGGAAAATCAAATCCCTGCTGCCCGCGAAATACTCTCGGACCAGCAGCGGGATCGTTGGGAACAGCGTTCGCGAAACGATCGATGACGCTTTGTATGAACGCTCGATTCGAAGGCGTGTCGTTGGCAGGCGTTGTCTTAAACCAGTTGGCTGGATTGCGTTCGAACGCAGTGAAAACGTCGCGATTGAAGTTGTTGGCGCCGGTGTTCTCGACGTGGTCCAGGCTCATGAAGTTGAACAGCCGGTCCTTGAAGATCGGAAATCCGGACGTGAACCCAAACTGATTGCGGCGAGCGACACCTTTTTTTGCGCCGGGGTTGAAGACGTTGTTCGTAGCATTCAGGGCGCTGTCATTGTGATAAATGTAAGCATCGCCGTGAATGTTATTGGTGCCCGATTGTGTCTGGACCAGGACCACCGCACCGTAACCGCGACCAAATTCCGCACTGGGGTTGGTGATGACCTGAAATTCCTTAATCGTCGACAGCGATGCGCCCTGGCGGTTTTGGTTTTCGGAGGAGTCGTCGTTATTGACGCCGTTAATCTGAAAAGTCGCGCCGCGTGTGCCGGTGCCGTTGAAGTTGATCGACGACCCGGAAGACGCCGTGGGATTGTTTTGGCCCGACGTTGGGTTCTCCTGAAATCCAGTGAACGTTTCGGCGAGCGTCAAAAAGTTTCCCTGGTTGAACGTCGGCTTGTCGATGATCTCCTGCGCATTCAGTGTGCC
The DNA here is from genome assembly GCA_044867025.1 of Pyrinomonadaceae bacterium. GTDB lineage: Bacteria > Acidobacteriota > Blastocatellia > Pyrinomonadales > Pyrinomonadaceae > PSRF01. Next base: position 11,618 of record JBIOUJ010000228.1, on the reverse strand, counting down.
TTTGAGCTCAGCGTTCGTCGTATTGATAGGCGCTGCATCTGAAGTAACAACCACCGCTTCCGTTAGCGAGCTCGGTTGCAGGGTGAAATTGATCACGCGCGTTTGATTCAGCGTGACCTCGATGTTTTCCTGAGCAACCTTATTGAAACCCGCCGTTGTCACGGTAACCGTGTACTTGCCGAGCGGAAGGAACGGCGCGACGTACGTTCCTTCACCTCCTGTTTTTAGATTGCGCTCCTGACCTGTCTCCAGGTTGCGGATCACAACGTCCGCGCCGGGCACAACCGCACCCCTCGAATCAGTGACGGCGCCCTGAATAGTTCCGGTGACGGTTTGTGCAAAAGTCGAGGGCGCAAAGAGCAGCGCGAACACTAAAGCAAGAAACAACAAGCGGCGATGCGCAGTAAGGTCAAACATGGGCTCCTCCTAATGTGGCAATGAATAACCGGGGCCGCGCAGTGCGACTCCGGATCGAGCGCTGGTCATTTGATTGTTCTCGAGCACCGGCGTGCCATTTACGATCACGTAACTGATGCCCAGCGGAAACTGGTGCGGATTGTCGAACGTCGCCTGGTCGATAATCGTGTTTTCGTCGAAGATCACGAGATCAGCCGCAAGGCCCTCGCGGATGAGGCCGCGATCGCGAAATCCAAACGTCTGCGCAGGCAAAGACGTCATCTTCCTGATCGCGTCTTCGAGCGAGATCAACTTCAACTCACGAACGTAACGTCCGAGCACGCGCGCGTTGTTACCGTAACCACGCGGATGAGGAACGCTGTCGTCGAGCTGGCGGACGCCGGCGTCTGACGCGATCATCGTGAACGGCTCCTGCATGATCCGCTTCACGTCGTCCTCACCCATGCTGTGATAGACCATGCTGGCGCCGCCCGCTTCGAACATCTCGAGGATCTGCTCGATCTGGCTGGTGACGTCAGACTTGTTCTTCACCTGCTTCGTGATTTCGGCGATCGATTTTCCATTGAACGACTTGTCCGGACGATAAGAAGCGACGACGGCGTACGAGTAATCCTTGAAGCCGCTCTTCTTCAACGTGTCTTTCATTTCCTTGAACACGCGATCGCGTGTCGCTTGGTCCGCCAGTCTCTTTTTGGATTCGTCGAGACCGCCTGCGCGAAGCCATGCAGGTAGACGCGAGTCAAGCGAGGTGGAACTTGCAGTGTACGCGTACTGGTCCACCGTCACTGACAGACCGCGCGCGCGGGCTTCACGCACGAGACCGAGCGTCATCGGCGACTGCCCCCACAGTTTCTTGTTGCTGATCTTGAAGTGCGAAATATCGACAGGCAGGCCGGCTTGCTCTCCGATCTGAATGCTCTCGCGAATCGCGTCCGCGACTTTGTCGCCTTCGTTCCGCATGTGCGTCGCATAAAGACCCTGGTACTTCGCGGCGACGCGTGCGAGGGCTACGACCTCGTCTGTCTTTGCATAAGTTCCGGGAACGTAAATGAGTCCAGTGGACAGTCCGACAGCGCCGTCTTTCATCGCCTGCTCGACGATGCTCTCCATCTGCTTGAGCTCTTCGGGTGTCGGCGCACGATCGTCGAGTCCCATTGCCTTGCGACGCACAGAGCCATGACCGATGAGAGTCGCGAGATTGATCGCCAGTGGTTCTTTGTTGATGCGGCCCAGAAACTCTGCGACTTCGGTGGGGGAGCCGCCGCAGTTTCCGGTGACGAGCGTCGTGACACCCATGCGCACGAAGTTCTCGGCAGCGGGCGAGTTGTAGACGGATTCGACGTGTGTATGAACGTCAATAAACCCGGGGGCAAGTATCTGTCCCCGTGCGTCGATGGTTCTGTTAGCTGTGTCTGGTCCTACACGGCCGATCCGCGCGATGCGTCCGTCCTTGATTGCGACGTCGGCACGAAACCACGGATTACCGCTGCCATCGACGATGCGAGCATTCGTTATGAGGAGATCGTAAGGCGGCGCGGGAGCTTCAGCATTGACGGGCAGGCGTGCAAACAGAAACGCGCAGAGCGCTAGTGCAGTCAACACCAGTGCGGCAGACTTAAGGGAGAGACTCATACTTGGGCTCAGCGTCTCTTGTTTTAGAAAAAAGACTGCGAAGTATAGATTGCCTGAATCGAAGAGAGCGAATTATAAGCTTTAGACTGGAATAATAATAGCTAAATGTTCTTATCACTTTGATAAGAATCGTTGATGCATTTTTTTAATGTTGGCGCGTTTTTTAATGGTGCGTTTTTTAATCGGTGTGAGTTTTTTTAATAGCGGGCCTTTTCATTCTCCCCAAGCTTTAGCTTGGGGGACACCGCTCCAGAATCGGGAAAACCATTTAAATGGTTTTCAAGAGTAGGAGGACAACGAGGACCCCAAGCTAAAGCTTGGGGAGAATGAGAAAGGCCGCTTACAACCGGCTCGGGAAAAAACAAACTGTAAAGGATGTCATGATAATGAACAGCTACGCTTGAACCCTGGGTAAGCGAATCAAAATGTATTTGGAACCCTGAAAGGGTTGACGCCGCAGGCCTAACGCTTTCAGCGTTTCTTCGCGTTTGTGCTTGTGACCCAGGGTTGTCGCTTGCGCTCCAACCCTGGACTGGAATTAGCCAACGCCCGGCGTTACCGTCCGATGCGCCAAAAACCTTGACGCAAAACCAAGCAGGGATATACTGCCGCCATCGCAAACTGAAAATTGATTGTTGCACGTTGCGGTGATCCCTCACCGCACCTTCCAGCGGCGCATTCCGAGCGGTCCGCTAAAGGTTTTATTGGCCCCTATGTCTGCTACTAACGCAAAGGAGGTCTTCCCATGTCGCGCTCCAAATTACTATTTCTGGTCGTACTCGCACTGTTTGCGGCTGTTCCTTTGATGGCCCAAACAGGAACGTCAAATATCAGTGGCCGCGTGGTTGACGCGAAGGAAGCTGTGCTCGCGGGCGCGGTCGTTACGCTTACAAACGAAGCAACTCGTGTAACTCAAACACAGACCACTAGTGAATCCGGCGTCTATGCCTTCAGCTCGCTGCCTCCGGGGAACTACACGATCACCGTTGAGGCTTCCGGCTTCAAGACCTTCAACAGCACCGGCAACATTTTGACTGTTGGCAGCCCTCTCGTCGTCAACGTAACAATGGAAGTCGGCCAACCCACAGAGCGAGTTGACGTGACCGCCTCCTTTGAACGCCTCGAGACGACGAGTGCGATGTTGGGTGGAGTCGTCGACCGCAAAGCCATCACGGAGTTGCCACTCAATGGACGCAACCCACTCAACCTGATCGTGCTCGAACCGGGCCTGGTGCAACGGACCACCGGTGGCGCGGGTTCCGGAACACACGTCTTTGGCTCGCGCGATCGCGCGCACAACGTCACCATCGACGGCATCGATGCAAACGAATCCTCTGTGCCGAATCCGCAAAGCAACGTCTTCCGGCTCACACCTGACAACGTGCAGGAATATCGAGTCGTCACACATAACGCTACGCCTGAGTTTGGCAGAAACAGCGGCGCCAACGTTGCCGTCGCTACGCGAGCAGGCGGCAACGACTTCCATGGTGACATCTTTTATTTCCATCGCAACACCGCGCTCAATGCGAACGAATGGTTCAACAACGCGAATGGCATAGAAAGGCCGATACTGTTGTTGCATCAATTCGGCGTGGACGGCGGTGGACCAATCATCAAAAACAAGACTTTCTTCTTTGGGAGTTGGCAGAACAATCGCATCAAACAGAGTCAACCGATCGGTTCAAACTTCGGAGTTCCGCGCGTGTTTACAGGGGCGCTGAAGAACGGCATCTTCAGGTTCGTGAGGGGAACGATCAACGTCGATGGAAGAAACATCACCGCGAACTCACCTTTACTCGTCGACGCAGCGGGGAATTTAAAATCCGGTGTGCAGATGTGTAACGCAACAGTCACCAACAACTGCATCGCGACTTACAACATCTTCGCACAAGACCCACTTCACATCGGCGCCGATCCAAACATAGCGAACATGATTGCTGGTTTTCCGCTTCCGAATGCTTTCAATGTCGGCGATGGACTAAATACCGGGGGTTTCGCCTGGAACCCACCCTCACGGTTCAAAGGCCCTTTTTACAGCGTGCGCGTCGATCACAAATTCAACGACACAAACGACATGTTCGGTCGCTTTCTCTTTTCAGACTACGACACGTTTGAGGGAGATTTTCTGAACGCGCGACCTGCGATCTTTCCAGGTTTTCCACCGCTGGGCGAAGTTTTTCGCAGGGCGCAAAGTTTAGCCGTCAGCTATCGCCGGACTATCTCTCCGAAGGTGGTAAATGAATTCACCGCGGGCTACAGCCGCTTCCGATTCTTTTTCTCACTGCGCGAATCGCAAGCCGACATCGAGCCGCCACCTTTTGGCCAGGAGTGTTTCGGCGACGACTCTTTCACCCTGATCGACACGCCGTTCTGCAACACTCTACATACTGAGCGCCAGGTAACTGCAATGCAGTTTATAGATAACCTGAGTTACCTCCGTGGAACTCACAACTTCCGAATGGGATTCAACATTCGCCTTTACCGCCACGATGACGAGCGCGGCGTGCCGGGCGGTTTCAATGGTTCACCGACGATCGTGTTCAGTCGCACAACCCGATCTCCCTTAAATGAAGCACAGCCCTGGACCGGCATCCCCGCCGCCGGCGCCGGCATAAATGCCACTGACAGAAACAATTTACTGCAAGCAATCACGGAGCTCGCAGGCATTCCGGGTTTCGCCACGCAGGCATTTCAGGCGCGACTGGATGGCGACGCGTACGGAAACGATTTGTTCACTCTCGAAAGCAAGGTCCACCAGTTCAATTTTTACTTCCAGGACGAGTGGCGGTTCCGGCACAACCTGACTTTCAACTATGGCTTGCGATGGGAGTTGAACCCGCCGCCGAGCGATGCGGGACCGCGCGTCTTCGTTCCGGATCGTGCAGTCGACGGATCGGAAGGCAGGGTTACTTACGTCAGTTCTGACCGTTGGTGGAACCGAGGTAATTACAACGCCATAGCACCGCGCGTCGGTTTGGCATGGACTCCCTGGAGCAATACTGTCGTTCGCGCTGGATACGGAGTCGCGTTTGATACTCTGTCGACTTTTCAGGTTACTTCGGTCGGAGGGAAGGTGCCCGGCAGCGTTCAGCAGTGCCGGGTGAATGTTCAGGATTCGGCGCAGGTGGCCCAAGCAACGGGATGCATGGATCTTCCGAATAACGTGCGCCTGTCACAGTTGCTCACAGCCATCAGCCCATTTGCTTTATCGCTACCCACGAAAAATCCAAGTGAATTACTTAGCCCTGAGAACGCCGCCCTCGCAGTAGCGCCTAACGTTGGAGCGTTCGACCCAAACCTGCAAATACCCACGGTTCACGAGTGGAGTCTTACAATCCAACGCGAGCTGCCATGGAATTTTGTCGGACAGGTTGGATATATCGGCAAGCGCGGCACTCACTTGTATCGTGCTTACGATCTGAATCAGCTTCGCACGGACCAACCCGGTTTCCTCCAGTCCTTCCTGATCGCGCGCGATAATGTTCGCAAGCAGTGTCGACCGGACGGAACAGGTTGCCCGGCTGGCGTGACGGGTCAAACGCCAACCCTGTTGGTCCAACTTACCGGCAGCACGATTGGCAATGCGAATTCAACTCTGAATGGCTTTACGTCCGACTTCCTGCTTAATGCCTTAGGCACTGTCGCCAGCCGCATCGATCGCACAGACATCGTCTCGCGCGGTTTTCCCGCTAACTACTTCAGACCGAATGCGCAGTTCAGCGAGATCTTTTACTTTGACGCTGGTGGTGATTCCTATTACCACGGTGCGATCGTCCAGGTTAGAAGACGTCTCGAAAAGGGATTGGATTTTGGTCTTTCGTACACCTTCAGCAAATCAATCGACAACATGTCTGTCGATCCGGTTGCTGCGACATCGGGCGGGGGTCTCGGCAACAACTCTCGCACACCCACGGACGTGCGCGATTTTGCTCTCGACCGCGCTGTCTCTGACTTTGACAACACGCACGTGCTGGTCGTCAACTCCCGGTATGAGCTTCCATTCGGGAAGGGACGGAAGTTTTTGAACAGTCTGCCAGGCGCTTTGGACCACGTTCTCGGCGGTTGGTCGCTGACGGGCATTTACACTTATCAGAGTGGCGAGCCTTACACGATCAACAGTGGTGCAGCTACAGCCAACTTTACGATAGCCGGCAAACAGACACGCGCGGATCTGCGCGGGCCTCTGCCGGCATCACGATTACAGTTTGTTGATGGAATTGTTGGTCCGGTAGTTTTCGATACCGACGATCGCGATCCGAATACAAACTGCCGCCAGGTTGTTGGCACGCAGAGCTTCTTCTGCATTCCGGAGCCGGGTGGTTTTGGCATGGCGCGCAATGCGCTTCGTGGTCCAGGGTTTTGGAATTTCGACCTGGGGATCTTAAAGACTTTCAGGGTGAGTGAGCGCGTCAACATTCAGTTTCGCGCCGAGATGTTTAATGCTTTCAATCATCCGAACTTTGAGAACCCACGCAACGCCACCGAAGGGTCTCCGACGGTGACAAGTTCACTGTTTGGCCAGACGTGCTGCGTGACGTCGTCGGTGCCGGCATCGACCACGATCATCGCCACAGGCGAACCAAACCGAGTGATTCAGTTTGCGTTGAAAGTGCAATTCTGAGGAAGCGCCAAAGGCGCGGAATGGAGAGTCTGTCGGAAAAACGCCGAAGACGTTCGCTAATTTCAGCCCAAGGTTGGAGCATTAGCGACAACCTTGGGTTTAGCAAATAGAATTAAGTCGAAACGCTGAAAGCGTTCCCCAATTGCCGAACCCTTCAGGGTTCGAAATACATTTTGATCCGATTACCCAGGGTTCTCGCTACGCTGTTCATTATCATGACATCCTTTACAGTTTGGTTTTTCCCGAGCCGGTTGTGAGCGGCCTTTCTCATTCTCCCCAAGCTTTAGCTTGGGGTCCTCGCTGTCTCCTACTCTTGAAAACCATTTAAATGGTTTTCCCGATTCTGGAGCTTTCTCATTCTCCCCAAGCTTTAGCTTGGGGTCCTCGCTGGCCCCTACTCTTGAAAACCATTTAAATGGTTTTACCGATTCCTGGAGCTTTCTCATTCTCCCCAAGCTTTAGCTTAGGGTCCTCGCTGTCTCCTACTCTTGAAAACCATTTAAATGGTTTTCCCGATTCTGGAGCTTTCTCATTCTCCCCAAGCTTTAGCTTGGGGGCCTCGCTGGCTCCTACTCTTGAAAACCATTTAAATGGTTTTCCCGATTCTGGAGCGGCGTCCCCCCAAGCTAAAGCTTGGGGAGAATGAAAGGCCCGCTGTCATGATAACGATGTGTAAAAGGATGTCATGATAATGTGTAATCTGTGGATAGAAATAAATGAGCGGCGCATCTGGCTATGACTTTATTCAAATCGCTCAGGGTTCGTCCTTTCGCGTTGCTTTGGTCAGGACAGCAACTTTCGGTGCTCGGCGACAGCATCTACCGCGTGGCGCTGGCGTGGTGGGTTCTGGAAAAGACCGGCTCGGCGAAGGCGATGGGCACCATCTTCATTTTCACTTCAACGCCGATGCTCGTTTTTCTGCTGATCGGAGGCGTTGCCGTTGACCGGCACTCGCGCGCTCGTGTGATGTTCTTATCAGACATATTGCGCGGCCTCCTCATCGGGATCGTTGCCGCGCTCGCTTTTGCGCACCGTCTCGAAATCTGGAATATCTACATCGTCAGCCTGTTGTTCGGCATCGTCGGCGCGTTTTTCGGGCCGGCCTACCGAGCCATCCTCCCCGAAATCGTTCCTCGGGAACTACTGCCGAGCGCCAACGGATTAACGACCCTAAGCGATCAACTCGCCGAGATTGCCGGCCCAGCGCTGGGCGCTCTGATCGTCAGCACAAGCGGCCCACCGACCGCCTTCACGCTCGATTCTCTCTCTTTCGTCATCTCTGCGCTGTGTCTTGCGCCGCTTGTCAGGCTCGCTCTGACCGGGCATGTGTCGAAAGAACGCAAGAGCGTGCTGCATGATTTCCGTGAAGGCGTCGACGTTGTACGCAAGTCATCCTGGCTCTCGATTACGATTGTGATTGCTTCGCTCGCAAACATCACTCTCTCAGCGCCGTTCGCCATTGCACTTCCCTTCCTCGTCAAAGGTCATCTACACGGCGGGGTTGGGTCTCTCGGACTGCTCTATTCGATGCTTGCCGCCGGAACGATTGCGGGAACGATACTCGGCACAGTCTGGCTTGAACGAACATCCGGCCTGCGTGCGCGCGGCCTGTTCGCGTACAGCCTATGGATAGCCGGCGGGCTGTTGATTTCCGTGTTCGGACTCTCAGCGAGCATTTACGCCGTTGCGACGGCTGCGTTCCTGATCGGCGTGGCCTTCGGTATTCCGCATTTAATCTTCATCAACACCTTGCAGGAATTGATTCCCGGCAAGGTGCTTGGCAGAGTAATGAGCATCGCCACGCTCGGCTCGATGGCGCTCGTTCCGGTTGGGAGCGGCTTCGTCGGATGGGCGACCGATCACGTGGGCGCGCCTACCATCTTTATCCTCTCGGGCGTCCTGACGGCCTTACTCGCAGCCCTGGCGCTGCTGCATCCCGTCATTCGCAATCTGGAGCGAGCTAGCTTTAGCCACAAAGAAGCACAAGAGTTTTAGCCACTGCCTTGTGCCTTTTTGTGGCTAAAACTTTTTGTGGCTAGGGACGGCGAATTGCAGAGCGTTTCATGCGATGCGCCTGTCGCGCAATCGGAACGATTTCCGGTATCTGTGGCGCCGTGCTCTCGTGCTGTGCCTCTTCGATCGCAGTTGCGAATAATTGGATGGTCGGACGTTCAAACAACTGTCGCAGCCCGATCTCGACCTGAAATTTCTCTCTGACGCGCGAGATGAGTTGCGTGGCTAGCAGCGAATGACCGCCTGATTCGAAGAAGTTGTCGTGAATCCCAACGCGCGCGAGACCGAGCAACTCAGACCAGATCGAGGCTAACGTCTGCTCGACGGGCGTGCGCGGAGCGACCAACGCGCCCTGCCCTAGTGACCGCGCAGTGTCAGGCGCGGGCAGTGCGTGCAAGTCGATCTTTCCGCCTGGCGTGAGCGGCCACTCGTCGAGCACCACGAACGACGAGGGCATCATGTAGTCGGGCAGTTGTTCCTCAAGTGTGTTCCGCAACTGTGGTATTAGATACCGCGCGAACTTTCCTTGCAGAGGATTATTTGCATACTCGCTCCACGCTTTGCGGTGTTGTATATCGGCATGTACGGTCTGCTCGCCGATGTGGATGACGACCTGGTAACGGAAGCGCGTCATCTCGTTTTGCACGCGGCCGCGCTTGGGCAGAATCTCGACGTAGCTGATCTGCGGCAGGTCCTCTTTCAGAGCATCGAAGAAAACGGGATCGAGAATCAACTCCTCTTCATCACTAACGCGGTTGCGAACGCGGCGCTGCAATTCTTCAACAGGAAGTGCGTCGCCGGATTTAAAAATCTCGACCGACGTGTGAAAAGCTTCGAGGAGCGGCAAGCTGCGCACGTCGCCGACAAAGACGAACCCTCCCGAACGGGTCACACTGACCGCGCCTTCGAGCACACGCAAAAGATAAGCGACACTTGGAAAATACTGCACGACAGAATTGAGAATCACGGCGTCGAAAGAGTCTGGCTCAATGTCTCGAAAGTCGTCAGCACGTCTCTCGAGCAACACGACTTCACCATCCATCCCGCCGCGGGCCGCCAACTGCTGCCGCACGTAATTAAGCGCGGCGGGTGAAAAGTCCGTTCCGGTGTAAGACTCGCAATGCTGGGCTAGTCTGAAGAGGAGAAGGCCCGTCCCGCATCCGATCTCCAACGCACGCTTCGGTGCGAGAGAGAGAATACGGTCAACCGCATCATCCACCCACTCGCGCATCTCTTCAGCAGCAATGGGCTCGCCCGTGTAACTGCTGTTCCAACCGCTGATATTGAAGGTCGGGTCGGCCAGAGGTGCGGTCTGATTGAAGGCTTCATCGTCGTGGACTATCTGCCACTGCGCCAGTTGCTCTTCTTCCAGTTCTGCTTCCTTGTCGAGTGGTTTGGATAGTTCCGCGTTCTGCAGGACGTAGGCAACCAGACGTTTATCGCCGCTCGAGTCTTCGCGCGCCAGCACCAACGCTTCGCGCACCGCGGGGTGTCGTTTGAGCGCAAACTCAATCTCGCCCGGCTCGATGCGATAGCCTCGCACCTTTAACTGCTGATCGGAACGGCCAAGAAATTCGATCTGCCCGTCGGACAGGAAACGCGCACGATCTCCCGTTCGATACATGCGCGCGCCAGCCTCGAGACTGAAGGGGTCAGGGATGAACCGCTCCGCCGTTAGCTCAGGACGCATCAAGTAGCCACGAGCAAGCCCCATCCCCCCGATGTACAGCTCGCCAGGCACACTCGCCGGAACGGGTTGCTGATGATGGTCCAGAATATAGACCTGCGTATTGGCAATGGGGCGACCAATGGGAAGTGAAGCACCGATGCCTGCTGCCGGCGTGCTCTCTTCCGGCTCGTAAAGTGTGGAAGTGATCGTCGTCTCACTCGTTCCATAAGCGTTGATTAGTCTGGCGCCGGGCGCGAATCGCCGCCATGCGTCGAAAGCTTCGAGTGAAACCTTTTCACTCCCGACGACCAACAGACGAAGACACGGCGGCACTCTTCTATTCGTCGCTACCAACTCTCTCACCCATGAATGCCAGAACGGCGCAGGCAGATTGAGTACCGACAGCTTCTCATCCTCAATCAATCGGAGCAGCCCCACGCTATCAATCACCTTTTCATTCGGAAGAAGAATGCTTGCGCCGCTCAGCAATGCCGAAAAAATCTCTTCGGCGGCCACATCGAAGCTGATTGACGCAAACTGCAGGATGCGATCGTTCGTCGTCAGCCCGTAGGCTGCGGAGACGGCGAGGCTATGGTTGACAAGCGATTGATGTGAGATAGCGACGCCCTTCGGTCTGCCCGTCGAGCCGGAGGTGTAGATTACGTAACACGGATGACGCGGATCAAAGCGACGGATTAGATCCGGATCTGATCCGTGGCTCTGATCTGTGTAATCCGTGGCTGATGGTCCTTCCGCTGTCAGAATCACCGCCGGCTTTGCGTCTTCGATCATGAATTGCAGTCGCTCAGGCGGATAACTCGGATCGAGCGGCAGATAAGCTCCGCCCGCTTTCAAGATACCCAGTATGCCGATTACCAGTTCGGTGCTGCGCTCCAGGCGTACCCCGACTAAGACTTCGGGGCCGACGCCCAACGCCCGTAGTTGATGAGCCAACTGATCCGCGCGCCAGTTCAGTTCGGCAAACGTCAACTGCTCGTGATCTGAAAGAACAGCCAATGCGCTGGGTCGCGACGCCACCTGCGCCTCGAACAACTCCGGCAGCGAACGTTCCGAGGAAAAGGCTTTGCGCGTCTCATTCCAACCATGGAGCAACTGTTCGCGCTCCGCACCGGTCAACAGCGGCAGTTCGTCGAGCCGAGCGTCCGGATTGGTGACAACTCCTTCCAGAAGAACCTGCCAGCACCGCAGCATCGAGGAAATGGTCGTCTTGTTAAAGAGATCTGTGCTGTACTCAGCAATGACCAT
>JBIOUJ010000227.1:0-83707 GCA_044867025.1 Pyrinomonadaceae bacterium | reverse complement strand
TATCCGGCTGTCTAATTCTCACGCAATCTCAAATCCCAATATTCGTGATTGGTTGCGAAAGACCATTACTACTGTTCAACTCATTCTCAGAACTTGTAACGACTACTTGCCGAGCCGGATAGATTACTGACGATCCTCGACTAATCGGCATTTCAAATTCAGAAAAGATCACATTATCGCTGTACCACGCGGCGAATTTGGTCACTTTAGCTAGCATGAGATTTTTAGGCCTGGCCGGTAGAGTTCATCCACATTTTTTCCATACCATTCATCTAGTTGCCGACCACACCAAGGACAGTAAGAGATCCACAACTCTGAAATCGTCGTCACCGGATAATCAGTTGGTGGCAGTAAGGCGATCTCTTTGTCGACAGCTCTGTGTTGAATGATGAACTCTGGTTTTCCATCCGAATTTCGGCCGACAAGTATCCCAGTGCCTCTTTTCCCGGCCTCTTCATACCAACCCTTAAACGGAATGCAACACCATCTCATAATTGTTATTTAAAGAAGCGTGAAACAACTCTGCAGCCTCCGGAAGAAAACGGTATTCACGAGCCGTAACGCCACCCATTTGAGTGACAGATTCTCGCACAAGGCCCGCTTTTTCCAGAGTCTTGATAAGGGCTATCGGAATATTTGCCCTGTACACTTGACCACCAGCTCTTTGCGTTCGCGAGCGCTTCTGCACCTTCTCCAGTAGCTACTGATAATGCGCGTCCTACCCCTGGCGATGGCGGTGGTTTCGGCATCCCGTTCGACCGTAACAATCCCTACCGAAAATCCTGCACTCAGGAGGGATTCGTAACCTTCGGACCGACACACATTATTTCACTGCTGAACAAGGTTGCTTATGCAGCACACTCCCACACGTGGCACGAAAAGTGGTTTGTGCACCGTCGCCTGCGGCCGGAAGAATATGGTGGGTGGGTAAACTTCGATTTCAGGCAGGAACGCGATTACCCGATCAATGACGTGCTCGGTACCTCGACTGTAATACCAAAGATCGCGGCGAAGACTGGTGGCTTTTATTTCCCGCCACAAACTTATCCTGAAGGATCTGCAGTCCATCCTTCGTATACTGCGGGACATGCGACTCTCGGAGGCGCGTGCGCCACGATTCTGAAGGCCTTCTTCAATGATCAGGCTTTGATTCCGAACCAAAACAACCGAATGCCGCAGGCACCGAACTTGTCGACTACACCGAATCAGACGCAGACAAATTGACTGTCGGCGGAGAACTGAACAAGTTGGCAGCAAATATCGGTGGCGATCGTGACCTTGCGGGTGTTCACTGGCGCTCGGATTTCACGGCGTCAATGTTACGAGGAGAAGACGTCGCGATTTCCCTGCTCGAAGACTGGGGTTTCACTTATAACGAAAACTTTCCGGGATTTGAGTTTACTGATTTCCGAGGTATGAGACGCACCGGAATCGGCAAACGCAGGTAGTGTCGTAGTAAGCCATCCACAGATTACGCAGAAGCACTGCGTAATCTGTGGATGATTCGAACGTCTTCACTTTGCCGCAATACCTTGAACGCCAAAGGGCAAGCCGCCGTCGTTGTCGATTGGCGTCAGCGTTCCATCCTTCCCTACCGCAAACGAATGTACCATTTGCAAACCATTGTCGTTGACATACAAATAGCGACTGCTGTTGTTGAGTGCCATATCGATTGGTGTGCTACCTGGTCCTGTGTTGCCGGCCAGAGAGTGGAGCAAAGTCAGTGTGCCTGACGAATCCAGAGCGTAACTCGAGATTGCACTGCTAGCGGTGTTGGACACAAACACCAACTCACCGCTATTCGTGATCACCACCCAGCATGCGGCTGTTTGAAAGTCAGGAACTGAACCGCTTATCACCGATAACAGGCCGGCTGCGGAGACACCGTACGAAGATGCTTTTCCCTGATTCGCAGCACCGAGTGACGCGAATCCAAGCGCGACTGATTACCTGGGTGAGGTGGACCGCGAAGAGCTGAGTTGTTTCAGCAGTTCGCGAACCGCGACGTCGAGTTGCGAGTCGCGGCCGATCAGGGTTTCACCGATTGGGCGCGTCGCTTCGATGTCGACGGGGCGCGGGTTGCGCTCCATGTTGGTGCCGTCGTTCGCGGTGATCTTTATGAATGGTAAACGAAAGCTTGTGCCGTCGATCAGTGGCTGGTTCGAAGTGTAGATGATCCAACCAGCCGTAGGCTCGCCCACCACCTGGCCCAGGCGCAGGCTTCGATAACCTTCGGAGAAGTCTTCAGCGTCTGAGAGCGAATGCTGGTTCGTCACCAGGATCGTTGGGCGATGCAGCGCGCGTTGGCCCAGGACAGTGCGTGCGGGCGTGCTGCTTTGGCCACGCGGCGTCATGGTCAAATAACCACGTCGCGCAAGCACATCGATGGCATAAACATTCACGAAGCCACCGCTGTTGTTTCGAATGTCGACGACAACTCCCTCTCTACCGAAGTTCTCCGCGTCGAGATCGAGATAAAGTTGATTGAGCGATTGCTGGCTCATGTCAAACATGTGTGCGTAGCCAAGACGGCCGTTGCTGGCCTTCGCGACATACTCACGATTTCGCTCAACCCACTGCCTGTAAAGCAGGCCTCGCTCAGTGGCTCCGTTCACCGGACGCACCACCACCTCGCGCTTCGTCGTGCCATCAGAAGAAACAGTTAGAGTCACCCGGCGACCGATCTTGTAGTTTAGTGTTTCGTCCAGGTTTGTGGCCTGGTCCAGCGTACGACCATCAACCGCCAACAGGTAATCACCGGCTTTGATTCCGCCAGCAATCGCGGCGGGACTCAAATCGATCACCTCAGTCACTCGTAAGCGGCCCGAGATTTCGTACTCGCCGCGATCGAAGCGCAAACCGATGCGTCCGGTAGTCGGCTGGTTCCCTGCCGGCGGCGCGCCGGCGCCGAGGTGAGACGCATTGAGCTCACCAACCATCAGGTTCAACAACCGCCGCATCTCGTCAGACGTTCGTGCACCGGCGATCAACGGTTCATATTGCGCACGCACTCCTTCCCAATTCACACCGTGATAAGCCGGATCGTAGAAGAAGTCGCGCAAGTAGGACCACCCCTGGCGAAAGACCTCCATCTTCTCGCGGGCGAAATCCACGTCCATCTCCGCGGTCACCGCGAGCGGTCGGGCTCGGCCTTCGAGATTGACGACACCAAGCCGGCCGTTTTCGAGGAAAAAGATTTCCTTGCTGTCAGATGAAAACTGTGCGAAACGCTTAGAACCAGAGGTTGACGTTAGCTGTTTTGCGACGGCTGGTTCGCGCGATAGTTCGTCCAGTGAATAGATATAAATGTTGGCCTGGTTCGCAGCGTTTGCGATCAGCGCAACCCACTTACCATCAGGGCTGACGGTCTCATAATCTACGTCCACACCAACCGGCAGCAGACTCAGGCGACGCCGGATATCGTCGAACACAACCTGCACGGGCTTTGGACCAGGACGCTTCTCCTCTGCGGGCGACGCGGAGGGAGACGGCGATGCAGCCGGCGTTTCCCGCGGAGACTCCGTTGGACGTGGCTCAGGTCGATTTGGCGGCGCAATATTTCGCGCCGGTTCCTCGCGAAACAGGTCTCGAAATTGATCTTCACGAAAACGCGGCGTGCGCGGAATCAGATCGACGCGGGCGAGTTGAGTGCTTTCGGTTCGTTGACCTGAATCAAACAGGATAAAGGTGCCGTCGGGACTCCACGAGACAGTGTTGCTGAACACGTTTGCGAGAAAACTCGCGGGCCGTCCTGTTCCTCCATCGACCGAAACGATTTGCAGATTTTTGAAAAGGTTGGGACCGACCGGAAGATAAGCCACCCATTTGCTATCCGGTGACCATACATACGGCCGATCGGAATCAAACGGCGGACGTTCGAAAGATGCAGTGGCGACTACACGATCCGTCCTGGCGGCGACGTCCATCACGCGCAACTCTTGGCCGCCTCTGATGAACGCCAACAACTTGCCGTCGGGTGAGAAGCGCGGCGCTGCATCATCCGCAGCATCACGAGTCAACTGCGACTCGGTGTTGTTGGTGAAGTCATACAGAAATAGATGCGGAATCTTATCGCGCGCCGAGACGTAGACCAGCCGCCGGCTGTCAGACGCCCACGCCAGTTCATACTCATCAGCCACGCTGTTTGAAACACGAGCAGCATCACCGCCATCAGCGGCCGAAGCAGCGAACACTTCACCACGCACTACGAACGCGACCTTCTTGCCGTCGGGCGACAATTGGAACTCACTGATCTGATCGGTGAGCCTGAGACGGTCGACGCCTGGTCCAGCGGAAGCGCCACGTCGTGTGATCGCGACTTCGGTCGCCTTGCCGCTGTCGGTATCGAGTTTCCAGATCGCAAAGTTGTGTTCAAAAACCATCTCGCGACCGTCGTACGAAATGCTCGGCCACAACACGCGCCCGTCCGTGAAACTTGAAAGGCGACGCGCGTCGGATTTTCCGGGTGTGATGGTCCAGATATTTTGTGCGCCGTTCTTGTTTCCTGAGTCGGTGCGATCCGAGACGTAGAAGAGACTACGACCATCACCGCTCCACATCGGCCACAGCTCTTTCGCGCCGCGCGCCGTGACTCGTTCATAAGTGCCGTTGCCGGTTTCAAACGATCGCAACAACCAGAGTTCCGCTTCATCGATATGGCTGTGCCCCTTGCGCCACCACTGACCGGATGAGATTCCTCTGGCTGAAAAGGCGAGTGTTTTACCATCGGGAGACGGTGCGCCGTAGAACTCGTTTGTATAACGATCGGAACTCACCATCATCGGCGTACCGCCGTTAACACTGACGCGGAACAGATCGTTCAAACCACCGATGTCGCGACTCGTTGAGGAGTAGTAGATCCAGCGGCCGTCGCGAGACCAGCCATCGAGCTGGTCCAGGCCGTCGTCGAAAGTAAGACGTTTCAATTCGCCGGTTGCGAGTGTCAGCAGATAGATATCGCCGTTGCCGGTTCGACTCGAGATGAATGCGAGTTGACGGCCGTCAGGCGAATACAGGGGACGCGCTTCGTTTGCGGAGTGTGAGACGAGCAGAGCGGCGACGCCACCGGTTGCCGGGACGGTCCAGATGTCGCCACCTGAGACAAATGCGATCTCTTTGCGATCCGGGGAGAGCGATGGCTCGGTGAAGTACGGCTGCTGAGCTAGAGAGACGGCCGAAAAGACGATCACTGCCAGGAAAGAAAACACAAGATTTTTGTATGACGACATGTCGGGCCTCCAAATAACCTCTGCGAACCTCTGCGTTCCTCTGCGCCTCTGCGGTGAACTGCCTTTTTACCGCAGAGGCGCAGAGGAACGCAGAGTTACGCAGAGAAGACGATTCCAAACGCTCTAACGGGAAACGTACCAAACTGCCGGACTTTTGCCGGCACGGCGAAGAACTTGAAACCACGATCGGGAAGCTCACCCAGGCCGCACAGGTGCTCGACGATCGGAATATCATGGCCGAGCAGGACCGAGTGTGCCGGACGCGTACCGTCGCGAGTTCCGTCGATGTTGAATGAGTCGATCCCGACCAGCGTGGCGCCGCTCTTCGCAAGATACGTCGCGGCGCCTTCGGTGAGATACGGGTGGTTCCCGTTCGAGTATTCTTCGGTGCGCCAGTGTTTGTCCCAACCCGTATGGACCAACACCGCCTTGCCCGTCACGTCAAGACCACCGAAGAACTCGTGCGTGATCTCCGGATCACTCCTATCTACGCACCGCACCACAATCCCGTCGACGTTCGCCAGCGAAGACAGATCGAGCCCCGCGAGATCCTTCCCGCGCGCGTAACGGTGAAAAGGACTGTCGAGATACGTACCCGTATTCGCTACCATCTCGATCTTGCCGATCTGAAACTCCGTTCCGGGCGCGTAACGAGTGTGCGAGTCTTCGCGGCTCAGGTAATCAGTAATCACCGGCGCTGGAAGGCCTTTGTAAGTGATCATTCCATGCTCGATGCTGTGGGAAACATCCACTAACTTAAACTCACGTGACATCTGCAACTCTCCTACTGCTCGCGCTTCTGTACCAACACTTGAAAACTCGACGCCATCCCGCCCGGCAGGATCATCTCTCGCGCACTGGTGCTGAGAGACACTTTCTCAGCTACTGACTCCAAACCCTCTAACATCGAACCCATCTCTTCAAGCAACCCTGCGTGCAAAAGAAACTTGTCCTGCGAAGCGAAGTCGACGACTCTAAATCTCAGTTGTTCGCCGGCGCTTTTAACCTGCGTCCAGTTAATAGTCGACGTGATGTCGTACTCACCCGGTTCCGCCAACAGATCATCAACGAAAGCATGTCGCGAGAACGCTCTCAAGGTCCCCTGCGGCCGGTGTACGGGATCGTAAAGCTCAGACGCTTCGGCGCCGTAGTCGACTGTGATCAAAAAACCTTTCTCGAGCCTCGCGGCAACCTCGACTAACCAATCATCAATCGCGAGATTGATCTCAATGATCTGACCCGATGCGAGTTGAACCGAATAGTGCCGGACAAACTCAGACAACCTGCGCGTCGAGAGTGGGCCAGTGAACCATACAAAACTGCCACTGTGGTCCAGGCTCACGTAAAGCTCAGAAAGCCCTTCCGAGTCCTGGACCACGCGATGTACCGGAAACGCGTCGAACAATTCATTTGAGAAATAGATGCCCTGACTCGCTGATAACAACTCGAGATCAGAACAAAACTCGACACGCTCACCAAAGTCGATCAGCAGTTGTCGCGCGCGACGCAGTGCGTCAAAACTCGACTCATAAACCACATATCGCGTGGCCGCAAACGCCCGTGGAAAACGTTCGGAAAGTGCGCGCAAAACACCTGACGCAAACTTTCCCTCCCCCGCGCCGCATTCGACGATCGTCCACTCATCCGGTCGTTGCAGCTCATCATAGAGCTTCGCGAAGTAGCGTGCGAAGGTCGCGGCGAAGAGTTCACTGCGCTCGGGACTCGTGCGATAGTCCCCTTCCCTGCCCCAACGCTCGAGATCGGATCTTTGGTAATAGCCACCGGACGGATCATAGAGCGCCGCCCTCATCCAATCGTGAAATGTGATCGGGCCTTCACGTCGTATTAATTCTCTTAGTCGTTCGGCTAGCGAAACCGGCAAGCAGGGCGTTACCTATCGGTGCGATCTTCTTTTTCCAACAAGCGCGTCGTATTTTCCGTCACACTCGGCGGATTTGCCAGTTCGGCGGTGTTGGGTCGACGCCAACCGCCGGCGGGCATACGGGCGGCCGGCGGTGGCAATGCCGGAGCTTGCCCTTGTGGGGCGAATTGTGGAGGAGCAACATGCATCGGAACCGGTTGCTGGTAATGCCGCATCGGATTAGGTGCGCCTTCTTCGAAAAGCGCGGCATACAACATCCGCAGCGGGCCGCCGACGAAACAGATCAGTGCGGCCAGCATCGTGAGCATTTGGGGGAACGAAGAATTTGAAAAGCTTGCGAACATTCCCAGAATGGGAACGATCAGGATCCCGGCAAGGAACAGTAAGCCGCCTTGTTTGACACCCTTTTTTCGCGGAGAAGCCTGGACCGGTTCGTCCGATGCTCGATAAGCAGGAATGATTCCGCCGCTGCTCAGCAACTGGATCACGCCGTCCAGCGGGAAACCGCAACGAGAGCAGAATCTAACAACTCCAGTAACTTGTTGCTGACCGCACTGCGGACAAAACATGGGGATTAATCCTCGCGAAGGGGCTGCTACGTCGGACTAGATAATAAACCCTGTAGCGCCATCGCCAAAAAGTATTTTGCCGGTAGCCACCGCGCGACCCCTGTAATCGCTGGCGGTCACCAGCGTCTCAACCAGCAGACTCACGAGCAGCATGGGTTCGCCTGACGGAACAGCGATGTATTTAGTCAGAGCGCTGTCGTCGACGATCGAAGCAAACGCACGCTGCCGAGAGACATCGACTTCTGACAAATACACGACTATCCGATCCGCGGTCGAGAGCGTTTCGGGTAGCGTCCATTCAAAGGGATCGTCCCAGAGGTTCGCCGTAAGCCCGCCGCAAGTCTGTTCAATTACGGCTGCACTACGCAGAATGTTCTCACCAAAGCTAACTGGGGGTGGAGTGTGGTAAAGCAGATCGAACGGAACCGATCCGACGAGGTTCTTAAGGCTATTTATTAGACCGGCGAATTCTCGTTCGAGATGGTTGACGATGTCACGGCTCATTTTTTGACAGGATTTACAAGATTTAGACAGGATTTACCTGCTAATCCTGATAAATCCTGCCAATCCTGTACAACTATTTTCCGCTGGAGCGGCGATCGGTCTCTTCCAACACGGTGCCATAGCTCCGGCCGCCAAAACTAAACCCGTTGTGCACGTATCCTTTCGCTCCGATACGCGAGCCGCGGGACGGAACACCGCGTTTGGTCGCGACCCAAATCTTCCCTGTGCCGTCGTCGATCTCGTAGGCTCCAGTTCCCAAAGCGCCATAACTATTCGTGACGGTCCCTGCGATCCCAATCTCTTTGCCCCGGTAACGGTCGGGATCGGCGTTGATTTTGGCGATATTAGTCTGGCTCGGGCAGGCGGTCAGTAGCAGCGTTCCAGCGACCAGAACAACGAAAACAGCGGCTTTTTTCAATGCAAGCATGGGCGTCTCCTCAAATGTGGCGTTCATTTCGGGAGAGTTCGGGAGAGAGATGGACATGATACCACGCCGAGTTGCCCATCCTTTTGTGCCTTTTTGTGGCTCATTTTCCAAACCACCCAATGGGACGTCCGGAAAGATCAACCCAAACGCTCTTCACCTGCGTGTAGAGCTCGAGCGCATGCCGGCCCATCTCGCGGCCGTAACCTGATTGCTTGTACCCACCAAACGGAGACGCTGCATTGAACATGTTGTAGGTATTGATCCAAACAACGCCCGCCTTGATCTCTTTCGCAAAACGATGCGCGCGCGTGATGTCGCGCGTCCAAATCCCTGCTGACAGTCCGTAGATCGTATCGTTGGCCTGTTTGATGAGATCGTCTTCATCCTTGAAACTGATCACAGAAACAACTGGACCAAAGATCTCTTCCTGGGCCACGCGCATACTGTTATTAACTTCCGAAAAGATCGTTGGACTGAAGAAGTAACCCTTCTGAAATGCTTCGTCGAGTTTCGGTGGTTGGCCGCCCGCGACGACCGTCGCACCTTCTTCACGCGCGATATCCACGTATCCTTTGATTCGGTTCAGTTGCTCTTCAGAAACCTGTGGACCCATCTGCGTCGCCTTGTTCATCGGATCGCCGACAGCGATCTTTCCGGCTTTGTCTGACAGCCTTCCTAGAAACTCATCCTTCACAGACTCTTCGACAAACAGCCGTGAACCCGCACAACAGACCTGTCCCTGGTTATAGAAGATTCCCATCATCGCACCCGCGACAGCCTGGTCCAGATCGGAATCGGCAAACACGATGTTCGGCGCCTTGCCGCCTAATTCGAGTGAGACTTTTGTCAAATTGTCCGCGGCGGCTTTCGCGATCATTTTGCCGACTTCAGTCGAGCCAGTGAAAGCGATTTTGTCGATGCCGGGATGCGCTGCAAGTGCGGCGCCGGCAGTTTCACCGTAACCGGGAACGATGTTAACGACGCCTTCCGGAAATCCTGCTTCCTGGATCAACTTCGCCAACTCCATCGCTCCGACAGGCGTTTGTTCGGCGGGTTTGAGGACGACGGTGTTGCCCGCAGCCAACGCGGGTGCGAGTTTCCACGCGGCCATCAACAGCGGAAAGTTCCATGGGATGATCTGTCCGCAGACGCCGACTGGCTCGCGCAACGTGTAGTTGAACATCTTGCCAGGCACTGGAATCGTCTCACCTTCGATCTTGGTGGCCCAGCCTGCGAAGTATTCGAAGTTCTCGACGACTTGCGGAAGGTCCACGTACAGCGACTCTTTGATCGGCTTGCCGTTATCGGCAGTTTCCAAAGCCGCCAACTCGGCCGCGTGCTGCTCGATGAGTTGCGAGAGTTTGTAGAGCAACCGGCCGCGATCGCGCGCGCTAAGCTTGGACCACTTCCCTTCGAACGCACGCCGCGCGGCAGTGACAGCCTTATCGACGTCACTCTTGTCTGCCTCTGCGATCTCGGCCAGTGTTTCACCAGTCGCAGGGTTCGGCGTGTTGAATGTTTTTCCCGAGTCGGAGTCGACCCACTGTCCGTCGATAAAGAGTTGATACTTTCGTGTTGTAGCTGTCGTAGCTGATGACATAATGCTCCTATTGATCCGTATAATCCGCGTTCATCTGCGGCTTAGAATTCAGTCGTACCTGATAGAAGTTGCCGTAAGACGTACGGAAGAATTCCGCCGTGATTGTAATAATCGACCTCGATCGGCGTGTCGATTCTCAACGTGACGGGAATCTCTTCGACCGCGCCGCTCGCTCGATGAATCACGAGCTTGATATCTTCGCGCGGCTCAACGCCGTCTCCGATGCCCAGCAGATCAAACCTTTCGGTGCCGTCGAGCCTCAACGAAGCCGCGTTGGTGTCGTCCTTGAACTGCAAAGGCAACACGCCCATTCCGACAAGGTTGCTGCGATGAATACGTTCAAAGCTCTGCGCGACGACGGCTTTGACGCCGAGTAGCCGCGTGCCTTTTGCTGCCCAGTCACGCGAACTTCCCGTGCCGTACTCCTGCCCCGCGATTATCACCAGCGGCACGCCTTCGGCCTGGTAACGCATCGCCGCATCGTAAATGCTCATGCGCTCGCCGCCGGGTTGATAAATCGTGACGCCGCCTTCGACTCCCGGCACCATCAGGTTCTTGATGCGCACATTCGCAAACGTGCCACGCACCATCACTTCGTGATTGCCGCGCCGCGCGCCGTAGCTGTTGAAGTCTTTGATGTCGACACCGCGTTCCTGCAAGTACAAACCTGCGGGTGACGACGGCTTAATCGCGCCGGCGGGACTGATGTGATCCGTCGTCACTGAATCGCCGAAGATCGCGAGCGGCCGCGCGCCTTTGACGTCCGACAACGACTCGAGCGTGCTATGAAAGTTTTCGAAATATGGAGGCTCACGAATGTAAGTCGACTCGCGATCCCATTCATACACGTTGCCCGTGCTGCTGGGGATGTCATTCCAGAGCGGATTCTGTTCTGCAAAATTGCCGTAGAGCCGGCGATACGTCTCCGGATCAAAAGCCTCGAACATCAGTTCCTTGATCTCGTCCGTCGTGGGCCAGATGTCTCGCAAGTAAACGTCTTCGCCATCGTTACCTGTGCCGAGCGATTCCGACGTCAAGTCGATATCGATTCGTCCAGCGATCGCAAACGCGACGACGAGTGGCGGACTCATTAGAAAATTCGCTTTGATGCTTTGGTGTACGCGTGCTTCGAAGTTGCGATTTCCCGAAAGCACCGAAGCTCCCACCACATCACGTTCGTTAACAACCGCCTCGATGGCTGGATCGAGTGGACCAGAGTTGCCGATACACGTCGTGCAGCCGTAGCCGACGAGGTTGAAGCCCAATTGATTCAGGTAAGGCTGCAAACCGGTTCGTTCGAGATATTCCGTAACTACCCTCGAGCCTGGCGCCAAAGAGTTTTTCACCTTCGGACTCACGCTGAGTCCTTTTTCGACAGCCTTCTTAGCAAGAAGACCGGCAGCGATCATTACGCTCGGGTTGGAAGTGTTGGTGCACGAGGTGATCGCGGCAATCAAAACATCGCCGTGTCCGAGAAGTTCATCGCCCGTCGGGAACTCATCTTCCGGAATCTCGCCTACACGGTCGGGTGTCGGACGGTTGTTGACCATTTCCGTCTCGGTCCAGACGTTTGTATTGAGCGGCGTCGAAGTGTTGCCGGCAACCGCAGGAATCGTTTCCGGTCGTTGTTCACCGCCACCACCCACAACGGAGAGTTGTTTGTCGGCGCCAGTCTTCACGTGATAACGAGTCCACAGATCATCTTCTGTCTTACCGTAACCTCCCTCGCCGACAGGCTTCACCATCAGTTCAGTGAATTGACTCTTTAGAGCTGAGAGTTCGATTCGATCCTGTGGCCGCTTGGGTCCGGCCACGCTCGGTTGAATGGATGCGAGATCGAGATCGAGCACAAGGCTGTAATCGCATTCGCCTTTTCGCGGTATGCCAAACATGCCCTGCGCTTTGTAGTAGTGTCTCACCAGGTCGACATGCTCTTTCGAACGCCCGGTTGCGAGAAGGTATGTGCAAGTCTCTTCATCGACCGGGAAGAAGCCCATCGTCGCACCATACTCCGGCGCCATGTTTGCAATCGTCGCACGATCCGTTACGGCCAAACTCGCTGCGCCTTCACCGTGAAACTCAACAAACTTTCCGACCACTTTCGCGCGCCGCATCATCTCAGTCACGCGTAAAACGAGATCGGTCGCAGTCACACCTTCACGCAGGCTCCCGCTCATATGAACGCCGACAACGTCCGGAGTCAGAAAGTACACCGGTTGGCCCAACATCGCCGCCTCCGCCTCAATACCGCCGACACCCCAGCCCACCACGCCGAGACCATTGATCATCGTCGTGTGAGAATCGGTGCCTACGAGCGAATCCGGGTAGTAAACGTGTTTCTCCCAAACGTTCTTCGCGAGGTATTCGAGATTGACCTGATGGCAAATGCCGATACCCGGAGGAATGACGCTAAAACCGTCGAAAGCCTGTGTTCCCCACTTCAGAAACTGGTAACGCGAACGGTTGCGTCTGAACTCGATCTCCATGTTCTTTTCAAACGCATCGCGAGTGCTCGAGAAGTCGACCTGAACCGAGTGATCGATCACGAGATCGACAGGAACAAGCGGCTCAATGACGCCAGTGTTCTTTCCCAGGCGCGCGACGGCAGAACGCATCGCAGCGAGATCTACCAGGAGCGGAACGCCCGTGAAGTCCTGGAGCAACACGCGCGCAACGACGAACGGAATCTCCTCGACACGTTTGCCGTTGGGTTGCCAATTGGCCAGCTCGCGGACGTCGTCTTCGGTGATCTTCTCGCCGTCGCAATTGCGCAGCACGGATTCAAGAACAACGCGAATGCTGTGTGGCAGTCGTGAAATCGGGCCAACACCATTCTTTTCGAGTTGCGGGAGTGAATAAAACTGTCCAACGGGACCGGAATCGGAGTTGAACGTTTGCAAAGAATCAAAGGGACTGTCTGGCATAAATCGAGTGTACCACCGGCCACAAAAACGCACAAAAGTGACTTATGTGCCTTTTTGTGGCATAGTTTGCACTGACTTCCCCCCTACATTCTGAGCGCAAGGTAAGGAGATTCGCATGGCGAAGAAGAGCGGCGACGATTTCAAATACTTGGCCAACGACCCGGATTACGTACCTGACCCGGAGATCGAAGAGTTTATGGAGCTCGAGATTTCCCAAGCACCGAAGGACCCGGAGTTGCTGGCGCACCGGCTACGTAACAACACCGCGGCTTCGCCTCGCGACGCGGGTGGCGATCTCGATGCAGCGTGGGAAGACGTGAACGACAGCGGCTCGGAAACTGTAGCTGGTGACAATCCAACGCCGGATCAATCGCTCGTCGAGGAAAACGCCTCGGCGATGGGCGTCAGTTATGAAGACAATGAAGAGCTGGAATTCATCGACAAGATTGAAAAACGCGATCGAGATCGATATGAGCTCGACGAAAATTCGAAAGCGACGGACAACATGATTTAAAACGCTCGACGGCTGTCGAGCAGGATGGTCACTGGACCATCGTTAACCAACTCCACCTGCATCATCTTGCGGAAGCTGCCGGTTTCAACTCGCCCGAGCAGCTTTCGGCTGCTCTCCACAAAGTAATCGTACAAAGGTTCGGCGATCTCTGGCGGCGCTGCGTCACTCCACGAAGGTCGCAGACCGCGTCGAACATCGCCATACAATGTGAACTGCGAAACGACGAGCAACCCGCCGTCGATGTCTTTCACAGAAACATTCATCCGGCCTTCCGCATCGTCAAAGATCCGTAAGGCAATGATCTTCGGTACCAGATAATCCGCGTCTTGCCGCGTGTCGTCGCGAGCGATGCCTAACAAAACGACGAGACCGTTTCCGATCTCGCCGACAATCTTGCCGTCAATTGTGACGCCGGCACGCGTGACGCGCTGGATTACTGCTCGCATGTCACCATCTCTGCTTGTAGTGGTACTGGATCACGCCGACAACTTTGACCGGCATACCCGAAATTTTCGTTGGCGAAAAGCGAGCGAACCGCGCCGCGGCAACAGAGGCCTCGCTAAGATACGGCGGGCCCTGACACATGTCGTGCGCCGCAATTACGCGTCCGGCCTCGTCGATCGTCACTTTCACGATGACCGTTCCCTCGAGTCGCCGTTCTCTGGCGGCATCCGGGTATTCCGGTCTGGGCAACGATAGCGCCATGCCATTCAGGATTCGTGACGCAGGAGCGTCTTTGAGTTGATCGGCGAGCCTGTGACGAATCCAAATCTCGTTGATATTGTCGGCCACGCCTGGTTTGTTCGTCTCATAGCCCAGACAGGCATATGCTTCGCTCGTACTCTCGAATTCCACGCTGTTCAGACCTACGCGCTTTCCGTAGATTGAAAGCGCACGGTCGTAAACTGGAGATGCTCGATCGAAGTCTTTACGATCGCGGTAAACCTCTGCGAGTCCAACCAGAGACCGCGCCACTTCCAGGGTGTCATCGCCAAGCGCCTTCTCTCTCAAAATAATTGCTCGGTTGTATGCCTCCTCGGCTTTGCGACCGTCGCCTTGCCGGCGGTGAAGCAGTGCCACTCGATCGAGCGTCGCGGCAAGACCGACATCGTCCGGTCCGAGTCGTTTTTCCTGGTTCTCAATCACACGCAAGAGAGATTTTCGTGCGTCACCGTAATTTCGCTTCGCTATGTATATGTCTGCGAGATAGCTCAACGAGTTCGAGATTTGCGGGTCGCCGGGAGTCAACAATCTCTCCCTGATTTCCAGCGCGCGTTTTGCCAACGGCAGCGCCTCGTCAAACTTCCGTTCATTGAAGAGCGTCACGACGGATTCAGTCAGCGCTGTGGCTTCCTTGAGCTCTGGCGATTCCTGAGACGACGGTGCGATGAAAAGTAGACTTGCGAGGAAGAGAAATGTGATCGTCTTCATCGTTTTGGTGGGCGACTGGGCCGCATCTCAACCCGGCTAACAAGACCGCGATCGGGATACTCGAGCAGGTCCATTACCGCCTGGGCAATGTCTGCCGGCTGAAGTTGCCAGCTATTCGCGTCGCTCGGAGAGTCACCGCCAAACTCCGTGTTCACCGAGCCGGGCATGATGTAGCTTACTTTGATGTTGTCGTGCCTGACTTCCTGCATCAGCGCTTCACTGAAACCGTTCAGTGCAAACTTCGAGGCGTTGTAAGCAGCCATCCTCGGATGCGGGTTTGCGCCGGCGAGAGATGAGATGTTGATGATGTAACCACCGCCGATGTCCTTCATCAATGGAATGACTTCGTGACAGCAGTAGAAGACGCCGAAGACGTTTGTTTCGAGAACTGCGTGAAAGTCTTCAACTGGCATTGACTCGACGGTTTCAAAGATGCCGACGCCCGCGTTGTTGACGAGGATGTCGATACTGCCGAGGTCAGCAGCGATTTGCGCGATGGTCGACTTTACCTGCTCGTAGTTGCGAACGTCACAGACGTAACCCGCCGCGTGGCCATTTTGATTCAATTCTGACACGGCGTCCGCGAGATCTTTTTCATTGCGCGCGGTGATTGCGACCTTCACGCCTGCACTGACGAGCGATGCGGCGATCGCGCGTCCGATTCCACGCGTGCCACCGGTAACGATTGCGACTCTGTTTGTGAGATTCATAGGATCAACTCTGCGTATCTCTGCGTTCCTCTGCGCCTCTGCGGTGAAAACCTTAACCGCAGAGGCGCAGAGGAACGCAGAGATACGCAGAGAAAGACTCTCAGCCCTGTAACTTCGCGCGAAGCCGTTCGTTGACGACTTTCGGGTTCGCTTTGCCCTTCGAAGCCTTGATCACCTGGCCCACGAAGAAGCCGAGCAAGGCTTCTTTACCCGAACGGTAACTTGCTAGCTGATCGGGATTCGCGGCGATGACGTTATCGATGAGCGCGTCGATTTCGCCAGTGTCGCTCACCTGGACCAGACCTTGTTCTTCGATGATGGCTTGTGCTGTCTTCCCGGACTTGAACATTTCCACCAGGACGTCTTTGCCTTGCTTGCCGCTGATCTTGCCATCGTCGATCAGGCGCACCAACGCGCCCAACTCCTCGGGCGACACACGCGAGTCAGCGGCGGACAGTCCAGCGGTCTCGAGTTCGCGTAATAGCTCGGTCCTGATCCAGTTCGCGGCCGCGCGAGGATTTCCCGACGCTGACGCTGCGGCCTCGTAGTAATCAGCTAACGCTCGGTCCGAAACGAGTTGCGAAGCATCCGCGTAACTCAGACCATATTGCTCACTAAACCGCTTTCGACGGTTCTCGGGCAACTCGGGCATCGCGCGCCGCACATCCTCCACAAACTGTTCCGACACGATCAGCGGCGGCAGATCCGGTTCCGGGAAATAGCGATAGTCGTGCGCTTCTTCTTTCGAACGCATGACACGCGTTTCCATCGCACGATCGTCCCAGAGTCGGGTCTCCTGAGTTAATCGTCCACCCGATTCAAGGACCTTGATATGCCGCTCCACCTCAAACTCGATCGCACGCTGCATGAACCGAACCGAGTTCAGGTTCTTCAACTCGACCTTCGTGCCAAACGCTTCCTCCCCAACACGCCGGACGGAAACATTTGCTTCGCAGCGAAGATTTCCCTTCTCCATGTCTGCTTCGGACGCGCCGACCCATTGCAGCGAACGACGCACATGGTTGACGTAGTCGTACGCCTCCCACGAAGACCGGAAGTCGGGTTCGGTGACGATTTCTGCAAGAGGAACACCGGCGCGATTCAGATCGATGTAAGAGTAACGATCGACGTCAGGAAGACCTTCGTGCACGTTCTTACCGGCGTCTTCTTCGAGGTGCAGTCTTGTAATTCGGATTTTCTTTGGACGCCACTCGAGTGGATGACCGGCTTCGTCACGCTCGGCGGTCATGATCTCGAGTTCGCCGTTGGCTGAAAACGGTTGATCGTATTGCGAGATTTGGTAGCCCTTGGGCAGGTCTGGATAGAAATAATTTTTTCGCGCGAAGATCGAGCGGTTATTGATGCGCAATCCAAGCGCGAGCGCTGCGCGCGCGCCGAGCTCCACTGCACGTCGATTCAGAACGGGCAGTGAGCCCGGCAATCCGAGACAGGTGGGACAGGTGTTTGAATTAGGCTCGTCGCCAAAACGCGTCGCGCAGCCACAGAAGATCTTGGACTCCGTGCTCAGTTGCGCATGGATCTCCAAGCCAATGACAGTCTCCCAGGTCATAGTGCTGAAAGGACACGGTGAGTGGGAGACATGGTGACGCAGAGAAGACCGTCACCTCTCCGCAACGCCGTGTCTCCCCATCTCCGCGTCTTTTACGGTCGCAGCCAGCCCGGATACGCGCCGGCGCGCCTTGCTTCTTCCTCCAATTCCCGCCAACGCACGATGAATCCAGTGCGGGTCATCTCGAGCTCGTTCAACTGGTTCACCAGCTCCGCTCGCTCGTAACTATGGTCAGGCGTTTGGAACGACGGATACGCCATCAGGTTATTACCATAAAACGGCGAGGATCTTCCGCGATTAAACCGGCCGCGGTTATTCCCGTACGGGAATCGCCGTTGGCCCAGGCTGTAACTCTGCTGAAACACGTTCGGCGTGGCCAGGCTCTGAAAAGGATAATTCAGAACCGGTGCACCAAACGGGTTCAAAGTCGAGAACCCGCCCAACGAATTCGTTAGCGGTATCTCGTCGAGTCTGCGCCGAACAAAATCGATCTGCGCCTGGTTAGCTGCGATCTCAGTGCGAAGCGAGCTCGCGCGCCCTCGCCAGTATTCCTCAGCCTCCTGATCCTTAGAACGCATATTCGACAGTTGCTCTCGAGTGCGTTCTCCAATCGCCGCAGACTCGCGCCGCGCTTCCGCAGCCGATGGCAGGCCCAGTTCCCTCCGGCGTTTCTCATACGCCATTTCGCTCTGAATGCGCTTTTGCCGGAAGGTCTCGAGATCCTTGTTCGTGATCGACCGGCCGGCAATCGAGCGTTTCGACGTGGCCGGAGCGACCTGCTGCTGAGGAGCAGTTACGCCCCTGAGCAGGAACGAACCCGGCTGTTCGCCGTTAGTCCACTCCGTCGCAGCGATATTGATGCTGGCAACCTGAATGGTTATCTGTACGCCTGAGCCTACTTCGTAAGTCAGCGTTGTATCGGTAAGTGTGAACTGGTTCGGAATCTCGACCCGGCGCCCATCACGAAGAACGATGGTGTATGCGTTTGCGATCGAGGCCGTTAGAGCCAAAAACAAAGCAGCAAGACATAGTCTTCTCAAAGCCATGGCACACCTCACTTCTGAAGAATCCGCATCCGCACTGTACGGGGTTTGGCCGGAGAGTATACCAACCCGTTGAAGCCACGAAAAGGCGCAAACGTCATTGTTAAATCTTTGTCCCTTTTGGCCTTTTTTGTGATATACATGCGGCGCACCAAAACGAAACCTAACCAGGTCATTCCAAACATTTCACCAGAGGAGCGAGTGAAGAATGGCAAAGACGGTTTGCAAGATTTTGGGAGTCGTTTTTTTGTTGGTGGGTGTGGTGGGATTTGTAGCCCCAACGTTTCTCGGCGCCCACCTTTCGCCCGCACATAACGCAGTTCACATCGTCTCGGGCGTCATCGCGCTTTATTTTGGCTTCGCGGGAACTCTGTCAGGAGCCAAGACCTTTTGCCTTGTATTTGGTGTCGTTTATCTTGCGCTCGGCGTTCTGGGGTTCGGGCTGGGTACGCCTCCAGACCGCATGTGGATGCTAGGACCGCTGCACTTCGGCCAGGCCGATCACGGTATTCACTCCCTGCTCGGGATCATCTTTCTGGCCGGCGGGCTGTTCACGAAAAAGACTTAACTAGCTTCGTTTTCAGGTTGCAAGGGCGGGTTTCATAAGTGGCGCACTCGCGTCCCCTAACTCAAACCCTTGCAACCTGAGCCACGAAAGGCACAAAAAAGGACACAAGATTTGTGTCGCTTGTGGCTAGAAGCGTACGCTCATACCGCCGCGGCCGAGCGCTCGCGGCGCAAGGAAACCATTCTCGTAATACCGCTGGTTGAAGACGTTCTCAACGCCGCCAAATAACACCAACGTCACTCGTTCCGTCTGCCTTCTCTCATAACTAACGAACAGATCTCCCTTCGTGTAGCCATCGAACGTTAGCTCGGCCATGCGAAACGGAAAGTTGTTTTCGAAAACAGGCGCGATGTACGACCCGGTTCGATTCAGATCAAAACTGAACAGCAACGCTCGATATCTCTGTGTTAGCGTCAGACCCAACAGGTGCTTTGGTATCACATACTCTGGTTGAAGACCTTGCCCCGATACTGCACGATCGCTGTTGGTGAATGTGTATGAAGTTCTTAGATCCAATCCCTTCGCGGGCGAAGCGTTGACGAAAGTTTCGATGCCACGCGCGAGTCCACCGGGCCGGTTTACAAAACCACCGAACCGGCCGAGTCCCAGCGGATCGACCGCGAAGCCAGTGAAGGCGATCACACGTTGCAGACGCGTGTAGAAGTACGTCGCGCCAAACAACAGCTTGTCATTTGCCGCTCGCTGATCGAAACCTCCGTCGACGCTGATCGACTGCTCGGCTTTCAAGGTCGGATCGCCGAACCGCACTACACCCGCAGAACCGAAAGTTCCTTCGCCAAACCGTTCAAACAGCGAAGGGGCCCGAAAGCCGTTTCCCACGTGCGCTCTCAATTTCGTGCCGCTGCCACGTATAAAATAGGCGATGGCTCCGTCACCGGTTATCGAACTCTCGGCTTCTCGGCCCTGAAGCACACCCGGCCGGTCGGCGCCTCTGATTCGGTACCACTGCCCACGCACACCGAGCGAAATTTGCAGACGATCGTCGAGAAACGACAACTGGTCCTGTCCGAAGACTGCAAACGTTCGCTGACGGTCTGTTGTGTTATTGAAGGTGGTGAAAGACGGTTGAGAACTCTGAAACAGCGATTCACGCTCGAACTCAAAGCCCGCGGTAAGCAAGTTCGATCTCGCGAACCTGAAGTTCACACGTCCATCGACAGTGTCGATGTTGCCGCGATTCACGTTGAGAAACTCAAAGTCGCCAAACGGCACGAACGCACTGAACGCCGGATCGACTGCTGGACCATTATAATTCCGCCTATTGCTTGAAACTCTCTGGTACGCAACCGAGTACGACACGGCGTCACTAACAACCTGCGTGAACCGGCCGGAGCCGACGAGCAAGCGGTTGCGCCGTCCCTGGTCCGGATTGTTGAAATCCGGTTGAAAAGTGACGCCGGCGACTGCGTTCGGAAAAAGTTCCGTCGTGCCGAATGCCGCAGGTAAAGGAAAAGGATTATCGTTGACGCGGCCGTTGGCAATGTTGCCGTAGAGATTTCCGGCGATAGTAATCGAGGGCGTCGGATTCACTTGCAAACGGCCCGCGAAACCTGTGTTTCCATAAGCATCGTCACCGTCGATTCCATCACGCACGTCTAAGCGATTCACGCCAAGCTCGAATCCGAAAAGTTTTCCTCCGCCCGAGGCCTGTAGACGCTCGCGGTACGTGGCGAGACTGCCGCCATCAAATCCGGCGTTGAGGTGAAACCCGGAAGAACCGACCTCTGGAATCATGTTTACGACGCCGCCGATGGCGTGCGTGCCGTAGATCGAAGAGCCCGCGCCTCGCAGGATTTCCACGCGGTCGAGAGCCACTGGAACGAGGTCTGACATGAGCGAGAGTGCGGAGCCATTGATGTCGCCGGCGTCTCGAACGCGCAGACCGTCGAGAAGAAGCGCCGTGTCGAAGTTGCGCTGTCCTCTGAGTCGTACAGTAGTTAGCGCTCCGGGCGATCCCTGTTGCTGCACGCGTACGCCGGGAGTTCCGCGTAACGCTTCCGCGAGGGTTAGTTTGTGTTTGGCTTCGATTTCCTGGGAGTCGAGGGTCGAGACGACTTTTGAGACTTCATCGGCACGTTGGACAGTGCCCGTAGCTGTGATCACGACGCTGGCGTTAATGGCAGCGAGCTTGAGTTGGACCGCGACGTCCTTGCTTTCGCCGCGGTTGAGTTCGATCTCTTCCGAAGTGAAGACTGAAAAGCCGTTGCCTTTCACTTCGATGAAATACGATCCGGATCTGAGATTCTTGAATTCGAATTTGCCGGCTTGATCTGTTGAAGTGTTGAGATGAACGCCGGCGCTCGAGTTCAAGACGACCTGCGCTCCGGCAACCTTGGCGCCGTTTTCGTCAGTGACGGTGCCTTTGATCTCTCCGGAACCTTGTGCGAAGACGTGTGTCCAAACGCCGAGTGCGAGAATTATCGCGAGACTTTTAATCATCTTAGCTTCTCCTGCCCGTCGCAGTGCGAGCTGAATTGAGCGTTGCAGAGGTTTCCTGACTCGCAGCGATGATTCGACAGAATCGCCTCAGCTCTTCGTCTTCCCGGGAATTCCCAGTGACTAAAATCTTGAAGAGCCTCGTTACTGCTTACAGTTGCGCGGGCAGTGGCGGTCTTTCACCGCCTTCCCTGTTGCACGTCGCTCGTGGTTTTCAATTGTGCCGGTACGGTTCGTGTACCGGCGTGACACGTGGCCCACCCGTCACCGGATGGGCATCGACCAAAACTCTTACTTCAAAAACTTCTTCGAGGATTTGCGGTCTAAGAACTTCCTCGGGCGTTCCTGCATGAACGGTCCTGCCGTCTTTCATCAGCAAAATGTTGTCTGCAAACTGCGACGCGAGATTGATGTCGTGTGTGACGACGAGCGCTGATGCCTGATGCCGATCGCAGCGATTTCTGACGAGCGCCAGCAACGTTGCCTGGTGCGAAAGATCGAGGTTCGCAGTCGGTTCGTCGAGCAGAAGAATCGGAGCTTCGGTGGCGAGTGCGCGCGCCATCAAAGCACGCTGTCGCTCTCCGCCAGACAATTCATTCATCAAGCGACCGCTCAGCTCAGTCAATTCCGTCTCCTGCAAGACTGCTTCTGCGATCTGAAGATCGCGTTCCGTTTCCCAACCCCAGCCGGCGTTTGTGGCCCATGCGAAGCGACCACCGAGCACGAACTCGAGCACCGTCACCGGAAATCGAAGCTCTGCTTCCTGCGCGACCACCGCGATGCGGCGCGAGATCTTGCGGCGGTTGAGTCGATCGAGAGGCTGTCCGTCCAACAGAATCGTCCCTGACGCAGGTTTGATTTGACCATTCAGCGCGCGAAGCAGCGTTGATTTGCCGGCGCCATTCGGGCCGATGATCGCGGTTACCTCGGCGGCATTCAGCGTCAGGCTGACATTAGCTACCGCGATGCGATGGTCGTAACCGACAGTTAAATCGCGCGCTTCAAGCAAGGGCACCCCTCATGCTCTCTTTAAAAGATAGATAAACAGCGGCGCTCCGATCAGCGCCGTGATCGCGCCGACTGGCAACTCCCTCGGCGCGATGATCGTGCGTGCGACAGTGTCGGCGACGATCACGAATAGCGCACCGCCGAGCGCTGCGGCCGGAATGCTGATCCGGTTGTCGCTTCCGAGTGAAAGCCTTGCGAGGTGCGGTACGACGAGACCGACGTATCCCACGGATCCACTCGCAGCGACGGAGCTTCCCACCAGTAAACTCGCAACTACAAAAACTACCACTCTGACTCGACCAACCTCGACTCCCAGATCGAATGCATCACGCTCGCCGAGCATCAACAAGTTCAGTGACCGCGCGTTGAGCGTGAGCGCCAGTGTGCCCACGATCGCGATCGTGATGGCCACCGGAAGCAGCGCCTTGCTTGTTCCTGAGAGATCACCCAACAGCCAGAACGTGAACGAACGAATTCTCGTCGCGTCCATTAAAGTCGTTACAAAGACGATCACCGACGAGAGAAAAGTCGTGACGATCACGCCGGCCAGTATCAAACGCTCCGGTGTTGCACCCGCGCGTCCTCGGGCGAGCCGATAAACCGCCAGCGTCGCTAGCAGGGCTCCTGTAAACGCAAGGAAAGGGCGCGTCCATTCGCTCGCGCCGAAGAAGACGAGCGCGATCATCGTTCCTACGGCCGCGCCATTTGAAATACCCAGCAGGTAAGGCTCGGCGAGCGGGTTTCGTAACAATGCCTGATATGCCGCGCCGGCAGTCGCCAGCGAGCCACCGACCGCAGCGGCTAAAAGAATTCTCGGCAGACGAATCTGAAACAGAATGTCGAACTGGTCGCGAGTCAATCCGCATGAAGCAGTGCCGAAAGACGCCAGCGCACACAAAGAAGCCCGCGCCGGCAGTTGTTCGCTTCCAATTAACGACATCAACACGATCGAAAGCAGCAACGCGGTCGTCAACGCAAGGCACGAGACGACGGTCTTTCGCAACGTGACACGGTTCTGTCGTGCCGGCGAGGTGATGATGTTCGAAGCCGTGCTGCTCATTTCTTGAATGCGTCGGGATGAAGCGCGCTCGCCATCTCCTCCAATCCGTCGACTGCTCTTGGACCAGGTCGCACCAGATGATCGTCGTTGATCTTGTAAACACGATTTGCGAGTGCGGCGGGCGATTGGCGCAGAGCTTCAGTGACAATCGAGTTCCCTGTTCCCATGGATCCGCCAGTTGGCAGGATGATGGCTTCGGGTTTGGCCGCTAAAGCAGATTCGTTGCTGTACTTCGGCCACGCGCCTGGCACATCGGCAGTGACGGAGATCGCACCGGCACGTCGAATGAGATCCGTGACAAACGCATCGTGACCCGCTGTGTAAAGTGGCTCCGCCGAGAGCTGATAGAACACTCGCACCGGTTGCTGTTGCTTCACGGCTTGTTCGACTGCGTTGGTGCGTTCGCGCAGCT
This sequence comes from Pyrinomonadaceae bacterium, assembly GCA_044867025.1. Classification (GTDB taxonomy): domain Bacteria; phylum Acidobacteriota; class Blastocatellia; order Pyrinomonadales; family Pyrinomonadaceae; genus PSRF01. The sequence continues at coordinate 59,800 of JBIOUJ010000227.1, read as the reverse complement.
TTTGCACCACCAGTGCCTGTTCCTTCTGACCAAGTATGTCGCCGATCTGTTCGATAGATCGAAAGACGCCATCGAGATCGTGCGGGTCTGTGACGAACACAGCGATGTTCTGGTTTTGCAGTTGCTGCGTGAATACTTCGAGTTGAGAGGCGGTCGAGATCAGAACCACCTGCGGTCGCAAAGCGATAATTCGCTCGAGGCTCGGATGAAGTGTGTCACCAATCTCAGCAACCGCCTTTGCTTCAGGCGGATAATCACAGTAACTCGTCCGCCCAACCAAACGATTGCCTCCTCCAACCGCGAAGACGATCTCGGTCAGATTCGGTGCGAGCGAGATGACTCGATCGACGCGCGCAGGGAGACTTACACGCCGTCCAGCGTCGTCTGTGATCTCTCGCGAGTTTTGTGTTGAAGGGGTTTGATAACTGGCGCAGGCAGCAAGCAGTACTACGAGTGCGAGCCAAGAGAGTTTTTTAATTTCGAAATGCGATAACAAGAGCCTGAACACCTTTGCGCGAGTGTCGAAAAGGCTGAAAGCGTCCTGGGCAGGTCTCCTGGCTTACGAGAAACACGCGTTTCTCATCACAGTGGCGCGACCGCGCGGGATTCACACCCGCTTCCCTATTCTCCCCGGTTCGGGGCACCCAGACGCTTGATTAAAAGACCGCTGAAACGCGCGGACACTAGCACAGGAAGCACACGAAGCGCAATCGGCTATGCGTTTTTTGGGCGTTTTTGTGCTTTTTGCGCTTCCTGGTGGCTTCCAGTAAGATGCCTCGCCATGATCAAGACTGTCGAGTGGACCAAGGACGGCGTGCGTATGCTGGATCAGCGACTGCTGCCGTCTGAAGAAACTTACCTGATGCTGCGTTCATATGAAGAAGTCGCAGAAGCCATCAGAAAAATGGTGATCCGTGGCGCGCCGGCGATTGGAATCGCGGCCGCGATGGGTATCGCACTCGGCGCGAGCCAGTCAGTTGGAACTTCGGTCGCGGATCTCGAGGACGATCTGTCATACATTTGCGACGTGATGGGCAAGACCCGTCCGACTGCGGTCAATCTCTTCTGGGCGATCGAGAGAATGCGCGGTACGTTTCAACGAAACAAACATCTGGGCGACGTGGAACAAGTCAAGAAAATATTGGTCGCCGAAGCACTGACGATCCTCGAGGAAGACATCGCCGCTAATCGCGCGATAGGGAATCACGGGGGGCCACTGATTCCGGATGGCGCGACTGTGCTGACACACTGTAACGCCGGCGCACTCGCAACAGGCGGTGATTACGGTACGGCACTCGGAGTCATTCGCGGAGCTCGCGACGCCGGGAAAAAAGTCGCCGTGATCGCAGATGAGACACGTCCCTACCTGCAAGGCCTCAGGCTCACCGCGTGGGAACTCGCGAAGGACGACATTCCTGTAACTGTCATCACAGACAGCATGGCGGGCCACATTATGAAGAGTGGCAAGATTGATGCGGTCGTGGTTGGAGCGGACCGGATCGCGGCGAACGGTGATACCGCGAATAAGATCGGGACTTACATGGTCGCAGTTCTGGCGCGCGAGCATGGCGTGCCGTTTTACGTCGCGGCGCCTCTGACGACGCTCGATCTGTCGCTTACGTCAGGCGAGCAAATTCCGATCGAGGAGCGGGACTCAATGGAAGTGACGCACATTCGTGAACATCAACTCGCCCCAGATGGCGTGAATGTTCACAATCCGGCGTTCGACATCACTCCGAACGAGTTGATCACAGCGATAATCACGGACAAGGGCGTGGCGAGACCACCGTATGTTGAGAGCCTAAAGATCCTTTTTAGCCACGGATAACACGGATTTAACTGATTAATCAATCCGCCATTATCTGTGTCATCTGTGGCTAAAACGACTGTCTTTCCACCAATCGATAGTTCTTTGCAATCCTTCCCGCAGGTCGACCTTCGATTCGTACCCGAGGAGTTCGCGAGCCATCGAGATGTCTGCGAGACTGTGCCGCACATCGCCCACTCGCGGCTCGAGATATTCAGCTTCGACGTCATGCTTACCCGTCAAATCTTTCAACTCCGCCAGGAGCTGGTTCAACGTGATGCGCATTCCGTTCGCTACGTTAATGACTTTACCAGATGCCCCACTCGCCTCCGCTGCCTTGAGGTTCGCGCCAACAACGTTATCGATGTATGTGAAGTCGCGCGACTGCTCACCGTCTCCATAGATCACCGGGCGCTCGTCTGACAACAGCGAGCTGATGAATCGCGAAACGACGCCTGAATACTGCGAGCCCGGATCCTGCCGTGGTCCAAACACGTTGAAGTAGCGCAGTGTAACTGTCTCTAATCCATAAACACGCGTGAACACACGACAGTAATATTCACCAACCAACTTCGCCACCGCGTACGGCGACAACGGATCGGGTGACATCTGTTCCGACTTCGGCAATGTCGGCTGATCGCCGTACGCCGAACTCGATCCAGCATAGACTACGCGTCTTACTTTCTGATCTCGTGCGGCCAGGAGCAAGGAAAACGTTCCATCAACCGACGCCACGTGCGTTTGTTGCGGCACCTTGACCGAGCGCGGCACCGACGGAATCGCAGCTTCATGGAAAACTAACTCAACACCTTCGAGCACTTTTGCAAGCAGAGTCTCATCCGCGACGCTGCCCTGAATGAAGTCCACGTCGCCGCCGATCTCGTCGATGTTCTCGCGATGTCCGGTTGATAGGTCGTCGAGCACGCGAACACGTGCACCCTCGGCGAGGAGCGCGGAAGCGATATGCGAGCCAATGAATCCCGCGCCTCCAGTGACCAAAGCTATTCCGGTAAGTGGCATCCGCCCTTGTTCTACCTGCCCACCCCCACGTATTCGAAACCGAGTTCCCGCATGTCTTCCGGCTCGTAAATGTTTCGCAAATCGGCGACTTTCGGAGTCTTCATCAAGTCGCGAATTCTCTTGAGGTCGAGTGCGCGAAACTGGTTCCACTCCGTAACCAACACAAGCGCATCGGCGCCTTTCACCGCCGCGTACTCATCGTCGGCATAATTGATCTCGGGAAGCAGCTTCATCGCTTCGGACTTCGCGACCGGATCGTAGGCAATCACTTTTGCGCCATCGTCGAGCAGGCTGCGAATGATTCCGACGGCCGGCGCCTCGCGCATGTCGTCCGTCTCCGGCTTGAACGCCAGACCCAACACGGCGACATTTTTTCCCTTGAGTGGACCAACGAGGTTCTTGATCTTGGTAAGCATCGCCTCGCCCTGCCGTTGGTTCACTTCGATCACCGCGTCGACGATCAGCGATACGGAGTCGTAATGACGCGCCACTGACGAGAGCGCTCTCGTGTCTTTCGGAAAGCACGAGCCACCAAAACCCGGACCAGGATGTAGAAACTTGCTTCCGATTCGCTTGTCCATCCCGATCGCGCGTGCGACGTCGTGAACGTCGCAACCGATCTTCTCGCAGAGGTTCGCAATCTCGTTGATGAACGAAACCTTCGTCGCCAGAAACGCGTTGGCTGCGTATTTGGTAAGCTCCGCGGCTTCGAGCGAAGTGATCACAAACGGGGCTTCGATCAGGTAGAGCGGACGATAGAGATCCTTCATGATCGCGATTGCTTCTTCGTCGCGACTGCCTATCACGACGCGATCCGGCCGCATGAAGTCGTTAATCGCCGCGCCTTCTCGAAGGAATTCGGGATTCGAAACCACGCCGAAGTTGGCGCGCGTTTTCTTTCGCTCGGTGATCAGCTTGCGAATGTGTTCTCCGGTGCCGATCGGCACGGTGGATTTTGTGACGATGACCTTGTAGCCGTTCATGTAATCCGCGACGGATAATGCGGCGGATTCGACGAAGCTAAGGTCCGGAGATCCGTCGGGCTTTGGCGGAGTACCTACGGCGAGAAATATGACGAGCGCCTGTTCGACGCCTTGTTGAACGTCGGTGGTGAATCTGAGTCGACCCGCTTGAGTGTTCTTTGAGACAAGTTGCTCGAGACCGGGCTCGTATATCGGCATCACGCCTTTGTTGAGCCGGTCGATCTTGTCTGCATCGACGTCGACGCAGGTAACGTCGACACCAAATTCGGCAAAGCATGCTCCGGTCACGAGTCCTACATAACCGGTGCCAATTACAGCAATATGCATTGAACTAACTCATTGGTCATTGGTCATTTGATATCTATCATCTGTCATTTGAAGCCCCGCGGCTCTCTGACAAAATGACAAATGATAAATGTCAAATGACCAATGACCAATGATTCCCTTCTTTTACAATCAAAACCTTGCGGGCCACGCGCTGTGAATTCGCGTGACCCGCAAGGTCAATTTGGCTGACCGCAGCGCTGGTTACCAGTGCCACAGTGTTTTTACTCAAGCCGATACGATTACGAACTTACTTCGTCGGGCTGATTACTGTAACGCTGCCACCGAAATTAAGATCGTTGTTGTGGAACGCGGCATAAAGAACACCTGCCACAGCGCCACCGACGGCCAGCAGCAACACAGCCAGTGCGCCACCACTCATGTCGTCGTCATCATCATCGGTCTGGGGAGTCGGGACTCCAGCGGTTGCACTCTCGCCGGCGGCAACTTGCTTAACCGAGCCACCTGCTTTGAACTGCGCAACGCCCGCGAGGGTCGCAAGAGAAGTGCGTCCACGTGAGGCGCTGACAGTGAAGGTGGTTGGCTGACTGCCATCGACAATCACAATACCGTCCTTGGTAGTCAGGTTAACCGTGGTGCCCTTTAACGTTGATACCTGAGCACTACCGGTCTCAAGCATTGCCGTGATGCTGTTCTCCGCAAAACTGAGGCGAAGATTGCTCTTTGGTGAAAGTTCAACTCGACCAACCTTGCTGATGCTCACTAACGCGCTGCTTTGAGCCTCGGTGATTATCGTCGAATCGGTGAACACCGTGCCGCCAGAAATCACTTTTTGGCCGTTCACTGTAACCTGCCCGGAAACCGACAACTCGCCTGACGCCTTGGCGCCTGGCGCGGCCAATACCACCATTGAGTAAACACTCAAAACGGCAACCGCCACAGCAGTCGCGATGGACTTGCGGCTCCAAGTTTTGCTGATCATTAACTTTCCTCCCGTATAGTGAAAGACAAAGGTCTTAATTGCGTACCGCGACGGCCGAACAGTCGTGGGAAAAACAATGAGTTGGTTAGCAACCCGTGCGCAAAACCCGTTAATGATTTGGGAATACGGCCACTTGGCCACTAACACTTTGGATTTATTACACTAATACAAGCCCTGTGTCAACAATCATTTGGCTTAACTTTGCCACAAAATTGTGTCAGGCCGCGGAGAATTAGGAACGGCCTTTTTGAGGGGTGCGTTGTGACCCAATCAAGGTCTTCTAACAGCCGATGCCTTCTCGGTGAGCTCTGCCTGTTCGTACGGATCCAGCCGGGCAAATAAGTGGAAAGTCTCCCCCACCCGGACCGGACCGAGGTAACGAAACGTGTTCCGAAGCACTTCTCCAACCTTCAATTTCGCGGCTTGTGGCGGGTTGGACCCAAAAAGCATCCCCATCTCATCAGCAGAGACGGCCTCCAGCTCGGGCAGGTAATCGTTGTGAGTTTCGCGCGCCAGTCGAATCGCCATTTGGCGTAAAGCCTTTATCCTGTTGGAATTGTGACGATAATAACTCGCGCTGACTTCCCGCCGGCTAACCCGATCGTCTACCACTTCCTGCTCGTTCCGCAGGTATCCGAGGTACGCACGAACCACTGGACCGAATTCTTCGTCTGAAGATGTGAAGTATTGATTTGCGGGAACAGACGTAAACCCCAAGAAAGCTATCAACAGAACCGCGGAGAATCTTCCGTTGCGTGTTGCCATTGTTTTGCTCCAGGCGGGAGGCAATCCTGTTTTTTTATTGTGGCGGTGGATTATAGCAAGCACTCCGGTTCACTAAATTGCACCCGTCTTTCGGCAATGTTACATTGATCTTCGTTTTGCGTTAAGCGGCATGTCTCCTTCTGATCTTCAAACTCCCTCGATCAATCCCAATGTTGCGCTCGGAGTCTGTGGCGGAATCGCTGCATACAAGGCTGTCGAGGTGCTCCGTGGACTTCAGAAGGCGGGCTGCACCGTCAGAGTAGCGATGACGAAGCGGGCGTGTGAGTTTGTGCAGCCGCTGACGTTTCGCGCGCTTTCCGGCAGTCACGTGGTTGTCGATGATTACGCGCCCGACAATCCCGATCCGATTGCTCACATAACGTTCTCGCAGACTGCTGATCTGCTGATCGTGGCGCCAGCGACTGCCAACATCATTGCGAAGTTTGCGAACGGAGTTGCCGACGACTTTCTCACTTCGACGTACCTGGCGTGTTCGGTACCCGTGCTGATTGCGCCGGCGATGAATACGACGATGTGGGAACATCTCGCGACACAGCGAAATCTCGAGCGATTGCGCGCGGATGGTGTTCACATCGTGGAGCCGGATGCGGGCGAGATGGCTTGCGGCACGATTGGACCAGGAAGGCTGAGTGAACCCGATCGCATCGTCGCGGCGGCGCTTGAGATTCTCAGGGCTAAGCGCGCGATGGATCTGACGGGTGAGCGATTTCTGATCACGGTGGGGGCTACACGCGAAGAGATCGATCCGGTGCGGTTTATCTCGAACCGATCTTCCGGACGCATGGGTTTTGCGCTTGCGGAAGCGGCGCTGAGGCGTGGCGGTGAAGTCACTATTGTCGCGGGGAATACAAGCGTGGCGCCTCCGAATGGCGTGCGTGTCGTGCAGGCGATGTCGGCGGAGGAGATGTCGCAAGCGGTTGCAAAAGAGCGTGAGAATGCATCGGTGTTTATTGGAGCTGCGGCGATCGCGGATTATCGACCGGCAGAGCGTGCGGATCAAAAGATCAAGAAATCGCAGGACTCGATAACGTTGACTCTAGAACGAACGCCCGACGTGTTAGCGCAGGTTGCGGCGTCGCGCACGAATGGAATGCTGGTGATTGGGTTTGCGGCTGAGACGGAGAACGTGCTTGCTAACGCGCGAGAAAAACTTCGCAGCAAGAAGCTGGATGCAATCATCGCCAACGACGTCACGCGTGCAGACGCGGGGTTCGATTCAGCTACAAATGCGATCACGATCATCACCACAGATAGCGCGGATCCTGTTGAGCTGCCTTTGATGTCAAAAAGTGAAGCCGCGGATCGGATTCTCGATGTTATAGTACGTCTTCGATCCAAATGACCCAGGAACTTCAGGAACTTTTAACCGCGACAAAGAAACAGCTCGAGCACCTTCGAATTCTGGGAGTCGAAGGAATTCGGGGTGTCACTGTGAATGAGCCAGTCAGGAAGAGGGGCTTGCCCCCGCCGTTAACAGAGCCAGCGCAAGCCCCTCCTCCTGACTTGTCCAGCTCACTGTTTGGCGATCTCGCGCCTGCTCCAGTCGCACTAACTCCATCAACAGAAACCTTCGAACAGATCCACTGCGAAATCGGCGACTGCACGCGTTGCCCGCTGCACCAGGAGCGCACGCACGTGGTCCATACCGAGGGAAACAGAAAGGCGCGGCTGATGTTTGTCGGCGAAGCACCCGGGGCGGATGAAGACGCGCAGGCACGTCCATTCGTAGGGCGCGCCGGACAGTTGCTCACGAAGATCATCGAAGCGATCGGTCTAAAGCGTGAAGAAGTATTGATTGGCAACGTGAATCGCTGCCGTCCGCCGGGCAATCGAGCGCCCACGGCCGAAGAGGCATCGATGTGCAAACCGTTTCTCCTGCGGGAAATTGCCGTGGTGCAACCCGAAGTCATCGTCGTGCTCGGCAACACCGCGATGAAGAACCTTCTCGATACACGCGAAGGAATCACCAGACTGCGCGGGCGTTTTCAGGATTACAAAGGCATCAAAGTGATGCCGACATTTCATCCGGCGTACCTGCTGCGCGATCCTTCGAAGAAGCGCGAGACGTGGGAAGACTTGAAGAAGGTTCGCGACTACCTCGACAGTCACAAACAGTGATAACTTCTGTCCGTGTCCAAAAGCACCGGAACCGAAACCTCATTACAACGCGAACCTCACGATGTCACGACTTCAATCGTGCGCTACGCTGAAGTGGCTGTCCCACTTCACGTCTTTCAAACATTCACTTACAGGCTGAGTCCCGAGCAGAGTGTCGATGCACAAGTCGGCGCTCGGGTAGTTGTGCCGCTCGGACGAAGCGTCGTCACGGCTTACATCGTCGGCCTCACCGATGAACCGCCGGAGAATCTCGCCGAGATCGACATCAAGGATGCGCAGACCCTCGTCGACTCAACTCCAGTCTGCACCCCGGAGATCCTGCAACTGGCGCGTTGGGTGGCAGATTATTACGCTTGCCCACTTGGTGAAGTCATCAAAGCAGCGTTGCCGCCGGGCATGTCTCCCAAGCGGCGTGACGCTAAGTTTGCAAAACCAAAACTGCGGCGTTTCGTTCGACTGCTACAACCGACTCAACAAAAACTCACCGAGACACAGCTTCGCGTGATCTCCACCCTGGAAAGCAGTGGACCAATGTTGTTGCAGTCGTTGCTGCAAAGTGCATCCGTTAGTGCATCGACAATTTCTTCGTTGGAGAAGAAAGCTCTGGTAGAGGTCTACGTCGAGGCCATTCGTCGCGACCCACTGGCCGATGCCGGCGGTGTGAAATCAGCGGAACACACATTGACGCCCGCGCAATCATCCGTGCTCCAACAAATCGAACAGCAGGTGAACTCCGAAAGCTACTCGGCGTTTCTGCTTCACGGCGTAACCGGCAGCGGCAAGACTGAGATCTACATGCGTGCGATGGACAAGGCACTCCAACTCGGTCGGTCCGCAATGATGCTCGTCCCGGAAATTGCTCTGACGCCTGTCTTTTCGCGCGGCCTGCGTGCCCGCTTCGGCGACCAGGTGGCAATCTTTCACTCGTCGCTGCAAAAGGGTGAGCGATTCGACGAATGGACCAGAGTCAAGAACGGCGATGCTCGCGTCGTGATCGGAACTCGATCCGCCGTGTTTGCGCCCGCGAAAAACCTCGGACTGATCGTCGTCGACGAGGAACACGAATCGTCTTACAGGCAACAGGAATCGCCTTATTACAACGCGCGCGACGTCGCCATCGTTCGCGCGCAAAAGGAAGCAGCAACGGTTGTGCTTGGTTCCGCGACGCCGTCGCTCGAGTCTTTCAACAACGCGCGTAAGGGCAAATACCAACTTCTCACCTTGCCTGAACGAATAGCAGCGCGGCCGATGGCCACCGCACGAATCATCGATATGCGAACCGTGTTTGTCCGGCACGGAAAGCCACGCGTGTTTTCCGACGAACTGCTCGAGGCGATTCGCGAGACGCACGAGCGCCACGAGCAGTCGATCATACTGCTCAACAGGCGTGGTTATTCGAGCTTCATACTTTGTCGCTCATGTGGTGAGACAGTTCAGTGTCCGAACTGCGATGTGACGTTGACGTATCATCGCAGCGAGCGCGTGATCGTGTGTCACTACTGCAACCATCGTGAGGCGGTGCCGCGCGTGTGTCCCGCGTGCGGGAAGAAATACATCTACTACGTCGGCGAGGGCACGGAGCAACTCGAGGAAATGTTGAAGCTGCTCTTCCCTGCTCTCCGCGTCGCGCGAATCGATCGCGATACCACGGTGCGGCGAAAGGTTTTTGAGCAGTCGCTGGCTGACTTCAGCGCCGGAAGAATCGATACACTCGTGGGCACGCAAATGTTAGCCAAGGGTCACGACTTTCCGAATGTAACGCTCGTGGGAGTCGTGTCGGTTGACGCGGGCCTCGCGCTACCGGATTTTCGATCTGCGGAAAGAACGTTTCAACTCATCACGCAGGTGGCGGGACGCGCCGGGCGTGGCGATCGTCCGGGACGTGTCTTGATTCAGACCTACCATCCTTACCATTACGCACTGCGACACGCCTGCGCACAGGACTACGAAGGCTTCTACGGCGAGGAACTTCGCTACCGGCAGAATCATTCTTATCCGCCATTCGTCGCATTGGCGAGTTTATTGGTCCATGGACCGGATTTAGGCCGTGTTCGGTCAGACAGTCTGGAGCTTCGCAAGCAGCTCGACGTCGCAAACCAGGAGCGAAAGTGTCGCATCCTCGGTCCAGCGCCGGCGCCACTTTCCCGATTAAAAGGCGAACATCGGTTTCAGATCCTGATGAAATCACGCAATCGCAAACACTTGCGTGAAGTGGCGGATCCGGCGTTGAAATCGGCGATAGATGGTGGCATCAATCTGCGATCGATCAATCTCGAGATCGATCCGGTGTCGATTATGTGATCTCCTCTGCGTGCCTCTGCGTCCTCTGCGCCTCTGCGGTGAACCGCTTCTTTACCGCAGAGGCGCAGAGGACGCAGAGGTACGCAGAGGAGTGTTAAACTCCGCCCCATGAAACTTTCAGAACTTGCGAAACTAACCGGCGCGCGCGTCGAAGGAACGACAGACGACATCGAAATCACCGGCGCTGCCGGTCTCGACGAAGCGGGCGAAGGACACGTGACGTTCCTCGCCAATCCGCGCTATACGCCGCGAGTCAACAGCACGCGCGCTTCGGCGATCTATCTCGGCGAAGAGGCTCAAACCGAAAGACAGATCGCGATACTGCGCGTCAAAGATCCTTATCTCGCGTATACACGAGCCCTGAGAGTTTTCCACCCCGAAGCTGAGCTGGAGGCTTTCATTCACCCGTCCGCCGTGATCGATCCGAGCGCGCGGATCGCCGCGCGGGTTGCGATCGGCGCCCATTCAGTGATCGGGCGAAACTCGTTTGTTGGAGACGACGTTTACATTCACCCAAACGTCACCGTCTACAACCACGTCACGATCGGGAGAGGTTCAGTGATTCATTCCGGCGTCGCACTGCGTGAACGCACAGTCATCGGCGAGCGTGTGATTATTCACAACAACTCCGTCATCGGTTGTGATGGGTTTGGTTACGCAAAAGACGAAGAGAAACGCTGGCTCAAGATTCCGCAGACAGGGCGAGTCGTGATCGAGGACGACGTCGAGATCGGAGCAGGCACGACGATCGATCGTGCGTCGGTTGGAGAGAGCCGGATCGGTCGTGGAGCAAAAATCGACAACCTGGTGCAGATCGGTCACTCGTGTACTGTCGGCGAGGATACGCTGCTTTGCGCGCAGGTCGGACTCGCGGGTAGTTCACACATCGGCAACCGGGTAATTCTGGCTGGTCAGGCGGGTGTGGCGGGTCATTTGACGATCGGCGACGACGTAGTGCTCACGGCGAAGAGCGCGACGAGTCACGATATTCCTGCGGGGAAAGTGATCTCAGGGATTCCGGCGTTTGATAACAAGGATTGGCTGAGGTCTACCGCCGCTTTCAGGCGTCTAGGTGAAATACACCGAACCGTACGCGACTTAGAACGTCGCCTCAAATCGAAAGATGAATCTGTGTAATCTGTGGATGTTTAAGTAATAGCTCCGCCGTCAACGATCACGACCTCACCATTCATAAAACTATTTCGCTCACTCACCATGAACGCCGCGTACTCGGCGAGTTCTTCCGGGCGGCCGAGCCGTCCCGCTGAGGTCCAGAAGTCGTGCATCTGGAGCAGACGCTCCGGAAGTGCCTGAGCCAGATCCGTATCGAATATACCAGCCGCAATCGCGTTGACTGTCACGCCGAAAGTCGAAGCTTCACGAGACAAGCATTTCGTAAAACCGATCATCGCTGCTTTCGAGGTCGCGTAGTGAACTGAGGTGGGCAATGCGCGCATTGCGCCGATGGACGTAATGTTGAGAATCTTTCCCTTGCGCTGCCGGATCATCTGTTTGTAGATCGGCTTAGTGACTGCAAACAGGCTGTCGACGTTCGTGTGAATGACTTCATCCCACGCTCGATCGGTCGTTGTAGCAAAATTATCACCGCGATTAATCGCCGCGTTGTTAACGAGAATGTCGATGCCGCCCCACTTCTCGACGAGCTCGCGGGTCATTTTCTTCATGCCGACCCGATCGACGACGGAGACTTTGGCATTGAACACCCGGCGGCCGTGAGCCTCAATCTTCTGGCTCATATCGGCGGCGAGATCGTCACGCGAGTTGTAACTAAACGCGACATCGGCGCCCTCGCGCGCGAAGACTTCGCAAATTGCCGCACCTATGCCACGCGTTCCTCCGGTTATGAACGCGCGCTTTCCCTCAAGCAAGAGACTCACTTAGCTATGTTTCTCCTAGAAAGTAGACGGGGATTACTCATTTGCGGCAGATTAAATCGTGAAAAGGCCGCAAAAGGCAAATGGGGCCACGAAAAGGCACAAGGAAGGACACAAAAAGAAAACCGAGTTAAGAGGCGACTTCGGTGAGCACGGGAGCCTCGGGTTGCGGAATGAGGGCGGTGATTTCCTCGACGATGTATTGGGTGGAATTCGGGATGGCGAGGGCAGCGGTGGCTGCGCGCATGCGGGAATAATGTATTTCGTCTTCCATCATCCGGCGCAGGACCGGGACGATGTCTTTAGCATGTTTCAGCATTACACCGGCGCCGCGTTGCGCGATCAGTTTCGCAGTTCCCTTTTCCTGCGGCATCGGTTCCGTGATCACGTCGGCGATGATGGGAACTCGACACGCAAGCGCCTCGAAAGTCGTCAGTCCGCCGAGTTTCGAGATCATCACGTTCGCAGCGCTCATCAACTGCTCGATCTCGTCTGAGTAACCGATTACTTTGATCGGAAACGGCGCATCGAGAGCTATCGTTTCAGCAGCCGCGCGCAAGTCTTCGTTCTTGCCGGCCAGGAAGATCGCCTGCACATCCAGTTCGCCGCGCACAAGTTCGCGGAAGATCTGCGGGATGTTGCCACCGCCGATCCAGCCCGCGTTTACAAACACAGTGAACTTCTCCGGGTCCAAGCCGAGCGCGCGACGTGCTGCCTGCGCGGCTTCTTCGCCCGGGTAAGCGAACTTCGGATGCACCGGCAGACCTGAAATCTTGATTCGTTCCGGCGCGACTCCGTAATCGATCAATTGCTGTCGGGCATCTTCACCGGCGACGAGGTAGAGCGTCACATCGTCGCAGGCCCAGCCTTTCCAAAACCCGTAACAGGGATCTGTGACCACGGAAACGAGTGGGATGCGATGCGCGAGATTCAACTCCTTCAAAACGCTTGCGAAAATGTGCTGCGTGAGTGGGTGAACGCTGACGACGATGTGCGGACACCAGCGCTCAAACAGATCCGCGACGTAAGGCACACAGCGCTTATGAAAAAACTCGCTGGTTTCAGGCCGGATGTGGTTCATGCACCAGTAGAAATACTTCATCCAGTGCTGCCGGTTACGGAGGATCCAATTGTAGAGGCGCACTAACTTCGCGCTCAGATGATGCGACTCTTCGACCGCACGCACGACTCTGACGGCGTACGACTCACCATCGAAAAACTTCTGCACGCCGGCGACAATCGCCGCCGCTGCGGAACGATGTCCACCACCGGTATCAGAAGAGATGATCAGGATCTTTGGAATTCGCTGCTGAGGCATTCGTCTTTGTGCTCTTGTTTATGCTTCTTTGTGGCCGCCTTCTTCATTTCCTTTTCCAGTTTCTTGATCTGGATCAAGTGTCCTGGATTGAACGGTAGCGACGGGTAGTAGCTATTCGACTCGTGTGTGCAGAAGCAGCCATCGCTGGCCTTCTTCCGACGCTCCTGCATCGCCGGCGAGAGCCAAAGCTTCTGAAAATTCCAGTCAAATTCACGCAGATTGCCGATCGGCGCAAGGTTCTCGCACGACGACACTGTCCCCTCGTCGTAGATCACACCGCCCGCCGTGCCTGCATAACATTTCATCTGGGCGGTCTGCGTCTCCTGCGTCTTGGCAATCAGGCCGTGCATGTAGATGTCGATCGCGGCTTTGAAGAAACCTGCGCTGCCGCCGTAGTTGTTCTTGATCGCGGCGTGACGCGAATCGTCGTCGATCATCTGGGCCAGTTTGGCGTAACGCGAATGATCGATCTCCAACTCTTTCGGATCGGCTGAAGGTGGACGGATGTAGTTGAAGTTCACCTTGTCAGGCTTCAAGTCGTACTTCAGAAAGTCGTACCACTCGAAGATCGTGTTCTGGTTGGAGTTCATAAAACACGTACACGTCTGCACATCGAGGCGCGGATATTCTTTCTTAATTGCCTGGAGCTGCCGGGCGGTGTCGATCGCTATGTCCCACGAGCCGGGTTTCTGTCGAATCTTCTCGTGCTCGGTTTTTGGACCGTCGATCCCGAGCGCTATCGTGACGTTAAGGTTTGGACACTCCTGCAACACCCGCGTGACGTCCGGAAAGATTCGTTTTTGAATCTGCCCGTTCGACATGATGTAAATCGATTCGAGCTTATTGTTTGTGTAAAAAGCCTTGGCGATCTCCGGAAGATCTTTTCGCGTAAACGGTTCGCCGCCGGCGAGGATCAGCACGCCGAGATTTCCGCCGAGCGTCTGGGAAATACGCTCGATCTCGTGTGTTTTCATCTGCAATTTCTTGCGCGGGCGATCGTCGAGCTCGTCTGTGAAGAAACAGTGCGTACAGCGCATATCGCAAACCGACGTCACCAGAATGTTCAGCAATACGGGTGAAAACGGTTGTCCAATCGCCAGTTTCGCGTAACGTTTCAGCAGTTCTTTGGTCGTAAAATCCATCTCTACCTCGATACCGTAGATAAGCTATTTGAAGATACGTTGTCAACGAATGGTTTTTTTTGCCTTTTCGTGGCTAACCACGGTTTTGGATGCCGAGAGCGCGCATTCGGCGGTACAGGTGGCTGCGGTCGACGCCCATCATTTCGGCGGCGCGCGAGACGTTGCCGTCCGCTTCTTCGAGTTTTCGTTGAATGAATTCGCGGTGGTAGGCCTCAGTGGCTTCTTTAAAGGAGGGGAAGCGGAAGGATGCGGCGGGAGCTTCTTCTTTCCCGTGTGGCGGGAGATCTGTCGCCGAAACGCGTGTGCCCGGATGCATGATCACCACGCGCTCGACCGTGTTGCGTAGTTCGCGAACGTTCCCGGGCCAGGAATACGACTGCATCACGTCGACCGCCTCTGGCAGAAACTCTTTCGGTTTCTTTCCATACGCCGTTGAGAAATGCTCGTTGAAGTAATCGACCAGGAGCGGCACGTCTTCAAGACGATCGCGCAGCGGCGGCAGCTCGAACGGAATCACGTTGAGCCGGTAGAACAGATCCGCGCGGAAGTTTCCCTGCTCGATCTCGACGTCCAGACGTTTGTTCGTCGCGGCGATCAGCCGGACGTCGACACTGATCGAGTTTCCACTTCCAACGGGCTCGAAGCGTTGCTCTTCCAACACCCGCAGCACCTTCGCCTGAACCTTCGGACTCATGTCGCCGACTTCGTCGAGAAAGATCGTGGCGCCGTCGGCCAATTCGAATTTGCCTTTCTTCGCGGCCGTCGCGCCGGTGAATGCGCCCTTCACGTGGCCAAACAGCTCCGACTCGATCAACTCTTCAGGAATCGCAGCAGAATTGACTTCAATAAACGGCGCAGCAGCGCGACGTGATTCCGCATGGATCGCATGTGCGACCAACTCTTTTCCAGTTCCCGACTCACCGTAGATCAAGACGCGACCGTCTGTTGGCGCCACGACCGAGATCTGCTTTCGCAGTGCTCGCATCGCGACGGAGTCGCCGACCATCGTGTACTCGCGTGCGAGCGCGGCCGCCATATCGGCGTTGAGCAACTCGAGACGCTGTTGGCGCAGGGCGTTGCGAACCGTGAGCACCGTCTTTTCAATCGACAGCGGCTTCTCGATGAAGTCGAACGCACCTAACTTCGTAGCGCGAACGGCAGTCTCGATGTTGCCATGACCGGAAATAATCACGACGGCGGAATCCGATCCCGCGGCGCGCAACTGTTTCAAAGTTTCGAGGCCGTCGATTCCGGGAAGCCAGACATCCAGCAGAATGCAGCCATAAGCGCGTTTGCCGAGTGCTTTGAGACACTCTTCACCCGTGGCGACGGCGTCGGCGACGAAGCCTTCGTCTTCCATGACTGCGCGCAGCGTGTCGCGGATGCCGCGTTCGTCGTCAACTATGAGAATTGAATCCATGCCACAAAAAAGCGCAAACGGAAGCTACAAAAAGGCACACAAAACTAAGCAATAGCTGGGAGGTCGATTATAAACTTTGCGCCGCGCGGGTGGTTCTTTTCTGCGCGGATGTGACCGCCGTGCTCCAATATTGTTCGTTGGACGATGGCCAGGCCGAGACCTGTGCCGGTATCACGTCGCGAGAAATAGGGTTCAAAAAGCCGCCGGAAGTCGCCCGCCTCGATGCCCTGACCGGTGTCTGTCACCTCAGCTCGCAGCAAACTCCTTTTAGCATCGTGCGACGTGACGATTGTGAGTTGCTTTTCGTCGCCAGCAAAAGACATTGCTGCGAGGGCGTTGTCGATCAGATTTACAAAGACGCGTTTCATCTGTTCGACGTCGAGCATGGCCGCAGGAAGATTGGGATCGAGGTGAAGAGACATCCGAACGCCGTCGAGCCTTTCTTCATACAAGCCCGCCGCTTGTGTAACAACGTCGTTCAGATTCGCGAGCTCGAGTCGCGTGGCGGGCAAACGAGCAAAACGCGAAAACTCATCCACCATCGCTTTGAGCCCTGCGACTTCGCGGCTGATCGTCTCAGTACACTCGGTGATCACCGCTTGCACAGCTCCATTGCTACCACCATTCGCGCGACCATAACTCTTCGCGATCCGTTCTGCTGAAAGTTGAATCGGCGTGAGCGGGTTCTTGATTTCGTGCGCCATGCGCCGCGCCACTTCGCTCCACGCCGCCGCCCGCTGCGCAGCCAGCAACTCCGAAAGATCCTCGATCACCAAAACCACGCCCCAACGCGGTCCTTTTGAGTCAAGTAATGCTGTCGCTGTGATCGCAACTGGCAGTGGGCTTCCACCACTCTCCAGTTGCGTCTGTTCAGTCGCATGACCAGCCCTTCGCGCGCGACGCAAAAGTCGATCGACGACGAACCAGTCTTCGCTTCCGATCAGGCTGCTCAGTTTGGGGTTGTCTTCGACTTCGCGCGCGCGCGCGCCATCGACCAGTCCCAACATCCGCGACGCCGACGCATTCAACGTCGTCACGCAATCGTTCTCGTCGATCGAGATCACGCCTGTAGACAGCGACTGGAGCACTGTTTCGATGTAATTGCGCCGATCGCGCAACTCTGCGGCGCTCGCCTCGATGCGACTGCGGTTCTCCTCGAGCTGCGCCGTCATCTGGTTGAACGACTCCGCGAGCAGCGCCAGCTCGTCATCCGCGATCGTCGTAACACGATGCTTAAGATTGCCGCGCGCGATCTCGTCGGACGCCTCAGCCAACGCTTTGATCGGCGTCGCAATACCTCGCGCCAAATAAATTGCGACCCAACTCGAGACAAACAACAAAATCAGCGTCATCAGTCCCAACGTCGAAAGTCCCAGGAGCCGTACGCGCCGTTGTTTCTTCACGAGATCCTGATAGTCGCGTTCCGAACCCGCAACGAGATCCGTCAGATCGTTCGCAGCGCGTTTCTGCGGCGCGATGATCAGCATTTCCGCGTGATTCAGTGGCACCGCGAGTACGTCAAACTCTTTTCCATCAACCAGACTAATGCCATTCGGATTCTGAAACGCGTCATTGAACAGCGTTTGAAGTTGCTGTGCGTCAACCGAAGACAGACCAGGATTCTGCGCGACAACGACGGAGCCTTCTCTGTTCACGATCTCGACGCGTACCAACTGGCCCGAATTCACCACCTGCTGCATCGTCGCTTGTCGCTCTTCCGGCTTCTCCGCATTCAAAAGCATCACCAGGAGTGACGCCGTATCGCGCAGCGCCTGATCCTGGCTCAACAAAGTCAGCCGTTTGACTTCGGCAGCCTGCTGCGCAATCTCATCCGGAAAAGGGTTGAACCACTTCTCGAGCGAGCGGTTGAGAAACAGGTAGGAAAAAGCCGCCATCGCCGAGATCGGCAGAAAGCTGATCGAGATGAAATAGACCAGCAGGCGCGTCTTTACTTTCGAACCGAGTTGCCGTTCTTTACGTTCACGCCGCAACTTGAGAAGATTGCGAACGAAGATAAAGAGGAAGACAACAAACGCGACGAAGTTGAGTGTCGATAACGCGTAAAGGACCAGCGCATCGGCCGCCGTGTCAGGACGAACGACGGTCCAGAGCCAGAGCTGCTGCGACACGATAATCGCGAGTAAAAGCAGCACCGTACCACCCAAAACCCACAGCAAAACGCGGCGCCGGCGCCGAATTCGTTCGCGGCGCTCGGGCGTTAGGTTGTCGCGGTTGTTACTCATCCGGTTTGTCGGAGTTTAGCATTGCCCATTGTCTCTGTGTAATCTGTGGACCTTCTCTGCGTACCTCTGCGTCCCCCTGCGCCTCTGCGGTTAAACGATCTCTTCACCGCAGAGGCGCAGAGGGACGCAGAGGTACGCAGAGAGAGAATCAAAAGACCCTATGAGTCTTCGCGACATCTTCATCAACAAGTTTGGTCGCCTCCGGAGCGGGTGGCGTGTGCTGCTCTTTATCGCTGCCGTGATCGCGGCAGCGTGGTTAATCGCAACAGTATTGCGAGTCGCTTACGCAATGCTACAGTTGGCGGCACCTCAACTGCGCCAACCTCCATACGTCGCGGACATGCTTTTCCGGCTCTCGATGTTGGCCGCCGCGCTGATCGCCGGGTATCTGTGCGCACGCGCGCTTGAACGTCTGCCCTGGCGTTCGCTTGGTCTGACACTTCATGCCGGATGGTTCCGAGATCTCTTCATCGGATGTGTCGTCGGGTTTGCTTCACTCGCCCTCGCGGTGGGAATAGCGACGGCGTGGAAAGGCCTTAGCTTTTCGTTCAACCACGCGCCAGTGACTTCATTGCTGAGATCAATGGTCGGATCCGGCGTGTTGCTGTTCGTGGCCGCACTCGCCGAAGAAGCGATGTTCAGAGGCTATGCCCTGCAAACGCTGACGCGCGCAAGGCTTGCATGGCTGGGCGTGTTCTTAACATCCGTGCCGTTTGCTTTAGCTCATCTTGATAATCCGAACGTGGTGCCGGGTGTCACATTCGCCAACACTGCTATCGCGGGAATTTGGTTTGGTGTCGCCTATCTGCGGACACGGAGTCTCTGGTTGCCGTGGGGCCTGCACTGGGCTTGGAACTGGGCGCTGGGTTGGTTCTTCGGGTTGCCGGTCAGCGGTGGACAAATCACTTCCAACCCGCTTTTCAACGCAACCGACATTGGTCCTGCATGGCTCACGGGCGGAGCGTACGGCATCGAAGGTGGCGTCGCCTGCACGGTAGCGCTGGTACTTTCAACATTCTTTCTCTGGTGGACGCCGGGGCTATCCGCAACTCCCGAACTGAAAAAACTTACCTCCGAAGAGAACCCTGAGGGCGATAGGTCTTTTTTAGCCGCAGATTTACGCGGATGAACGCAGATCAGATCTGCGTTCATCCGCGTAAATCTGCGGCTTTGTTAACAGTCTTCATCTCTCTCCCGTCTTAGTCCACGTAGACGAGGATGTCCGCCACACTCGACATGCTTCTGATGGAAAACAGAACCGAGCGCAGCAGCGCCGGCGCGCCCGTCGAACTTGTGCTCGTCAAGGCAGTTTTGGACGGCGATCGAGATGGATTCGGACGCCTCTACGATCTTTACGCACCACTCGTACACGGCATTCTGTTGGCGCGAGTGCCACGCGCGGAGGTTGATGACCTCGTGCAGGACATCTTTTTTCACGCTTACAAGAAGCTGCACACGCTGCGCGACGCAGCAGCGTTTGGGCCGTGGATAGCGATGATTGCTCGCAACCGTGCCGTGGACTTTCATCGTCGCTCGAGAGAGACGGTTGAGATCAACGACGAACTGCGCGGCAGCGACACGCACGATTCGAAAGCCGCAGAGATTCTCGAACTCATTCGGAGTCTGCCGGAGGCGTACCGGGAAACGCTCGTGTTGCGCCTGGTTGAAGGAATGACTGGACCAGAGATCGCTGTGCGCACAGGACTAACAGCGGCGTCAGTGAGAGTCAACCTTCATCGCGGTATGAAGCTATTGCGAGAGCGGCTCGGAGTTATGGAGGGCGTATGAACGAAGACTATTTGTGGGACAAGAGTGGCGAACCAGATCCGGAGATACAACAGCTCGAAGAGATCCTTGGTACGTTGCGTTACAAGCCCAAGCCATTCGAGGCGCCACGCGATGTACCCGCACCGCGCAGGCGTAGTTACTTTCCATTACTCGCGATTGCGGCGACGCTGTTGGTAGCGCTACTCGCAGGCGGCATTTGGCTTCGCGTGCGGACGCGTCATGAGCCTCAACCGCAGTACGTCCAGATTCCCGCGCCGCCAGTTGAAGAAAAACCGATCGTTCAGCAACCGGAGAAACGGCAGACGACTCCGAAGCAGAGCCTTGCGGTTAACAGAGTGCCGCGAAAGAGATCGTCAGCACCGGTTTTAAGCAGACGCGAACGAGAAGAAGCACTCGCAGCGAAACAACAGTTGATGCTTGCGTTACGTGTTGCCAGTGAAAAGCTGAACCTGGTCCACAAAAGAACACAAAGTACGTCTCCATCGAACCAGATCAAAAATCAACACCGTATAGGATGAACGGAGCAATTATGAAAATATCTTTTAGAACACCGCTGATTGCCTTATTGCTGATCTTCGCTCCGGCAATCGTGACGAAAGCTCAGGACTCCAGAATTCAATTGAGCAGCCTCGATCACCTCGCGGCGAAGGCCAAGCAAACCGTCGACGTGAATATCGACGAGCGGCTGATACGAATCTCGACCAAGTTCTTGTCGGATGACGATGCCGACGAAAAGAAAGTCAAAGAGGTGGTCAATGGCGTGAAAGGCATCTACGTCAAGAGTTTCGAGTTTGACAATGACGGAGAATTCTCAGCGGCTGACGTTGAAACGATCCGCACCCAGCTTCGTGGTCCTGGTTGGACGCGGCTTGTCGGCGTAATCAGCAAGAAGGATGGAAACCTCGAAGTCTATCTGCTGTTGACTGGTGACAAGGTTGCGGGTCTGGCTGTGCTTCACACGGATGATCGCGAGCTTACGGTCGTCAACATCGTCGGCCCAGTCGATCTAGACAAACTTGCCCAGCTCGACGGACAGCTTGGCATCCCGGATCTGGGGATCGAACCGCAAAAACCGAAGGCGAAGAAAGACGAGCAGTGAGGTCTGCGATGAAAATTAAAATCCTCATTGCAACGCTTCTCTTTATGTTCGCTTCGATCGCGGTTCACGCTAAAGACGACGACTTCAAGTCGGTCGTAAAAATGATCGAACAGTTTTACGGCGTGAAGCACCAGGGCATTCCGTTTCTCGCAAAGGCCGGCATGAAAGTCGCCACTACTGCCGCACGCATCAAGGGCGGCGAGGCGCGGCGGATTGCCGAAGCGGGCAGTATCAAACTGGCAGTGTTCGAGAACCAGGATTTCGATGGTGACTTCACGAAGTTTCGCACGTCGCTGAACGGAGCGTTGACCGCAACGTGGATGCCGTTGATTCAAACACTATCCGCAACTACACAGGATCAGAACTACATTTTTCTGCGTGAGGCCGGCGACAAGTTCAACGTGCTGGTGATCACGATTACGTCACGCGATGCAACGGTGGTCCAGGTAAATCTCTCCCGAAAGAATCTTGCTCTCTTACTGAAAGACCCTGAGGGCACAGGTAAATCCATCACTGAAGAAGCAACGATTATCGATCAGGAGTAGGTTATGCGAAGACTATTGCTACTAATCGTTCTTGCGGCGATCAGTTTTTTCTCAATTCACGCCCAGGAAGTCGAAGACACGATCAAGATAAAGACGCGCGTCGTGTTTCTGGATGCGCTCGTCAAAGACAAGAAGACCAATCTGCCGATATCGAATCTCACTACTGAAAACTTCGAAGTGCTCGACGATGGCAAGGCGCGCAACATCTCCTACTTCACCCGCGAAGGTCAGGCGCGCAAGCCGCTTGCTCTGATTCTGATCCTGGACCTGCGCGAAGACGGCGCCGGGAGGTTTCTCAAACAAACCGAGATTCTCAAGGCGATGGAAAGTGAGTTGGCCAAGCTGCCCGCAGGTGATGAAGTTGCGATCATGGCGATGGACATCGCGGAAGATGAACAGCGGCTCTGGTTGACCGACTTTACAAACGACCGTGCACAGCTCGCCGCTGCACTGGCGCGTGTGCCGGCGATGTGTGGACCGGACAATGGACCAGCGCCGGAGGGGGTTGAACGCGTCGCGCAGACGAGTGGGGGCGAAGGCAAACCAGACGACATCATCGAGACTGAAACCATTCGCGGTCGTAACGGTGGCACGGTTATGCGTGAAACCAGGCGAGATGGATCGGTGAATGTGAAACGCGTCAACAAGAAAGGCAACGTGACTGTGGACTTGGGTGACGTCTACGACATGGCTGCGGCGGTCCGTGACGCCACGCGAAAAGCGGAACAAGTGAGGCCGAATTCACAGCCGTCAATCGTGTGGATATCGGATGGGATCGCGCCGATCTTTTTCGAGGATCGCGACGCGACCGAGCAGATCCTGATTCGTAACAATGTGATCTTCAATTCACTGACGGTCGAGTTGCGCACGTTGTTCAAGTTTCTGATGCCTGTTGCGAAGCCGATTGGGGGTTGGCTGGGGATGAGTATCTACGGCAGCGCCAAACATCTCGCACAGCGCTCGGGTGGTGAAGCAGTCAAAGTCGGCCGCGCGAAAGACTACGGCACGGGTCTCTCGAGAATCATCGGTAACCTCACGGCGCGCTACAGCCTCGGCTTCGCCTTAGCGGAAAGCGAGGTCGACGACGGCCGCATGCACACCCTCGAAGTCCGGGTGAAAGCGAAGGACGAAAAAGGCAAGACTCGCAAGCTCCAGGTAAGCTCGAGACAGGGCTACTACATGCAATAGGGCCGGCCACAAAGAGACACATAAAGGACACAAAATATTTCTTTCAGTTTTGCTTGTGTGCCTCTTTGTGGCTAAAAATAACCGGGTCGCCGCGTTTCGCTCCTAGAATTTTAGCGGCAGACTTTCCGTTTACGGAGATCTCGAGGAAGCCGGCACTTCCCCAGATCGCAACCAGTGTGTTTGGCGGAGCGGCGCCGTAGAAATCCACGAACGTGTCGATCACTTTTCGTTTGACGACAAGTGTTGGCTGTTTAGAACTGTCAAAGAGATCGCGCGTGATGTTCGTGATGCAGTTGCCGAAATGATCGATGTGAATGATCGTCGGTGTCGGAGAGGTTGCCAAGCGGACTTCGTTAGCTATAAACGGCCCAAAAGCTTCAGGTTTGATACCTTTTGAAAGCGCCGCGGCGACTGGCGCGAAGATGTCGCGACCGTGAAAAGTCGTGCTCGGCGATGGTCGAAAGTATTTCTCGGCTGTTACGTGGAAGGTTTGATGCGACGGCTCTCGATCGTAAATGTAAGTGAAGAGGCCGTTGTCTGGTCCAACAAACAACGACCTCTCTGCTCTCACAATAATTGGCCTGCGTGTCGAGCCGACCCCCGGATCCACAACCGCGACGTGAATCGTCTCGGGAGGAAACGTCGGATAAACGGCCAGCAGTGTAAACGCACCCGCTTCAATATCCTGAGGCGGAATCTCGTGCGTGATGTCTGCGATTACAACCGCCGGGTTGACGGAAAGTATCGCCCCCTTCACTGCTCCGACGAAGTAATCAGCCGTTCCGAAATCAGTGAGTAACGTAATAACGGGAACGCGTCTGGTCTTCACAGAGCAGCCGTGTCGGTTGACGTGCGAATCTTCAAGTGCTGACCCTGTTCGAGGCGGATGTCTTTACCGCGCTGAGTCATCACTCCCGCAGTTCCAACACCACCACCGATAATCGCTCCGATAGCCGCGCCTTTGCCGCCACCAGCAATCACGCCAATGATCGCTCCGATACCCGAAGCTGCTCCGACTTTCGCCGCGTCATCTTTGGTGGAATCGCGTCCTTTGACGCCACCTTCCGCGTCGACGATCGTTTCTTCTCCACCCATCGGTACGACTTCGATGAGCTCGGCGTGAAGCGTCGCAGTCCGATTGTCGTTCGTGCGGATCTGGTCAAACGCTAACTGCAATTCGGCCACGCCCTTAACTTTTCCGGGACGCTTTACCTGCGAAACTCGTCCTTCGACCATGTAACCAGCGTACTGCGCCGGCTCGATAACACGTGCCTGGAGTCGATCACCGCGTTGACTTGCGTCAGTAGATAACGGTGTCAGTAGTTCGAGAGCTAAAACCGTGTTGCGCGGAATCGCAAGTGAGCCGGCCGGCGCCGTCACTGGTGCGTTGGCATCCGCCGGTGGGTTGGTGTTAGGTGGAGTAGCGATGTTGACGTCGATGGAAGCCTTCTCGGGCGTGCCGCGCCGGCGCAGTCCTGTCGGAAGCGTCGAATTAAACTGCTGACGTTCGTAGCCTGCGATGTAGCCGGCCTCGAATCCCTGCTGATAACCGTCTCGATAATCCTCGACTGGTCCCCAAACCTCGTTGTAGGAACGATCGGCGCGTTGATAATCCTCTTTGTTTTGATAATTACGCGCGGCTCCCTCAGCAACATCTTTGGAGCCCGCGCTGAAGCCGTCAGAATAGCCTGTGCGATAGCCGCGTTCGAGAGCTGTCGTCTGTCCCTGCGCGGCGGCAGGAACGATGGCGAGCAAGCCACTCACGCAGAGGCTCAGTAAAACCACCATGGGAAGTTTAAAGAAATTCATATTGTGTCCTTCCAAATTACGACCTTGGGCAAGGCCGTAGCGTCTCGGGAGAGCCAACCTCGCAGCAACGTTCGCATGCTACCATCATCACAAGCCACAAAAAAGCACAAAAAGTAAAGGATATATGCGCTTGACGCTCCTGTGCGTGCAACCTAGACTCGTGAGCGCCGCCACGAACTGAGCGTTCAGATGCACGCTTGCCGCGCCCGAGTTGGCGGCGCAGGAACGAATTTCATGGCAATACGCAGAGTTTATTTGGACAACAGCGCCACGACGCCGGTGGACAGCCGCGTCGCGGCGGCGATGTCGCGCGCCGTGGTTGAGACTTTCGGCAATGCGTCGAGCGTCCATGGCTTTGGACAGCAGGCGCGCGCGGCCGTCGATCGCGCGCGGCGCGAGGTGGCTGGTCTAATCGGCGCTAAGCAGAATGAGATTGTCTTCACTTCAGGTGGGACTGAGGCAAACAACCTTGCGATCCGAGGGCTCTGTGAAGCTGCCGCCAGTCATGGACGCCACGTCATCACCTCGGCGATCGAACATCCGTCTGTTGCAGGTGTTTGCAAGGAGCTCGAGAAGCGCGGGTGGGAAGTTACACGGCTGCCGGTTTATGAAAACGGAATCGTACGTGTTGAAGATGTTGAGAAAGCGATCCGGCCCGATACAGTGCTGATCACGATCATGCTGGCGAACAACGAGATCGGGACGCTTCAACCGATCCGTGAGATCGGTTCAATGGTTCGGGAAAAGAAGAACCTGTGGCTTCATACGGACGCGGTTCAGGCAGCAGGACGACTGCCACTAAACGTCGACGAACTCGGCTGCGATCTCCTCACGATGTCGGCGCACAAGCTGTATGCGCCCAAGGGAATCGGAGCGCTTTACGTACGGCGTGGCGTGCGGCTGCACGGTCAGAACGTCGGCGGACACCAGGAGCGCGAACGACGTGCGGGTACCGAGAACGTTCCGGGGATTGTCGCATTTGGGGAAGCCGCGAAACTCGCGCGCGAAGAACTATCGCAGCGCTCGGCTCACGATCGGACGTTGCGCGACAAATTCGAAGCTCAAGTGCGAAGCCGGATCAAGGACGTGGTGATGAATGGCGATCGTGAACAACGGTTGGGCCATCTTTCGAATATTTCGTTTCGCTTCATTGAAGGCGAGGGCCTGTTGATCAACCTCGATTTGGAGGGCGTGGCGGTGTCAACTGGCTCGGCATGCTCATCAGGAACGCTCGAACCGTCGCCGGTGATCCGCGCGCTCGGCATCAATGACGAACTGGCGCGTGGCTCGATCCGGTTTAGTTTCGGTAAAGACAATACTGAAGATGATGTTGACTACACAGTCGAGGTTTTGTCTCAGGCAGTTGAGAGGTTACGAGCGCTGTCTCCGCTAACACTTGTCTCCTAGTGCCCTACAGCTCGCAGTTCAAAGATCATCTGGCTCACCCACGCAACGCCGGTGAGCTGCGCGATGCTACGGCTGTCGCCGATGAGAAGAATCCTGTCTGTGGCGACCGGCTGCGACTGTCGTTGATCATCAAAGACGACCGGATCGAAACAGCGCGCTACCTTGCGTACGGCTGTCCGCCGACACTCGTGTGTGGATCGGTTTTGACTGAGTTGATAATTGGAAAGACAACCGCCGAAGCGAAACAATTAACCCGCGCGGATCTCTTGAATGCGATCGGCGGACTTCCATCCCGCAAACATCACGCAGCCTCACTCGCGATCGAAACACTCACGTCTGCCCTAGATCCACACAAAGGCACAAACGAACACAAATGATTTTTGTGTCTTCGTTTGTGCTCTTTGTGGCTCAAGGCTGAGGAGTGCCGACGACGCGTGGGCGATCGGCGCCTCGCTCGATTGTTTTGCGTTGATGATACTGTGGTCCGCAGTACTTCCTAGGCTCCGTTCCCAAGACAAAGGTCTTCGTTCTAATCACCGGACAAGTCTCCACCGCGATCAGTCCTGTCTGAGGATCGATGTCCAACGTGATCGTTCCTTCGAGCCCGGCGTCGGGCGCCCTTCGAGGCGTAGGTGTCGGCGATACAGTCGGCACCGGCACTTCTTCGAACGGGTGCTCGATTGAAGGCGAAGGCGACGGTAATTCTTCCGGCGTCGCTTCCTCAACCGGCTCTGAAGTCTGACTTGGACCAGTGCCGTTGATAAATAGCTCGACTCGCTTTTCCGTGTCTTCCGGCGTGGCGAGCTGGCCCGTCCTGGGATTGATCTCGACTTGTTCTATACCGGTCGGCATCTCCCAATCGCCTGCCCACTCCGGATGCTGTGCGAGCGCTACCTGCATGAAGTCGGCCCAAATCGGCAGCGCTGAATTCGCGCCCGTCAAACCCAGTTGCGATCCATCATCAAAACCAACCCACACCGCACAAACGAGGTTCGGCGTGTAACCAGCGAACCATCCGTCGCGAGAAGTTCCCGTTTTTCCCGCGAGCGTTCCTTTCAAACCACGTGCACGCACTTTAGCCGCCGTTCCTCGATTGACGACGTCCTCCATGAACGACGTCATGACATAAGCCACATCAGGTCGCAGCACCTCGCTCTTTTGTGGCGTCGGAGCGGCAATCGTTACACCGTTCCCAGTCGTCACGCGATTAATCGCAATCGGACTGACCCGTGTTCCGAGGTTCGCAAACGCCGTGTACGCAGACGCAACTTGAAGCGGTGTGGCTTCACTCGTGCCGAGCGCCATCGCCGGATAGGCGCGCGGCGGTTTCGGCAAACCAGCCTTCGCGGCGAGCGCCATCACGCGCCCAATCGTCACTTCCATCGCCACTTCAACCGTCACGACGTTCAGACTATGGACCAGACCATCGCGCAGCGTGACCGGCGCATGACTGTAACTCTCACCAAAGTTTCCCGGCGAGTACTCCTGGTTGTCGAAAGTGAACGTCTTCGGTTCGTCCATGTAGGTCGTCGCAGGCGTGATCACACGCGGGATCGGATCGTACGCGGTATTCAACGCCGTCGCGTAAACAAACGGCTTGAAGACCGAACCCGGTTGACGGTAAGCGTCAGTAGCACGGTTCAACTGGCTCTTCGAATAGTCCCGCCCGCCAACCATCGCGACAATCTCTCCAGTCTTCGCATTTATCGCAACAAGCGCTGCCTGCAACGTTCCCGGGTCGAAACGTTTCGACTGGATCTTGTCGAGCGCCGTCATCTGCTTGGTCAGCGCGGCATACGCAGCACGCTGCAAGTCCATGTCGATCGACGTGTAGATACGCAGGTGATCGGTGCCACCCCCCGATCCGGCAATCATGTCGCCGAGTTGGTTCTGAACGTAATCCGCAAAATATGGCGCGTCGGAAACATCGATGCGACCACGCGCAGGAACAACCTGGAGCGGCATCGCCTTAGCAGCCTTCGCTTCATCTTGTGAAATCACACCGCCGTCAGCCATCGAATCCAAAACCTGGTTCCGGCGTGCCGTGGCTGTGTCGAGCTTCGTGTAAGGGTTGTAACGGTTCGGACTACGAATAAGACCCGCAAGAAACGCAGACTCCGCTAGATTCAGATTCGTGACGTCCTTGTTGAAATACGCGCTGGACGCTTCACCAAAACCATTGATCGAGAACCCTGCCTGCTGTCCCATGTAAACCTGATTACAGTAGAGCTCGAAAATCTTTTCTTTACTGAGACGCGTCTCGAGAATGATCGACATGTAAGCTTCAGAGATCTTGCGCCGCCACGTCTGCTCCGGTGTAAGCAAGAGGTTTTTGACGAGTTGCTGCGTGATGCTCGAGCCGCCCTGCCGTGCAATTGGTGAGTTGGGATCCGAATCGTAGCGCCTGATGAACGCCCTAATGATGCCGCGAATGTTCACGCCGTAATGTTCGAAGAACGAGCGATCTTCAGTGACTGTGATCGCCTTGACGAGATGCGGCGGCAGGTCGCTAAACCCGATGACTTTTCGTTTCGCTCGTTCGCTTCCGGTCACTGAGCTGATCAACTCCGGCTCGAGCCAAACGCGCTGAATCTGGCCGCGACCTTCGAGATCTACAAGCGAGTTGATCGATTTACCCGAACTCGAAAACTGTATCCTTACGCTCTGAAACTGTTTGACACCGTCAACACTCGATGCACTACTCGGTTCGACGTCAATCGATGTTCCATTTACTTGATAACGACCGCGACCCGCATCCGCCTGCTGGCTCTGCTCGACATAACCAGCTCGCTTCAGAAACGCGATCACGTCCGTTTGTGAAACCGATTCGTTAACGCGCAGTTGTTTCGGGGCTGCGTAGATACCGGCGGTGCGTGTGAAGACTTCGCCTGCAAGTAGGTTGTCAATGCGTCCGGAAAAGACAGTCCAATAGTAAATCAAGATGCCGAGCACGACCGCGCCAACAAACACTGTAGGAATGATGATTGGTGCACTAAATAACCGCCGCACGAACCGTCGCGCGAAGCTCGGCCGAGTTTCCACATACGACACCATGCGTTGACTTCGAAGATCGCGACCTTTGCCGGGGTATTGATTATTTGGCGGGTAACGTACTGGCATACCTCACTTATTACGTATCATTCTCCGGGCAGTTCTGTCGACGTTTCGTTTGACAGGGTTAGCCACATTAGCTAACGTGGCTGGCCTCCCGTTGTGCCAGAGTGACTTTGATGCCACTCTTCCGCTATGAGTCTAACACCTCGTCTGAGCTTCCTGCTTCCTAGCCGTGTTCGAATCCGCGTGGTCCTGCTGGCGGTTTTCGGCGCGATCGTGCTGGGAACCATCATGTTTCACGTGTTGGAAGGCTGGTCTATACTTGACAGTCTTTACGTGACTGCACAGACGGTCACTACCGTCGGCTTTGGAGATTTGACGCCCCGCACTCCTGCCGGGCGCGCCTTCGCGGCAATCTTCATGATGGTCAGCGTCGGCGTCGTGCTTTATGCTTTGACGACCACGGTGCAGGCGATTGTTCACTCGGAGGTGTTTGCAACCTATGGCCGTTCGCGACAAATGAGCAAACTGCGAGACCATTTTATCATCTGCGGTGCGGGCCGCGTCGGGTCGCACTTAATTCGTGGCCTTCGCGCCGTCGACGCTACATTCGTAGTAATCGAGACTGATCCCGCAAAGGTCGAAGCACTGACGGATCTTAATATTCCGGTGCTGCCACGCGATGCGACGCTCGAGGAGACACTGCACGAAGCTGGCGTCCAACATGCTCGCGGCCTGGCAACCTGCCTTCCCGACGATGCCGACAACGTTTACGTCGTGTTAACTGCGCGGGACTTGAACCCAAACATTCACATCGTTGCGCGCGCCGCGGAAGAACAGGCTGAAAATAAACTGATCAGAGCCGGTGCTAATCGTGTCGTCGCACCGACGATCATCGGCGGACATCGTATGGCGATGGCGTTGACGAAACCTGCTGTCGGCGACTTTCTTGATTCGATTACGGCTAATCACCTCGAACTCGGATTCGAGCAGCTCGAAGTCGACGCAGTCTCGACGCTGGTCGGGCGTAAGCTGAGTGAAACGGTGATTCGATCGGAACTCAATATCGTGGTCGTGAGCATTCGTCGAAGCGACGGTGAGATCATTTTCAATCCGAGCGGCGAAGCGAAAATCGAAGCCGGAGACATGCTCATCGCGATCGGCAATGCAGAGTCGCTGCGGCGGCTGAATGCTCTCGCGCGTGGTCGCTTGCCGCAGGAAACAAAAAGGGTAGAGGCTTAGGCGATGAGGATTTTGGTAACCGGGGGCAGCGGCTATTTAGGCACTCACGTTTTGACCTTCTTTGCAGCCGAGGATTTTTCCCGCCGTTCGGGTTTTGACATTCTTGACGATGAAGCAGTTAAGAAGGTCGCTGACTACGAGGCTGTAATTCACCTCGCCGCGCACTTCGATAAAAGCCCCGAAGGCGCGCGCCAGTGTTTCCGCACTAACGCAGAAGGCACGGCGAACATCCTTCGCAACATGCAGCCTGGCTCGACGTTCATCTACGCGTCCACGAAAGACGTCTACGGCTCGAATGCTGATGGGTTTGAATTCGTGGATGAAAGTACGAGCACGGAGTACTGCGATCAATCGGCATTCGAGTGGTCCAAGTTACTTGGTGAACGGTATGTTGAATACTATGCACGTCAAAGAGATATTCGGGCGTGCATCTTTCGCCTTTCAACCGTTTTCGCTCGGCCGTCGGAAGGCAACGAATTCGGGATTGTCACCCACTACGTCGAATCGGTAAAGAATCGCGCGCCAATTCGACTCCCCGCCGCGGGCGATCCCGTTCGAGACATTTTGTACGTCGACGACTTCTCGCGGGCTTGCAAGAAGTTTTTTCGTTCTGACAAGAAGTTTGGGCTTTATAACCTGGGCGGCGGTCGCCGGAATACGACCAGCTTGCGACAGTTAATAAGACAAATCGGTGAGATGATCTCAATTCAACCCGTGATCGAGGAAGATAGCGCGATCCCTCTGCCGGTGCCACTGCGCTACGCTTCTGACATCGGTCGTGTTGAAGATGAACTGGGTTGGCGTCCTCAGGTCGGAATAGAGGATGGACTGCAACTAATTCTCTAGATGAAAGTAGAGGCGAAAGGAATCAAGCGAGTTGTTGTGCGCGGCACGAACTGGGTCGGCGACTCTCTGATGACTGTGCCAGCGCTTCGTGCTCTCCGGCGTATCTTGCCGGATGCAGAGATCACGCTCGTCATTCGTCCTAGTGCACAGGGAATTTTCTCAGAGGCTGATTTCGTCGACGACGTCCTGCTCTACGATCGGAAGGGAGTGTTTTCGGTAGTTCCGCAGGTTCGTGAATGGAGACGGCGAAAGTTTGATCTGGCAGTGTTGTTTCAAAATGCTTTCGAGGCGGCGCTGATTCCGTTTCTGGCAGGAGTGCCGCTGCGACTCGGTTACGCGACTGAATCGCGCCAGGCGCTACTCACGCATCCACTCGCGTTGCCTGATTGGCGTTCGTCGAGACACGAGGTCTTCTACTATCTGTATCTTGTCACAGCGCTCGAGCAGATGCTGTTTGGCGCCAGCACGATCTTCGACACAGATCCGGATGCGAGCATCGAGATCTCCGATATCAGAAAACGTGAGGCGACAGAATTACTTCGCGGGCATGGTGTTCACGACGACGAGCTCGTCGTCGCGCTTTGTCCCGGTTCGATAAACAGCCGTGCTAAGAGATGGCCTGCGGAGGCTTATGCAGCGCTGGCGGATCGGTTGATTGACGCGCATCGACAGGTGTTGCTGATCGGGTCGAAGGAAGAAGCTGACGTTTCTCGAGAAGTCACTCGGAGGATGCGCCATCAACCGATCGTGCTCACGGGCAAGACGACTTTGGACCAGATCACAGCGGTGCTCGCCGGTGTCGATCTGATCGTGACGAACGATACCGGTCCGGCGCACATCGGCGCGGCGTTGGGACGTCCGACGATTGTCATCTTTGGACCAACAAATCCGTTGACCACGCGTCCGTTTTCGCTGACCGCTGAGATCCTGAGACATCCGCCGGATTGTGCGCCGTGCATGCTGCGTGATTGTCCGATCGATCATCGCTGTATGACGGCGATCACGGTTGATGAAGTTTTTGAGCGCTCGCACGCGTTGCTGAAGCGAAGTAGTTTTGCAAAAACCGTAAGGAGCCTCTGCGACTCAGTCGCGTAAGACTTAATGAAGCCGGCAGTTTTCATCGATCGCGACGGAACGATTTCCGAGGAAGTTGGTTACGTTAATCATCCGTCGCGGTTTCGGCTGTTTCCGTATTCGTCGGAAGCGATCAGGATCCTGAACAATAATGGCTGGCTGGCGATCGTCATTACCAATCAAGCCGGTGTGGCGCGCGGCTATTTTTCAGAGGATGTGATCGTCAGTGTGCACGAGCAACTGAAGCGCGATCTTGGATCAGCACAGCTCGATGCGATTTACTATTGTGCGCATCATCCGTCTGTCGGCGAACCGCCGTATCGCAACGATTGTGATTGTCGTAAACCGAAAACGGGATTGATTAATCGAGCCGCAAGCGACTTTGATATCGATGTGGGTGCGAGTTGGATGATCGGCGACCGCTACGGGGACGTCGAGTTGGCGCGAAACGCAGGTTTGCATTCGGCGTTCGTACTGAGCGGCTACGGACGCGGCGAGTGGGAATACCAGCGCCACGGTTGGAAACACGAGCCCGATCTCGTCTGCGAAAACCTGCTCGAAGCGGTGAAGAGGATTGTATCCTCTGCGTCCCTCTGCGCCTCTGCGGGTGAGAAAGCCTTCAACCGCAGAGGCGCAGAGGAACGCAGAGTTACGCAGAGAAAAACCCAAATGAATCTCATTAACATCGTCAGGCGCTTCTCCGATCAAAAAATCGTCATTGTGGGTGATGCGATTGCCGATAAGTTTGTGTTCGGTTCGATCAGCAGGGTCTCGCGCGAGGCGCCGGTTTTTATTTTGCGACACGAGCAGACGGAAACACTTCCAGGCGGCGCCGCAAACTGTGCGATGAACCTGGTGGCACTCGGCGCTCACGTGTCTTTGATTTCAGTCACCGGCGCTGATGAAGCTGGAAACGAGTTGCGAGCGAAACTCGAGGCTGCCGGGATCAATATCGACGGCGTCGTCGTTTCAGAAAAAGTTCAGACAACCACGAAGGTTCGAATTCTTGCCGGTCAGTCTCATTCCACCAGACAACAGGTGATCAGGATCGATTACGACGGCGCCCCGCTCAGCGATCCGGAACTGCGCGAAGCTCTCATAAACAACCTGGCAAAAACTACAAACACCGCGAACGCGTTCGTAATCTCCGATTACAACTACGGCGTCGTCGATGCGCGAACCGTCGACGCGATTCGAAAAACAAGCGTTCCGATCCTGGTCGACTCGCGCTTCCGCCTCTCCGAGTTCAAAGGACTGACTGCCGCCACGCCGAACCAGGAAGAACTCGAAAACCTGATCGGCTCACAAATTTCTTCAAAGGAACAACTCGAAAGTGCCGGGAAAGACTTGAAGCAGCGACTCGGCCACCAGGCACTACTCGTCACACGCGGTCCGCAAGGCATGATGTTGTTGGACGACAGCACCGCGCCAGTTCACATTCAAGCCATCGGCGCACAGCAACCAGTCGACGTAACGGGCGCAGGTGATACCGTCATCGCCACTTTCTCTCTGGCGCTCGCGTCTGGCGCTTCCTTTACCGACGCAGCCCGCCTGGCAAACTACGCCGGCGGGCTCGTAGTGATGAAACGAGGAACGGCAACTGTCACCGCAGCCGAACTCGAGCACTCGATCCTCAGTTCTGAAGCATGACTATCCTGGACCGCGAAGAGTTGATTGAGCGCGTAGCAGCCGCAAGAGAAGCCGGCGCAAAGATCGTTTTTGCAAACGGGTGCTTCGACGTGCTTCACGTCGGACACGTCCGCTATCTCGCGGGCGCTCGCGAACTCGGCGACATTCTGATCGTCGGTATCAACTCCGATCAGCAAGTCGCCATTCAGAAAGGCGCCGGCAGACCTGTGTTGCCGGCAAGCGAGCGCGCAGAAATAGTCGCCGCGTTAGAGTCAGTAACCTACGTCACCATCTTCAACGAACCGACCGTCGAAGAACTCCTGCTGGCGCTCAAACCCGATGTCCACGCAAAAGGCACCGACTACACCACGGACACGGTACCCGAGCGTGACGTGGTACGATCCTACGGCGGGCAGGTCGCAATCGTGGGCGATCCAAAAGATCATTCAACTTCGGCAATCATCGCTCGACTCGGAGGTATCAATGCGTAAGACCGCCAGTCTAATGGCATTGCTATTGGTGTGGATCGTGAGTTTCGCTGCCCTCAGTCAGAAGAGCAGTCGCTTCGATCCAGACGGATCGTTCTGGGTCAGTGGCACACCTCCGGACGATTTTTTGGAACTCAGCGCCATAAATCTGAACGCGAAGAGGTTGAGACGGCTTCCCTCACCCGGTCTGCAAATCACGGACGGCACCAATTATCGCTTCAAAACACTGACGGTCAAACGCAACAACTTTACGTTTACGACGGTCTCTCTGAAGAACATCTCCTACAGTTTTTCCGGAAGATTTCTGAGAGGCGGAGTCTACGCTGCGACTGAGTTGAACGATGAGAGACCCGTCATGGAAGGCACGCTCACGAAGTACCGCGCGGGCAACAAAGTGGCCGAAGCAAAAATCCAGTTCTACTATTTTGGGGGAACCTGATCGCCCTTGATGAGAATTCTGATAGTAAAACTCGGCAGCATTGGAGACGTTGTCCACACCTTACCAGCCCTCGCCGCCCTCCGTACCGGAATGCCCCAAGCGGAAATTTCGTGGGTCGTCGAAAGACAATCATCTGAAATTTTGAAAGACAACCCGCTTCTGGATCGTCTCATCGAAGTCGACACGAAGGCGTTGAGGCGCGGGCTGATGTCTGGGGAGACGCTGCGGGCACCGCGCCAGCAGTTACGTCGGTTACGCGCCTCTGCCTTCGATATCGCTTTAGACTTCCAGGGACTTCTCAAATCTGCTTCCATAGCGCGCCTGTCCGGCGCGCGACGTGTTTTTGGGTACACCCGCGCAGGGTTGCGGGAACCCGCCAGTGCTGTCTTCCTGTCCAAAAGAGTCGCGGTTCCGAAGAAAACGCACGTCATCCGCAAGGCACTACTTCTGGTTCATGAGTCTCTCGGTATTCCCCTTCCGGAAAAACTCTCGTTTCCGATCAGCATAAGTCCGACAGACGAAACAGAGGCCAGACAAGTGGCCTCGGATGCCGGCGGCAACTATGCGATTCTGAACCCCGGCGGTGGTTGGCCAACCAAACTCTGGAGCGCCGAGCGATTTGGAAAACTCGCGGATGAGCTTTGGACCAGTTATGGGATCTCATCTTTAGTGACGTACGGGCCGGGTGAGCATGAACTTGCTGAAAGTGTTCGCCGTTCGTCAGACTCAGGCAAGGCGATGCCTGTCAGTCTGTCGTTGAAAGGTTTTTATTCGCTCGCGCAGAGGGCACGTGTCTATGTGGGTGGCGATACGGGGCCGACGCACATCGCTGTTGCCGCGGGAACGCCGATCGTGGGTTTGTTTGGACCGACTGAGTGGTGGCGAAATGGAAGTCCGTACGCCGAGGACATATGTGTCGAGCGAAATGATATCGACTGCCGCGTGGACTGCCATCGCCGTTCGTGCTCAAAGTGGATCTGCATGGATATCGACGTGCGAAGGGTGATGGAGGCTGTTGAAACGAGGATAGGAGTTCAGAGTTCAGCCTTTAGGCTGCCGCTCTCGCAGCCGCAAGCTAAAGCTTGAACTCAAAACAGCAAATGCGAAGAGGTGGAACCTGGATCCAGCGTTGGCGAGTGCCGCTCGGTTTTGTCTGCGCGGCGGTGTTCCTTTTCTTCGCGCGGCCGACCCCCAGAGCATTATTAATTGGAGCGGCGGTATCGCTTCTCGGTCTCGCTCTTCGCGCATGGGCTGCAGGTCACATCCGAAAAAATGCAGAACTCGCGACGTCAGGGCCCTATGCCTTCACACGTAATCCGCTCTATCTCGGCAGTTTTCTGCTCGGACTCGGTTTCACGATCGCCTCGGGCCAACTCCTGTTGGGACTACTGTTTGCCGGGCTATTTCTTGGCATCTATTTGCCCGTAATGCGCGTCGAAGCGTCGACCATGGCACAGCTATTTGGCAGTCGATATGAAACGTACAAGCAGTCTGTGCCACTGTTTTTTCCAAGGATAACGCCGTTTCGCGAAAGTGAATCGGCTCGAACGCGGTTTGATGGTACGCTCTATCTTCGTTATCGGGAGTACCGGGCCGCGCTCGGGCTCGTCGTTGCCTGGGGGTTGTTATTGATTAAGACTTTTTACTTCTAAACAGTTTGCGAATACTCAGAATCATCGCTTTCGTTTTCCTCGTAGCCTTCGCCATCAGCGCGGCGCGCGGCGTGGTCCATGCCCAGAAGTTTGACTCGAAGCCAAGAGCTTTCGAACACGGCGAAGAACTTCACTTTGAAGCCGAGTTCTCGCGAGCACTCTTGCGAGGTTTGGATGTCGCGGATCTTAAGTTTCGAGCTACGCGTACGCCGGGCGCGACTCAATCAGCA
This sequence comes from Pyrinomonadaceae bacterium, assembly GCA_044867025.1. Taxonomy (GTDB): domain Bacteria; phylum Acidobacteriota; class Blastocatellia; order Pyrinomonadales; family Pyrinomonadaceae; genus PSRF01. The sequence goes on along the minus strand of JBIOUJ010000227.1, from coordinate 23,010 downwards.
TCGTACGATTTGACCTTTCAAGCGGAAGTGGCGAGTAAGGGCTTCTTCCCGCGGCTCTTCAATCTAAAGTTTCGCGAGCGCGTCGAGTCTACAGTTGAACCAATCTCGTTCACTGTGCAAAAGACGAAGATTCTGGACGAGCAGGGAAAACGAGTGCGAGAAACAGAAGCGACGTTCGATCGCTCGAAGGGAAAGATGACGTGGACCCTGCGCGATCCTAACAATCCTTCGGCTGAGCCACGCCATTCGATCACCGATTTCTCAGGACAACTACAGGACGTGTTGTCCGCGATCTATTTCATTCGCACGCAGCCACTCGAAGTGGGAAAGACGTTTGAGATCTTCATCGGCGATGGCGGCCGTGTTTACAAGGTGCCGGTGAATGTCGTCGAGAAGAAGCGGATGAAGACGATCCTGGGCCGTCTCGATGTCTTCCGTATCAACCCGGAGCTGTTTGGCCCAGAGAGAATGATCGATGATGAGAAGGGCGAGTTTTCGATCTGGGTCACTGCTGACGAACGTCGCATTCCGGTGCGAGGTCGAGTCAAGACTGATTACGGCACGTTCGATATCAAACTAAAACGTATCATCACCCGGTAGCCACAAAAAAGCACAGAATCATTTTTGCGGCTTTTGTGCTTTTTTGTGGCTACACCATTGATCATCGGGCATCGCGGCGCCTCTGCCGTGGCGCCGGAAAACACCATGGCGGCGTTTCGCGCCGCGATTGCGGCTGGATCCGACGGGATCGAGTTTGACGTTCGTCTGACGCGAGAGGGCGTGCCTGTGATCATCCACGACAGCACGCTTCGTCGCACCACAGGTCTACCGCAACGCGTTGCGGATCTAACCTGGCCGGAGCTCGAGGGTCTGAATGTTGGCGTACCGAGTCTGGAGCAGTTGTTCACGCTTTTCGAGCAGAACGATCTAGGTCTTTACCTGGAGATGAAGTCTGACTCGCCTGTCGAACGCGAACCGCTCGCTCGAGCATGTTGCCGGTTAATAAACCAGTATTCTTTCAAAGCGCGAGTGTTCGTCGAGTGTTTTGATCTACCGGCGCTCGAAGTCATCAAGGAAATTGATCCCGAAATCAAAACTGCGGCGCTCTTTGAGCCGGGACTATTCAAGCCATCGGTGTTGTCGGACCAACTGATCCTGAATCGAGCAACAGCGATCGGAGCATCGGCAGTCGCACTGCACTACAGAATCGCGCGCGGTTCACTCGTTCAAAAAGCGAAAGATGCAGGTCTCGCGGTTGCCGTCTGGACCGTGGACGATCCCACGTGGATCGAGCGTGCGCGATCGATCGGTGTCGACGCTTTGATTACTAACAACCCCGCCGCTATGCTGTCGCATCGATGACTCGTCCCCTGGCTCAGCTCAACCGGTTCTTCGTCTCGACGGATTTTTCAGTTCACTACCGCAAAGCAAAACAGCTTCTCTGGCAGAATCAATCATCCTCCGGCTACGGGCTACTCACGACTCTCAACGGACAGCTCGAATACGTTTTGGACGACAAGCACGCTGCCCTGAGAAGTTCAGAGTCAGTTGTTCTCGAACCGAATACGAATGTCACCGCTAAGGGTCAACAAGTTGAGCTCCTATCTCTAACCTTCTCAGCGTCGCTTGTTATTCAACATGCCGCAGCGATGCGACTGATTCCACCGAAATCGATCGTCACCTTCACGCGCGAACACATTAACGGCGATCAAAAACTCGACACACTGCTCGTGGAATTCGTTTCAGAGCTCGCCGCCGAAAAACCAGGCAAAGAGATCGTCATGCGAGCGTTGGTCGAACAGGCTTTGGTCCACATCCTCAGAAACTACTCAACACCGCGTCTCTCGGAAAATCTCGAACTCTCGCGCGTCGGCCTCGTCGACAGGCGCATTCGACGCTCAGTCGAGTTGATGCACACGCAACTCGATCAGGACCTAACACTGAAAGCTCTCGCCGCGGCGTCTTATCTCTCGCCGTTTCACTTTGCGCGTCTCTTCAAAAAACTCACCGGTGCCTCACCGCACAATTACCTCGCCGGCATTCGCGCCTCAAGAGCACAGTTATTACTCGCAGATACCGATCTTTCTGTAACGGAGATCGGCGCACGCGTGGGCTACCTGAGCGGCAGTCACTTCACGAAAGCATTCCGCCTCGCGACCGGCACCACTCCACGCGAGTTTCGCAAGGGCGCAATGCGTCGCCAATAATGCGCAAGATTTGTCGATTGGAATCGTATCTGCAAAAGTATGATCCTCCTCTGCGATCCTCTGCGTACCTCTGCGCCTCTGCGGTTAAATGATTTTTCACCGCAGAGGCGCAGAGATACGCAGAGGTACGCAGAGATACCACTGAGGAGAACCAGCAGATGCCAGTTGCCAAACAAGCCGAAATCAAACCCGCCGAAGGAAAACTCGGAGTTTTACTTGTAGGTCTCGGCGCCGTCAGCACTACTTTCATCGCCGGCGTTGAAGCGATCAAGAAGGGGGTCGCACAGCCAATCGGCAGCCTTACGCAAATGGGAACGATTCGTCTCGGCAAACGAACCGACAATCGTGTTCCGCTGATCAAGGACCTCGTACCACTCGCAGATCTCAAAGATCTCGTCTTCGGCGCGTGGGACATCTTTTCGGATTCAGCGTACGACGCTGCTCTGAACGCAGGAGTTCTCGAGAAAGAACTTCTGGCCCAACTCAAAGAACCACTGCGAAAGATCAAGCCGATGAAGGCCGTCTTCGATCAGTCGTACGTGAAGCGACTCAGCGGAACAAACGTCAAGACTGCGAAGAACAAATTCGAGCTGGCAAAGCAATTAATCGACGAGATCGCGGAGTGGAAACGAAAAAACAAGTGCTCGCGTGTCGTCATGATCTGGGCCGCGTCGACCGAAGTCTTCCTAAAACCACACGCCGTACACAAGACGCTCGAATCGTTTGAGAAAGCGATGCGCGAGAACCATAAGGCGATCGCGCCGTCGATGATCTACGCGTACGCAGCGCTCAAATCAGGAATTCCTTTCGCGAATGGTGCTCCGAACCTCACCGTCGACATTCCCGCCATGATGACTCTCGCTGACAAGAACAAACTCGCGATCTGCGGGAAGGATTTCAAGACCGGCCAGACGTTGATGAAGACCATCATCGCTCCGGGTCTGAAGTCGCGCATGCTCGGCCTGCACGGCTGGTACTCGACAAACATCCTCGGCAACCGCGATGGCGAAGTGCTCGACGATCCTGATTCTTTCAAGACGAAAGAAGAGTCGAAGCTGTCAGTCCTCGAATACATCCTTCAGCCAGAGGTTTATCCGACTCTCTACAAAGACTTCTCGCACGTCGTGCGGATCAACTACTACCCGCCACGCGGCGACAACAAAGAAGGCTGGGACAACATCGACATCTTCGGCTGGCTTGGTTACCCGATGCAGATCAAGATCGACTTCCTCTGCCGCGACTCGATCCTGGCAGCGCCAATCGTTCTCGACCTCGCGCTGTTTCTCGATCTGGCGCAACGGGCAGGCATGAAGGGCGTCCAGGAGTGGCTCTCCTTCTACTTCAAGTCGCCGCAAACCGCGCCGGGCTTGTATCCCGAACACGACATTTTCATCCAGCTCATGAAACTCAAGAACACCCTCCGGCACTTGCGAGGCGAGGATCTGATCACACATCTCGGGCTCGAATATTACGATTAAGGCGCGCTCTCAAAAGCGAACAGGGCAGATCTTGTTAACGAGTGGGTACAACTGCCCTGCTAGCCACCTCTGCTCCTGGACGTGTATTCCCAGCTCAAAACGTGCAATTATTGTCAGTCCAACCTTGACAGGAAATGTCACGAGGCCGGTAACATTCAACTGCTCGGTTATGTTTCGCCTTTTGTTGCCACTACATTTGTGGTGACAATTTGAGCGGACTTGTATATATAGCATCGGGTTAGCAAATGGTTTCAGGGGCTGAAACCTGGTTGGCGAACCTTAACATATTGATAATGCATCAATTTTGATGTGGTCCGCTCCTTGCAAGAACGGCAACGGGTCAGAGGCTTTGAGCCTGATTCGAGAATAACCTCGAATTGAACCGGCAAGGAGAAGAGCCGATGTTAGCTGAGTGCGACGTGACAAGAACAACAGACATGAACAACACAGGCACAGTATTCCTCGATCCCGATCAAAAGAGCCCGCGTGCTCAGGATTTTGAGGAGCGACTGACTGCGCGAATCGTAGGTCAGGAACGCGCCGTCCGACGCATGAGCGGTCTGTACCAGATTTTCCTTGCGGGCATGAATCCCCCGAACCGGCCGATTGGAACGATGCTATTCCTCGGACCTACGGGTTCCGGAAAGACGCGCGTCATCGAAGCCGCTGCTGAAGTGCTGTACGGAGATCCGAACGCGGTCGTGAAAATCGACTGCGCCGAGTTTCAGCACTCGCACGAAATCGCAAAATTGATTGGCTCACCTCCGGGCTACCTGGGTCATCGAGAAACCTCGCCGATGTTGACTCAGGAGAACCTCGATCGCATGCACACGGACGATATGAAAGTATCGCTGGTGCTGTTCGACGAGATCGAAAAGGCTTCCGACAGTTTGTGGCAACTGCTGCTCGGTATTCTCGATAAAGCCACTTTGACTTTAGGCGACAATCGTCGCGTCGACTTTTCGAAGTCGATGGTGATCATGACTTCGAACCTCGGCGCTCGCGAAATGTCGGAACTGATTTCCGGTGGCATCGGTTTCGCGCCCGGTAAAGGTACGAAGACTCCGAACGATACCGAGGTAGACCAGAAGATTTATCGCACCGCGGTCGAAGCTGCGCGACGTAAGTTTTCGCCTGAGTTCATGAACCGGATCGACAAGGTCGTGGTCTTCCGTTCGTTGAAGGAACATCACCTGCGACAGATCCTCGATCTCGAATTGCAGGCTGTCCAGGATCGCATCATGCAGTCAGCCGGAACCAAGTTTGTGTTTCAATGTTCAGAGACGGCGAAAGACATGCTGATGAAGGAAGGACTGGATTACAAGTACGGCGCTCGTCACTTGAAGAGAGCGGTCGAGCGGTTCCTTGTTTATCCGCTTTCGAACCTGGTGGCGACTGGTCAGATCGGACTGGGCGATCTCGTTCACGTGGACGTCGACGGAATCCGCAACCGTCTGGTCTTCTCGAAGAGTTCTGGTGGTGCTTTGATTCACGAGATGGCGAAGGCCGACTCGTCGGAAGGTTCGACTGAATCGTTGTCGGGTGGTGTTGGACTTCCGATTCCAGCGGCTACCAAGGCCGCTAAGAAGAGTCAGGGCCGCGGCGACAAGGCTGAGAATTAATCAAGCAGTGAGTTCAGAGTTCAACCTTTAGGTTGCTTTTCTCGGAAAGGGCAACCTAAAGGTTGAACTCTGAACTTTATTTTAATCGTCGGATCTTTCTTAACGCTTCGTTCACGATAGCTGAGAGGTAAGGATCTTCTGCTGTAGAAGCGGTCTCTAATGCATTAACCGCTGCCGGATCACCGATCAAACCCAAAGATCGCGCTGCCTCACGCCGTACATCACTTGGAAACTTCTCGTTATTGAGTGCGGAGATTAATGCCGCCGTCCCCGTTCGACTCCGAATCTGCCCGAGAGCAGTAGCCGCTGCTCGCAACACAAATTCATTCGGTTCGCGTTTTTTCTTCGACTTGCTCGGTGCGGAAAGTTCCGGCGCAAGCGTTCCAACCAACGCCACGACCGCTGCTTCATCCGCGATTTGTCCTAACGCAACTGCCGCAGCGCCGCGCACACCGTCTTCCTTGTCATTCAACAGTCGCTCGCTCAGCGCCGCAGTCGCGCTTCGGCTACGTGTGAGTCCAAGCGCGTAAGCTGTTTCGCGTCGCACGAACTCGTCTTTGTCATTGAGTAACGGAAGCAGAGCGGCAACGCTCTCATCGGGGCCGAGTGAAAGAATCGCCTTGGCCGCAGTGACGCGAACTACCGGCGACGGATCCTGGAGTCCGGCGAGTGCCGCGCGCGAAGCGGCAGCCACACGCATACTCCCCAACTCCATGAGCGCGTCGCGCCGCTCTTCCTGATCCGCGGAGCTCAAACGCTGCTGCTGTTTTTCGATTTCGATTTGAAGAGGAGTGAGTGTACGGCTGTCCTGCGCCAGAGCAGGCCACAAAAAAGCACAAAAGGCAATAATCATTAGTACCCTTTGTGCCTTTTTGTGGCCCATTAGAAGACTTTAGTGGCAGCCCGTCTTTCAGCCTTGCGTCTTACGACTTCCCATTCGAATGCCTGGCGCGCGCGACGATTCTCGCGGGCATCGGCCAAAGCCGTTAGCACCTCGTCGTCAAGAAACGAGGGTTCGGGTCTCGCTCGTCGCGTCGACTCGATTGCCGAAATGTAGTCCATAACTTCGGCAAGTTCCGACTCACTCAGTGCTTCGAGTTTCAAAGCAAGAGACTGGCGTTGGCTCGCGATGTTGGCCATTGTCGTGCTCCTTTGCTTTTGGCGGGAGAAAACTATACACAGGATTGACGCGATTTTCCAGAATTTAGGCGGATTTATCCTGCGCAATCCTGAAAAACTCGGTAATTCTGTTAGTCGATCCGTGCGGCTAGACCCTGAACTGTGTCAATGATTAGAACGGCGATAGGAGGATAGATAATCAGGTCAAAAGCCAATACGCTTGCAGGGACAGCAGAAACCGTGTGTTGAAATTGCAGTCTCAAGTCACCAAAAAAGTCCTGAGTGTGCGATCCGATATACAGCCCGATGCCGAGGCTGAGCGCGTAGCCAACGAGCAGGAATGTATACGCCGAAAAACGTGTAAAAGGCTGCTCCGGAATTTCCTCTTCGATGATGATCGATCGCTGAATTGGATTTGGCTTGTAAGTGTAGTGGGCCAGGTATTCACGCAACCGATTTGCGAGATGCCAAACACCCATTACAAACAAGGTCAGCACGACGACGCGTCCCATCGTTGAAAACACTTGCCACAACTGCGGCCGCATCATCGCGAGGAAAAAGGTCGAGAGAAACAGCGATACGGTTGTGAACACAGCTCGCTGGCGCTCACGATTTTCCTGGCGATCGCGTTCGAGAACCTCGTCGACCACACGATCCCATTTCGCCTGAACCGCTAAATTGCGAGCGCGTTTGGCGTGCGGATTATCGGAGTCGAGAATGGAGTAACTGCGGTTGTTCTGTGCCTTCAACTGGTCGTCGTAATAAGCACGCTCCTGAGGATCGATGAGCGTGTGGTAAGCCTTCGAGAGTAGGGCAAACTGGCGTGCAGCCTCGGAGTTGTGATTCACATCCGGGTGACTTTTACGCGCGAGCTTCCGGTAGGCCGACTTGATCTCGGCCAGAGACGCATTCGGTTTAACGCCCAAAATTTTGTAGTAGTCGATCACTGTGCTTCTCTGAACTCCGAAAGCCAGCGATGGATGTCGGGGCTGCCTGAGGACACCGCGTCACTCGCCCAAAAAGTATAACACCTTACGCAAGTATTTAACGGGCCTTTCGTGGTTACTGAGATGGCGGATTTCTGAAGGGGGGTGCCAAAGGGGAGCCGGGAAAAACCTCGAGCGGCATTCGAGGGGGCGAGGACATTATCAATAAGGCGACTCGCCCCTTTGGCGGGTTGCACGTCCCTAGTACAACCGCCATGCCATTCGCAATTTTTTAAAAAATCCAGCAAAAACGCAGGATCGCTTCTGGAGAGTGTCAACAACTGTGCACAGGTGAGCACGCAACTGTGTACGAGCGAGTACACATTGTCCTCTGCGTACCTCTGCGTATCTCTGCGCCTCTGCGGTGAAGAACCCGTTTACCGCAGAGGCGCAGAGGTACGCAGAGGGTCGCAGAGAAGAGTTACTTCTGGCTGGCGCGATCGACGATACGGAGGAGAGTTCGGACGGCAATTCCGGTTGGACCTTTGGAGCGGTACGGCTTTGCTTCGTCACCCCACGCTGTTCCGGCGATATCGAGGTGAGCCCAGGAGATCCCATCAGCAAATTCTTTGAGGAACGCGGCGGCGGTTATCGTCCCCGCTTTGCGACCGCCGACGTTCTTGATGTCGGCAATGTCCGATCGGATCTGTTTTGAATATTCCTTGTCGAGCGGCAACTGCCAAAACTTTTCGCCGACTTCCCTGCCGGCCGCGATTATTTCATCGATCAATTCTTGATCGGTTCCCAGCACTGCCGCATTGACGTCCCCGAGCGCGATCGACACGGCGCCAGTCAACGTCGCCATGTCGATAACTTTCGTGGCGCCGAGTTTCTTCGCGTAAGCAATCGCATCGGCGAGGATCAGTCGACCCTCAGCGTCGGTGTTGATGATCTCAATGGTCTTGCCCGTCATCGCCTTCACGACATCTCCAGGCTTCGTCGCTTTTCCTGATGGCAGGTTTTCCGTACAAGGCGCGACTCCGAGAATCGGAATGGGAGGCTTCAACTGCGCAATCGCTCGCATCGCGCCCAGGACGGTAGCGCCTCCGGTCATGTCGTACTTCATTAACTCCATGTTCTCGCCGGGCTTGAGCGAAATACCACCCGAGTCGAACGTCACTCCCTTACCAACGAAAGAGAGCAATTCCTTGTTGTCAGACGGCGGAGTCGTAGGCGTGTATTTGAGAATGATCAGCTTCGCAGGTTGATCGGAACCGCGAGCGACACTCAACAAAGAGCCCATGCCCTCTTGTTCCATGCGGGCCTCGTCAAGTATGTCGACGCTCAACCCAAACTCGCTGGCAATCTCACGCGCGCGTTCAGCCATGTCAGTCGGCGTCATGTACGCCCCAGGCTCGTTTGCCATATCGCGAGTGAAGTTGACTGCCTCACCGACGATCGCTCCCACCCGCACACCTTTTTGCAGTGAGTCTTCTTCGGCGCCTTCGATGACCACAACGAAACGGTCGATTGTCTTCTCTTCTTTTTCTACAGTTCGATATTTATCAGGATCGAACAGTGCGATGTATGCGCCTTCGACCACGGTGGCGGCTGTTGCTGCTGCATCGGCAGACGCGCGCGGAAGCACCGCGATCGACTTAACGTTCTTACTGCGCAAGGAACGAACCGCGGTGCCGGCCATTTGTGAAACCTGTGCCGCTTTGTAGTCACTGGCTTCACCGGCGCCAACGAGCAAAAGCCGGCGTGCCTTGAGTTTGTCGTTGCCAACGAGATGGAAGTAGGCGGTCTCACCTTCTTTGCCCGAGAACTCCTCGGCATCGAGCGCGGAGCGCACGAGCCCGCCGGAAAGTTCATCCAGCTTCTTTACAAAACCCTCATCGGATTTTTCGTTCTTAAAAACGGCAACCGCCAAAGCTTGTACGTCTAGCTCTTCAATAGGTCCCCTGTTGGCTTCAACTTGCATCAGTTAGTTCTCCTGTATGTCATCGATTACGTTCTTTAAGCTGGGCTCGTGTTTCTCTTTCAACTGTTCGCTTCAGCTCGGCCTCGCGTTTGTCATACATTTTCTTACCGCGTGCGACTCCCACCTCGATCTTTATCCGGCCGTTTTTTAAGTAGAGCTGCGTGGGAACGAGGGTCATTCCCTGTTTGGCTGTAGCTTCGTCGAGTCGGGATATCTCACGTTTGTGAAGCAGCAGCTTGCGAGTCCTTAGTGGATCGTGGTTCTCGCGGTTGCCATGAGAATACGGCGAAATGTGTGCATTGAACAACCACGCCTCGCCATCGCGCACAGAAATGTAAGCTTCCTTCAACTGCACGCGACCATCCATGGCGCTCTTCACTTCGGTGCCTGTCAAGACAAGGCCCGCTTCGTATTTATCCGAAATATGATAATTGTGAAAGGCGGCGCGATTCGCGGCCAACACTTTTTCTTCTTTCGCCATGCAGGCTACGCGTTCTTCAATTCGAGCACGTCGTGCCGAGTGATGATGCCGACGATACGGCCATATTCTTCCACCAGCACCGCTGGACTCGTCTGTAAACGGCGCGTCACTGCATCTGAACTCTCATCGACGTCGACTATTGGGAAGCTCAATTCCATCACCTCGCTAACAGGCGAGTTCAGCAGATCCTTGTTGCGGACCACTTTTGCCAGACAACGGTTCTCGCGCAATGCCCCTACGGCTCGTCCTTCCTCTAAAACAGGTATTTGACTGAGCCCGAGTTCATCCATCTTTCCGAGAGCGTCAGCGACGGTATCAGAGGGTGAAACCGAGACGATCGACTTCGGCGCTTGCGGTTTCTTTGTTCCACTGATCAAGCCGGCCGTGATCTTTTGCGGTTCCAACAGGCGCTTTTCTTTTAACCACTCATCAGAATGGTGTTTGGTCAGGTAGTGTTCACCAGTGTCGCAAACAATGAAGACTACGATCGCATTCTCGTCGAGATCTTTCGCGACGCGCAGTGCTGCGGAAAGGTTAGTGCCGGTGGAACCTCCGCAGAAGATTCCTTCCAGGCGCCCGAGCTGGCGAGAAAGTTCAAACGATTCGCGGTCCGTAACGTTTATCACCTCGTCGACGTACTTGATGTGAACGTTCGCGGGGACAATCTCCTGACCGATTCCTTCCACGAGGTAAGGAGTCGCCTCTGGGGTCTTGCCTGTTTCCTTGTACGTCTTGAAAATCGAACCGTAGGGATCGGCGCCGATGATCCTGATCGCGGGATTCTTTTCTTTCAAATATCGACCGGTGCCGGAAATCGTACCGCCGGTTCCGAGGCCTGCGACGAAGTGCGTGATCTTTCCTTCGGTCTGTCGCCACAATTCCGGACCGGTGCTGCGGTAATGTGCTTCGGGGTTTGCAGGGTTCGAATACTGATCGGGGTAAAACGAATTTGGAGTTTCTGACGCGATCCGCTTTGCGGTTGAAACGTAGTGATCGGGAGTTCCTGGTTTCGCTGATACCGGCGTGATGACGACATCCGCACCGAGGGCTTTCAAGTAGCGTGACTTCTCGACGGAAGCTTTGTCAGTCATTACGAAAATGCATTTGTAACCTTTGACAGCGGCGGCGATCGCGAGACCGATCCCGGTGTTTCCCGACGTTGCTTCGATTACGGTTCCGCCCGGTTTCAGAGTACCTTCCCGTTCGGCGGCCTCGATCATCGACACGCCGATCCGGTCTTTGACCGAATAACCGGGGTTCAAGTTTTCCATCTTCGCGAATACTTGTGCCTTGGTATCGCGCGCGAGTCGATTGAGTCGCACTAAAGGCGTATTTCCGATCAGACCGAGAATGTTTTCCTGGAATTCCATCAGAGTCTCCGACGAGCCTGGTAAATGCGGACCTATCTATATAGCAGAAACCGTTGAGCGCGGCTAATGAGGGGGGGCAAAAACCGAGAATCATTGGTCATGTATCATTTGACATTGATCATTTGCCATTTAAGACCTGCGGCTTCCGAAATGATAAATGGGAAATGTCAAACGATATATCACCAATGATTCGCTTTAAAATGTTAGGACCCGGACGTGCTCTCCCCTTCACATCCGGGCCCTTACAAGGCCACTCATCTTACAATGTGTGACCGAACCGTTATTGAAACAGACTTAGTAGCGGCGTCGCCTGTCGTCTCGAATACCGTAGGTATAAAGCGCCGCTCCGCCTCCACCTAATAGCGCGCCAACTAGTGCGCCCTTCTTACCACCAACCATTGCGCCTACTGCGGCGCCCGCGCCAGCTCCGATGCCGGTCGTAAGCTTGTCGCGATGTCGATCCCAAAATGACCTGTTCTGATCCCATTGATACCTTCGCCCGCTATAAGTGCGATATCGGTCGTAACGTTGTCCATAACGCGTGGCGCTGTAATTTCGCTGGTAGCGCGTTTGTGCAGGGGCCGGAATCGCCGTGAACGTCAAAACCAATAAAACGAAAATACTTACTAACCCCTTTTTCATTCCTGTTAACAACCCCTTTTTCATCGCTACTGCTTCCGTGGCCCTCTTTTGGCAATGAGTGTGCCAACGCTGAATCGCGCACGATATCGCGCTTTTTTGCAGTTTTATTCATACTTAGGCTAAATATGAGGAGAAGGTCGTTAACCATTCCGTGCGCGTCATGTTAGTAGATTCACCTTTTGGGGTAATCTGACTGTTTAGATCAACAATGAAAATACTGATTCTCAACAGCAGCCAGATCAGAGAACTGCTGCCGATGCGGGATTGCATAGAGTTGATGGCTGATGCGCTGTCGGCACTCGCGCGTGATGAGGTACATCAGCCTTTGCGCACGATTGTGCGTCCACCAAATGCGCGCGGATTACTCGGACTCATGTCGGCGTATCGCGGCGGTGAACAAGGCGCGTTCGGGTTGAAAGCGATCTGCGTTTTTCCGGAGAATCCGTCCCAAGGCAAGGATGCACACCAGGGTGCAGTGACGCTTTTCAGTCGGGAGACTGGCGAACTGCTCGCACTGATGAATGCTTCGGAGATCACGGCGATTCGGACGGCTGCGGTGTCGGCTGTTGCGACGCGGTTGCTTGCGCGCGAAGATGCGCGTGAATTGGCGATCGTCGGCGCGGGTGTACAAGCTCGCACGCATTTGGCTGCACTCACATGCGTTCGCTCGATCAAACGCGCGCGTGTCGTCGCAAGGAACTTCGAGCATGCTCAGCGACTCGCCGACGAGATGCAGCCCCAGTTTCCGTTTCCCATCGAAGCCGTGCGAAAAAATGAAGACGCAGTTCGTAACGCAGATCTGATTGTGACTGCGACATCATCTTTAGAGCCCGTTATTAGTAAGGAGTGGATCTCTCCGGGAGCACACGTCAATGCCATCGGCACACATTCGCCGAATTCGAGAGAGGTCGACAGCGCCACGATGGCTGCGGCGCGAATTTTCGTCGACCGCCGTGAGTCGGCGTTGAATGAGTCTGGAGATTACTTGTTGGCGGCGAAGGAAGGCGTTGTAACTCCGGACAGCATTGTGGGTGAGATTGGAGAGTTGTTAATCGGAACGAAAACCGGTCGCACTTCAGCAACAGAGATCACACTCTTCAAGTCGCTTGGTCTCGCAATCGAAGACGTCGCCTGTGCCGAGTACCTTTATCACAAAGCGCAGTCGCAAATCGCCGGCGCCTGGGTTGAGTTTTAATCGTAGAAATCTCAAATCAAACGATCGCCAGTCACAGTCACAGAATCCTGCCGGTAGTGACATCCGCGACTCTGCCGGTTGTGCTGCGCCGCTTGCGCAACAATTAACGCCACCTCGACCGCGTTGCGCAGACCGATCAACCCGTCAGAGAGTTTCGTAGTTCTATAAAACGTCTCGATCTCATTCCATAGGTGACGCAACTCGCGGATCGCACGCGATAGCCGATCGGCGGTGCGAACCAAGCCGACGTAGTGCCACATGATGTTTTGAATCGTCTGCATGTCGCCCTGAATCAGCGCCGGATCGGGATCCGCGCTCAAACCGCTTTCATCCCACGACGGCACGTCTTCGAATTTCGGTTTTGGTCCAACTGTCTTTTCGCTGAAGACTCTCTCGATTTCCAACGCGGCGCGATTGCCCCAAACCAATCCTTCCAGGAGCGATGTCGAGGCAAGACGGTTTGCGCCGTGCACGCCCGTGCAACTGATCTCGCCGACTGCGTACAAGTTGCGGATCGTCGAACGCGCCCATTCATCTACCAGCACGCCACCGCAAAAGTAGTGCGCCGCGGGAACGACGGGCACAGGCTCACGCGAGATGTCGAGCCCGACTTTCAAACACTGGTCATAAATGAACGGAAACCTTTCTCGAATGGCCTCCGCACGCATGTGCGACGCGATGTCGAGCAGCACGTAGGAATAGCCTTTCGCCTCCATCTCGTGGTGAATCGCGCGGGCAACGACATCACGCGGCGCAAGATCTTTCCACTCGGGCGAATACCGCTCCATGAAGGAACGGAGTTCAGGCGTCAACAACACTCCACCTTCACCACGAACAGCTTCGCTAATTAACAGGCCTTCGGCCCCTGGAGCTGCGAGTGCGGTCGGATGAAACTGCACGTATTCAGCGTTCGCGATCCGCGCACCCGCCCGATGGGCCATCGCCAGGCCGTCGCCGCGCGCACCGACGGGATTTGTAGTGTTTCGATAGATCCTCCCGAGCCCGCCTGTGGCGAGAATCGTTGCGCTCGCGAGGTAGCGATGCACCGTTTTTTCTGTGCGATCGAAAACGTAGCAGCCGTGACAAGAGACTTCGCGATAGTTATCGAGCGGATTCCGCGAGTGATGTGGAAACGTGATCAGGTCAACCGCGGTCGCATCGGTTTTGATAGTGATGTTTGGATATTCGCTGAGCGTACGGGCGAGACCATTCATGATTGCCAGGCCGGTTGAGTCGCCGACGTGAAGAATTCTGCGGCGCGAGTGAGCCGCTTCCTGCCCCCAGATGGGTGCACCATCGTCAGTGTGATCGAAAACGACTCCGGCCGTGCGTTCGAGTACTTCGTTCAGCAACGGCGGGCCTTCGTCGGCAATGATTCGCGCGGCTTCCGGCGACGTCACACCAGCGCCGGCTGCGACAATGTCTTCGAACAACAACTCCGAACTGTCGTCAGGACCGCGGCCGATTATTCCGCCTTGCGCGTAGCGCGTATTCGATTCGCGAACCTCGCTCGCACGCGTGATGATGGTGATTTGACGCTCAGGATTTCGAGCGAGACGCAGAGCAGCAGTCGCACCGGCAATTCCGCAACCGATGATCAGGACCTCAGCGTTCGTCATTATCGGTGTTGAGAAAATCGGTCCACAGATTACACAAAATGATTAATCTTCTTTCCCAATCTCGAGCATCCGCTCAACCGACCGCAGCGCGCGCTTGCGAACGTCCTCGTCGATGATGATCTCAAACTGCTCTTTTTGCAGCGACTCGAGCGTGTCTTCCAGCGTGATCTGATTCATGTGCGGACAACGCACACTGCAAAGCCGCAACATCTCTTTATCAGGATTTGCAGCCGCAATGTTGTCGCCCATCGAACACTCCGTCAGCAGCAGATAACGCGGCGCATTCGTCTCCTCGACATATCTAATCATCGCCGTCGTGCTACCCGAATAATCCGAAGCAGCAACCACCTCGGGACTACACTCCGGATGCGCCAGAATCACAACGTCCGGAAACTGCTTCCTGACATTCTGAATGTCTTCAACACTGAACTTCTCGTGCACCTCACATCGCCCCGGCCAACCAATCATTTCGTAGTTCAGCTCATTCGGAAAACGCATCCTCGGCTCGCGCGTCGGAAAGATGATCTGCTTTCCGCTCTCGCGCGCGACATTGCCGGCGAGATATTCATCGGGAATAAAAATCACCTTGTCGGTATTGAGCGACTTAACCACTGCAACCGCGTTCGACGAAGTGCAGCAGATGTCAGACTCTGCTTTCACGTCGGCGTAGGTGTTTATGTAAGTCACCACCGGAACGCCGGGAAATCGACGTTTCAACTCGCGCACATCCTCGGCAGTGATACTGGCCGCGAGCGAACATCCGGCTTTCTCGGAAGGAATCAGCACCTTCTTCGTCGGATTGAGTATCTTCGCCGTCTCGGCCATGAACTTCACGCCGCAGAACACGATGATGTCTTTGTCGGTCTCCGCAGCTCTGCGACTCAGCTCGAGCGAGTCGCCGACGAAATCCGGAATCGAATGGAAGAGCGCCGGTTCCATGTAGTTATGGCCCAGGATCACGGCGTTCTTTTCCACCTTCAGTCGATTGATCTCGACGGCCAACTCCGCCTTAAGACGCAGCTCAAAGTCCGGCACGGTATCCGAAAGCAGCCGGTGCAGCTTTTGATACATCTCTTCCGTTGCCGTGTTAGCGCGCATGCGCGCCGTCATCATCTCTCTCATTCCACAAACTCCAGGCTAACATCAAACACCTTCGGCGAATGCGTTAACGCACCGACGGAAATGTAGTCGACGCCAGTGCCGGCCACTTCGACAACATTATCGAGCGTTACGTTGCCAGACGCTTCCAATTTAGCCCGGGCATCACCGATCCTGACCGCCTCGCGCGTCGTTTCAACCGACATATTATCAAGCAGAATGCGCTCAACTCCCAACGCGAGCGCCTCTCGGACGTTGTCGAGCGTGCGCGTCTCGACTTCGATCTCGAGTTTCGATCCGGACGCGCGAACCCGTTCGACAGCAGCAGTTATCGAACCCGCGAAGTCGATGTGGTTGTCCTTTATTAATACCATGTCGAAAAGACCTGTGCGGTGGTTCCGGCCGCCGCCAAGACGAACCGCGAGTTTGTCTGTGATTCTCAGGCCCGGAGCGGTTTTACGTGTGTCGAGAATCACCGCGTTCGTGCCGGCGACAGCGTCGACGAACTTTCTGGTGAGCGTGGCTATTCCAGACATGCGGCCGAGAAAATTCAGAGCAGTTCGTTCACCAGTGAGGAGTGCTCGCGCTGGTCCTTCGAGATCCACCAGCACTGTGCCGCGAGTGATTCTCGATCCATCTGCCGCATTGTTTCTGAAAGTGATCTGATCGCTCAAAGCAAGCATTACATGCCGGGCCAGGGTTAGCCCAGCAACGACGCCATCCTGCTTCGCGACGATTCGGCCACGCAGCGACGCGTCTGCGGGCACAATCGTGTCAGTCGTGACATCGCCTGTGCCGATGTCCTCTTCGAGCGCACGTCTGATGCATTGCTGGATTTCGGGCGGGAGTTCTGGAGTCATTCTTTGGCCGATTATCTCACAGTAATCAAAACGTCGCGGCCTTCCTGCGCCTCATTGCCTGAATAATCAGCCGCAAGGATGCGCAACACGTAGTCGCCTTTAGGCAGTTGCGTTGCGTCCCACACACCCGGCGTCGCGCGCCCATCGCGAACCGTATTCGTCACCTCGTAGAGAAATCTCGTCGTCTCGCTCCCGTAGACAGTGATCCCGCTCTCTGCCGCGTAGGCCACCTTTGTCGCTGCCCGGTCGCTGGGCAGTCGATTGAACATGATATTGATGCGCGGCTGCTCGAAACCGGGAGCGGGCGTTCCATCCGGTTTGAGAACCTGATAGCCGAGTTTGTAAAGACCGAGCCTGCGTCGACTCGCGTTCATGTTCGTACGGTCGATGGCGTCGACGACGATGCGCACTGGACCAGTTACTAGCAAACGCTCTCCGCTCTTTTCCGTCAAGCGTGCGCCCGAAGAGTCAAACAGTTGAATACCATCTTTCGCAATAGTTGGAGCAATCGTGTCTGCGAAACCGATGGGCGACAGTGTAAGGGGGTTGATCTCACCGTCAGGTGGTCCAATGTTCATGTGAACATGGTACATCCGGTTAACAGTTCCAACAGCATCGCCGGGACGAAAGCGTGTGCCGCGCCTGATGCGCACACGCGCAAGCTTCTGTTCGGCGTCGTTCACGGGAATGAACCGCGGATCGTCGAACATCTTCGCGTCCTTGTCGCGTCCGACGTGAATGTGAATGTAGGAAACAACGCCAACACGTATGCCTTCATTAATTGATCCAAAAGCCCAGTTTGGAATCGGATTCACAACCTTCTCGGATCGCACGGCCCGAACAACCGTCCCGTAGGCGCCGAAGACATCGAGTCCGCTGTGAAGATGATGGCGGCTGTCAGTCGTGTCGAAACTGCCGCGCACTTCGCCGATCGTTGCAACAACTTCGTGCGGACGGTCCTGCGGATCGACCGGCCATAACAGAGATTGCTGACGCAGAGTTTCGTTCGTGAGTTTCGGGCGTGGATCGATCAGAGTGGCCACGCTGGACGTCGGTGTTGGATCGAGCTTACGGACGAGGTAGTTGCCGCTGTCTGCAACGTAAAGCTTATCTGCCGCAAGTGCGATTCCCGTCGGTTGGTTGAACCGAGCCTCATCGGAACCATCGGCGAAGCCTGGATCGTTGCCGGCAATCACGCGCGCTGTGCCGTCGGGAGCGATCTGAAGAACACGCGAACGATCGAGTTCCGTCACGTACAGAAAGTTGTCGTGCGTCAGCGCCAGGCCGATCGGACTCGAAAGGTCTGTCACTGGCAATGTCGTAACGTTTCCCTGCGTATCTATTCTGCGCAGACGATCATTTCCAGTATCAGCGACGATGAGCGCGCCATCATTCGCAACGACCACGCCGCACGGCGTATCGAAGAGTGCTGTGTTGCGATCGCCATCGGCATACCCGGGAGTTCCCTTGCCCGCGAGTGTGCTGACCTGTCCGTCCGGCGTGATCAAGCGAATGCGATCGTTATAACTATCGGCGACATAAATGTTTCCACGCGCATCCACAGCGACGCCGATTGGTCCATTGAACTGCGCTTTGTTTGCTGGTCCATCGACGTATCCGGCTGTACCATCGCCGGCGACAGTCTCCGACTGGCCGGCGGGCGTGAGCTTTCGTATGCGATTGTTGCCGGTGTCCGCAATGATGAGGAAGCCGTTCGGCGCGAGTGCGACACCTGAGGGCGTGTTAAATAGCGCCTTATCTTCGACGCCGTCGCCGAACCCCTCCACACCTCCGGCGATCGTCGTGATGTTTCCATCCGGTGTGAACTTTTGAATGCGGTTGTTCTCGCCCGCATCAGTCACATAGATCGTTCCATCCGGAGCGACTGCTATCCCAAATGGATCCGACAAACCGAGTGGCGACCCGTCTCCGGCGAACGTCGTTACGTGCGCTTTCCAACCGACCGGCGTCGGTAACGGTTTGCGCAGATACCGGTAAGCCAGGTATGCAAGCGGGATGGCGAGAACGACAAGGAGTATCGAGACGATAGCGAGTCTGCGCATTTTCGGCTAGTCGAGGAACGTTTCGGGATGTGCAAGCATCTCCTCGATGCGCGCGATATAACGTCCGACGTGCAGACCGTCCATGAGTGAATGATGGACCTCGACGGAGAATGGCAGCAGGGTCCGTTCGTTCGCTTCTATAAACTTTCCAAACGAGATCTTCGGCACCGAATCCTCGCGTCCCCACCTGCGCGCGTGCGAAAAACTCGTGAATGCGATCCACGGCAGCGTGGTGCAATGTATGCGCGCGTCGTCTTCGTGTCGGGGTCTGAACACACCGTCGCCGTTTTTGATCTCGTCGACAGCTCGTGTTGCGCCTTTCATGAATTCCGAAAAGCTCTCTTTGTAATCGAAATACATAAGTGTGAACGTTTCATTTGGCAGGATTACGGTGGTGCCGCCGTTGATGACGTCATGGACCAGCACCTTGCCTTGTCTCAGTCGATAACGGAAAGGTTCGATCTCGTTTGCGGCTCGCAGTGCGAGGTAGTGATACGTGAGCCAAACGCTTGTGCGTTCACGTTTGTGCAGTTCGGTCAGTAAGTTGGTGACGTCAAGCTGCGTGCAGACGTTGAAATATGGCTTGTCGAATGGAAGATAGAATTCAAACACCTGCCGTCGCGGCCAGGTGGCTAGGTCGATGTAACGGGGCATAAGGCGATTGTACCTGATTCGCCGCGGGATTATACTGCGCCGGTCACTTGACCCAAAAAACCAGCAGGAAGGACACATTCATGATCAAAACAGCACTGGCCTCATTAACGCTCATGCTGGTTGTCACTGCGGCAATGGCCCAATCGCGCGTTCCCACGCTTGATGATCTCTTGACGATCAAAACGGTCGGCGGCACGCAAATCTCGCCTGACGGGAAGTGGGTCGCTTACACGGTTAACTATGGTGACTTCAAGCAGGATGCCTTCGTAACGCAAATCTGGCTTGTGAATAGCGACACCGGAAAGAGTCTGCAACTAACGCGCGGCGATAAATCGTCGACGAATCCGCGCTGGTCACCTGACGGCCAGTGGCTGGCGTTTGTCAGCAACCGCGTCGAAGACAAGAACCAGATATTTCTGATCGATCCGACCGGCGGCGAAGCTCAACAACTGACCAAGTCTGAAACTGCAATTAACAACTTTGCGTGGTCGGAAGACGGCAGGACGATCGCTTATACGGCAACTGAACCGACCGCGCAGCCGCTGAAGGACCGCAAAGAATACTATGGTGACTACGACGTGGTGCGCGGGGGTTACAGCTACGTTCACATTTGGACCCTCAACGTGGCAGAAGCGATGAAATCGCCGATGGCCGGCAAACAGCGCACGAAGAAAACGGATTTCAGCGTTAATTCTTTTTCATGGTCGCCCGATGGTTCGAGTATCGTTTTCAGCGCCACGGTAAATCCAGATTTAATTCAGGGATTAACCGGTGATATTTATCTGCTCAAGCTGAGCGATGATTCGGTGAAGAAGATCGTCGATCAACCGGGACCGGATAGTAATCCGGTCTTTTCGCCGGATGGAAAGCAGATCGTTTTCGCGTCAGTGATGGGCGAAAAGCTTTACTTCCCGAGCAATTCGCGCCTTGCGATTGTCGGAGTTGAGGGCGGTAAACCGAGATCGATCACTGACAGTTTTGACGAGACACCGGAGTTAATCGAATGGAATCGCACCGGGATCTATTTTGGCGGGTTGCAGAAAACCGCTTCGCACCTGTTTCGCGTCGATCCGGTGAGCGCGAAAATCACTCGCGTTTCGCAACCCGACAACGTGATGGCTGGTGCCTTCGCATTCACGCGTAGCGTCGATCGGATCGCCTTCACCGTTGCTTCACCGACGAGCATGAGAGAAGTATTTGTGTCTGACATGCGAAGTTTTGCGCCTCGCAAATTAACGAACTTCAATGAGCAAGCAAAAACTTTCACGCTAGGTACGCGCGAAGTGATTTCGTGGCAGAGTCAGGATGGCACGACGATCGAGGGTGTTTTAATCAAACCTGCCGACTTCGATCCGGCAAAGAAATATCCGCTGCTGTGCATCATTCATGGTGGGCCAACGGGAATCGATCGTCCGGTGTTGCTGACACCTGACACCCGTTACTATCCATCAGACATCTGGGCGGCGCGCGGCGCGTTGATTTTGAAAGTCAACTATCGAGGCAGCGCCGGGTATGGCGAGAAGTTCCGCAAACTGAATGTGGGCAATCTCGGTGTCGGTGATGCATGGGATGTTTTGTCGGGCGTCGATCACCTCATTGCGAAGGGTTGGGTTGATAAGGATAAAGTTGCGTGCATGGGTTGGAGTCAGGGTGGATACATCTCTGCGTTCCTGACGACCAGCACTGATCGATTTGTTGCAATCTCGGTCGGCGCCGGAATTTCAAACTGGGCCACATACTATTACAACACTGATATCACGCCGTTCACGATACATTATCTTGGAAACGATCCTGCGGAAGACCCAGCGATTTACTTAAAGACATCGCCGATGAGTTACATCAAGAAAGCGAAGACGCCGACGCTGATCCAGCACGGCGAGTTCGACCGTCGCGTGCCGATCGCGAATGGTTACGAACTGCGGCAGGGTTTAGCGGACCGCGGCGTGAAGGTCGAGATGGTTGTGTATAAAGGATTCGGGCATGGGATTAACAAACCGAAGTCGATGCGTGCGGTGATGCAGCACAATCTTTCGTGGTTCAACCATTACATTTGGGGCGATCCGATGCCTGACTTCACGTCGCCGGAGGTGCCGAAGAAGGAAGCGAAGGATGCGAGCCGCTGACGCAGGTGAGTCATGCTAAAGAATCCGTGTGGTGGGGTAACTCAGCTCGTTAGATCGTGGGATTCATAATCCGAACTAAACACACTGTGATCGAGCGAGTGACTCCTAAGCTACTGTCCAACACTAATATTTGTTCCTTTAGATATCCATTGTTCTTCCGGAACCATACCTGCCACCGCCAGTGACTCTTTTTGCTGAAGAGTAGGATTGAACCATTCTACTTTCGTGGGGAGCATCACAGGCCCAAAGTACTTATTTGTGCCCAGCGTATGTGCAAGGGGCAAAGTAACACTTTGGCTTGGCTGCAAGTCGGCTAAATTTATTGTGACCTCTCGCCAACCGTTTGTTTCTAACTCCCACAAATCTTCGGCATATTCGCCTTGCGCCGAAAAATCTTTCTCTCTAATACTTAACACCACCTTATGTGCAGCTTCCTTGCCTCGGTTACTTATCCGCAGGAGCACAATGCCATGACTACGTTGGCTGCCGTTCTCGTTTACTACTATGCTCTCACCAGTCTCCCAACGTTCTTTCCATTGCTGAAGTTGCTGCAACACGTGATTTTGCACTATGGCGGGACGGCTTTCTGGGTTCCCCACATCCGCAGCCTCAATCTCCATAATTGCGAGACCGGTGACTACATAATAGCGAGTTTCTAAATCAACGTTTACATCGCGCCGCTTAATAAGACTGTCGAGCTTCTCTTTCTCCAACCTTACTTCATTGAGTTGTTTTTCGGCATCATTCTTTGCGTGGCTTAGCCTGTAAGTTGCAATACCGAGAAGCGCGTTAGAGAGAAGTGATATCACGGCTACAGCTGTACTTACTATTGTGGTCCACTTTTTGTATGAGGCTTCATCAGAATTCGGCTGAGAACTCGATTTGGATTTTCTGGTCATACAGTAAAATGCTCCTTCTCACGGTAGGTAAATGCCATCTTGTGGGCTGCCACGTACGATTTGCGGTTCAGCCGCGGCCGACACAGTACCAAAAAATCCAAAAAAGCCGACCCGCGCCGGCGGGTTCAATCGCTACAACTTTTCCCGTTGAGACGGGCCTGCGTGGCGAGGTTGCCACGGTCGTCTACGGAGAGGCCATGCTCACAATGCAAACATCGGACATGAAGCGCCGTCATGTACTCATTTCTGAGCCGGCTTGCGCCTCTCTGTCGGAGATGCAGGACCACTGGCCGACGATTTATCACTCGAAGGAGAAGATCGTTTTTTACTCTGGTCCTTATCTTCGCCAGTTGGTCTGCTCGCATCCGCACTAGTTGTGTCAGTGGCAATGCGTCCGCCCTCGTTCTCCCATCGGTCAAGCATTTTCTTCAGACGCTTTCCAGCGATCGGATCAGGCATTTTGTCCTCCGTATCTTTGGTACTGGTTCAGTTTGAAAAACGCCGAAGGCGTTGGCTAATTCCAGCCCAGGGTTCGAGCGCAGATGTTCATTATCATGACATCCTTTACACATCGTTATCATGACAGCGGGCCTTTCATTCTCCCCAAGCTTTAGCTTGGGGGACACCGCTCCAGAATCGGGAAAACCATTTAAATGGTTTTCAAGAGTAG